>JAEYWU010000047.1 GCA_023428785.1 Pseudomonadota bacterium
CACGTTCCTGGGTCTGCCCGACGTGACGCCGCTGAATGACCATCTCGTCTCCGAGATGCAACGACGCATGGACGAGAACATGGCCCGGATGCAGCCCGAGGAATTGATGAAGACGTGGGCCTCGTTCGGCATGCAGGCAACCGAACAGTTCCGCGCCGTGATGGGCATGGCGACCGTCGGGACAACGCCTCGCTCCGAATAGTTTTGGCTCACGACACCATCTTTGCGCTGGCGACACCGCCCGGCCGGGGCGCGGTCGCAGTCATGCGTCTGAGCGGGCCGTCGACCGCCAGCGCGCTGTCAATGTTGGGCGCAGGGCGGCTGGAAGCGCGGCGGGCTTCGCTGCGGCGGCTTCGAGATTCGGAAGGTCGTGAGATCGATCAGGCGCTGGTGCTGTGGTTCGAGGGGCCGGCCAGCTTCACCGGCGAAGACTGCGCCGAGCTTCACCTGCATGGTGGACAGGCCGTGGTCGAGGCCGCGGCCAAAGCACTCCTCGCCACCGGACTGCGTCTGGCCGAACCCGGCGAGTTCACCCGGCGCGCCTTTCAGAACGGCAAGCTGGATCTGGCCCAGGCCGAGGCGGTCGCCGATCTGATCGAGGCCGAAACCCTGGCCCAGCGGGATCAGGCGCTGAAGCAGCTCGAAGGCGCGCTGAGCCGCCGATACGAAGGCTGGCGCGATCGGCTGATCCACGTCCTAGCCATGCTGGAAGCCGCCGTCGACTTTCCGGATGAGGAGCTGCCCGAGGATGTGGCGGACCGGGCACGGCCGGGCGTCGAGGCCCTGATCGCTGATCTGGACGCCGCGCTGGCGGACGGCAAGCGGGGCGAGCGCATCCGGGACGGCTTCCGCATCGCCCTGACCGGCGAGCCGAACGCCGGCAAGTCGTCGCTGTTCAATGCGCTGGTCGGACGCGACGCCGCCATAGTCACGCCGATCGCGGGCACGACCCGCGATGTGATCGAGGCCTCGCTGGTGATGGGCGGCCGCAAGGTTCTGATCGCCGATACGGCGGGCCTGCGCGAAACCGACGACGTCATTGAAGCCGAGGGCGTGGCCCGCGCCCGCAAATGGGCCGATGGCGCAGACCTGATCCTCTTACTGTCACCGACCAGTGAACCGGTTCCGGAGACCGATGGGGCGTGGCTCGTCCGGACCAAGGCTGATCTCAAGGAGGAGCCCGGCGCGATCAGCGCGACGACAGGACACGGCCTGGACGACCTCCAGGCCCGACTTACCCAGGCGGTCATCGCGGCCACCAGCGGCGCCGACTTCCCCGCAGCGACCCAGGCCCGCCACACGGGCCGTCTGATCCAGGCCCGGGCGCATTTGGATCGAGCGCGCGATCACCTTGAAGCGCCGGAACTGGCCAGCGAAGATGTGCGCCTCGCCATCCGTTCGCTGGAAGCGGTGACCGGGCGGATCGACGTCGAGGCGGTTCTGGACGTGATCTTTTCCAGCTTCTGCATCGGCAAGTGACCAACTGTTTCACGTGAAACAGCCCTGGCCGTCTGCATCCGAAAGTGATCGCGTGTTTCACGTGAAACACTCTGACCCCCGTGGCCGGCCCCTGCACCTTCTGCTATAGCCCCTTCCTTCTTTCGGAGCTCGTTTTTGGCCCAGTCCTGGGATGTGATTGTGATCGGCGGCGGCCATGCCGGCTGCGAGGCGGCGCATGCCGCCTGGCGCGCCGGTGCGCGCACTCTGCTGCTCACCCACAAGGTCGAAACCATCGGTGAGATGAGCTGCAATCCGGCCATCGGCGGACTCGGCAAGGGCCATCTGGTGCGCGAGATCGATGCTCTGGACGGCCTGATGGGCCGCGTGGCCGATCAGGCGGCGATCCAGTACCGGCTCCTGAACCGCTCCAAGGGCCCAGCCGTTCGCGGCCCGCGTTCCCAGATCGACCGGGGCCTCTATCGCGCGGCCATGCAGGCGGCCCTCGCCGAGAGCGAAGGGCTGGCCATCGAGGCCGCGGCCGTCGAGGATCTGATCGTCAAAGATGGCCGAGTGGCCGGTGTCTCCGATGATCAGGGCCGCGTCTGGCGTGCGCCGGCGGTGGTCCTGACGACCGGCACGTTCCTCAAGGGCGTCATCCATAGGGGCGACGAGCGCATCCCCGCCGGACGCATCGGCGACCAGCCGTCCATCGGCCTGTCGGACCGGCTCTATTCTCTGGGCCTGCGCATGGGCCGGCTCAAGACCGGCACGCCCGCGCGCCTGGAAGCCGACAGCATTGCCTGGGACCAGCTGGAGATGCAGGCCGCCGATGATGCGCCCTCGCGATTCTCCTTCCTGGCCAACGGGTCGATCCCTGAACAGATCGCCTGCGGCGTCACCCATACGAACGAGGAGACGCACCGGATAATCGCCGAAAACCTGGGCGAATCCGCCGTCTATGGCGGCCGGCTGTCGGGCAAGGGCCCGCGCTACTGCCCATCGATCGAGGACAAGGTCGTCCGTTTCGCCGACAAGACCAGCCATCAGGTCTTCCTGGAGCCCGAGGGTCTGCCCGGGAATTCGGACGGGGAGACGGTCTATCCGAACGGTGTCTCGACCTCTGTATCGGAGGCCACCCAGCTGGCCTTTTTGAAGACCATGCCCGGCCTCGAGCAGGTTCGGGTGCGGCGGTATGGCTATGCGATCGAGTATGACTATGTCGATCCGACCAGCCTTCATCCGACGCTGGAACTGCGATCCATACCGGGCCTCTATCTGGCCGGACAGATCAACGGCACGACAGGCTATGAGGAGGCGGGCGCTCAAGGCCTGGTCGCCGGCCTGAACGCGGCTCGCGCCGCGGGCGGTCAGGACGGTCTCGTGCTCGGACGGGATGAAGCCTATGTCGGCGTGCTCATCGACGACCTCGTCACCAAGGGTGTGACCGAGCCCTACCGCATGTTCACCAGTCGGGCCGAGTTCCGCCTAACGCTGCGAGCGGACAATGCGGATCAACGGTTGACACCGATAGGAATCAATATGGGCCTCGTGGGCCCGGATCGTCGCCACGCGTTTGAATCCAAGGCTGAATCCCTAGCGTCGGCGCGCGCGCTGATGACTGAAACCCAGTTGACGCCAAATGAGGCCAACCGACTGGGCCTCAACGTCAATCAGGATGGTCAACGCCGCTCCCTGAGCCAACTGCTGGCCTATCCCGGCGCGTCTCTGGAGACCTTCGCACCGGCCTGGCCTGAGATCATGGACTGGTCCGCCGATGTCGCCGAACAGGTCGAGATCGACGCGGCCTACGCCGGCTATCTCGGGCGGCAGGAAGCGGATGCCCAAGCGCTGCGCCGGGACGAGGCGCTGGTCATACCGGCCGATCTGGATTTCACCACCGTCGGTGGCCTGTCCAATGAGGTTCGCGAGAAGCTGACCGCCGTGCGTCCGCGGACCCTGGGTCAGGCCGGACGGATTGAAGGCGTGACGCCGGGCGCCCTGACGGCGCTTCTCGCCCATGTCCGTCGGACACGTGAATCGGCGGCCGCCTGATCCATGAACGCCCATGATTTTCAGGCCCTGACAGGGGCCAGCGAGACCGCCATCGCCGATCTGGACGCCTATCGGCTGATGTTGGAGGACGGCAATGCGGTGATGAATCTGGTCGGGCCCGCGAGCCTGCCGGACTTCTGGAACCGCCACGCCCTGGACAGCGCCCAGCTGTTGCCGCTCGCGCCCAACGCCCGGGTGTGGGCCGATCTCGGCGCCGGAGCCGGCCTTCCGGGAGTCATACTGGCCATACTTCTGAAAGAGACGCCGGGCGCAAAAATCTGGCTGATCGACAGCCAGACGAAACGCACCAAGTTTCTGGAGAAGGTTGTCAGCGCCCTGTCGCTTCCGGCCAAGGTCGTGAACGCCCGCGCCGAAACCCTAGAAATAAAGGCCGACGTGGTGACCGCGCGTGCCTGTGCACCCCTCGAAAAACTTCTGGATTTCGCCCGTCCGTACCGCGCCAGAGGCGCCGAGGGACTGTTCCTGAAGGGCGAAAAGGCGGAAGAAGAAATCCTCGAGGCGAAACGCCGTCACCGCTTCGACGCCGACGTCCTGCCCTCCCAGAGCGACCCGCGCGGTCGCATTCTTCGCATTCGGAGTTCCAAGCGTGCCGCGTGAAGCCCCGCCTCCCCGCGTCCTGGCCGTTGCCAATCAGAAGGGCGGCGTGGGCAAGACCACGACCGCGATCAATCTGGGCACGGCGCTCGCAGCCGTCGGCGAACGCGTCCTGCTGATCGACATGGATCCGCAGGGCAATGCTTCCACAGGTCTGGGCGTGCCGAAGGAACAGCGCCGCGTCACCATCTATGATTCCATCGTCGACGGCCGGCCTCTGCACGAGGCGGCGGTGAAGACGCAGGTGCCGGGCCTGTGGCTGGTGCCGTCCGATCCTGACCTGTCAGGGATCGAGATCGAGCTGGGACAGGCCGACCGCCGCTCATATCGCCTGCGTGATGGCATTGAAAAACTTAAGCAACTCAAGGCCGACCTGTCGCCGACCTATGTGCTGATCGACTGCCCGCCGTCGCTGAATCTGCTGACCGTCAACGCCATGTCGGCCGCCGATGCGGTGCTGGTGCCGTTGCAGTGCGAATTCTTCGCCCTGGAAGGCCTGACGCAGCTGATGCGGACCGTCGATCTGGTGAAATCGAGCCTGAACACCCGCCTGGAGATCCAGGGCATCGTCCTGACCATGTACGATCGCCGCAACGCCCTGTCGGGACAGGTCGAGGCCGATGTCCGCGGGCATTTCGGGGATAAGGTCTATGAGACGGTGATCCCGCGTAATGTGCGGGTGTCTGAGGCGCCGGGCTTCGGCAAGCCGGCCCTGATCTATGATCTGAAATGCGCGGGCAGCCAGGCCTATCTGAGACTGGCGCGCGAACTGGTCGGCCGCGAGCGCGCTCGCAGGCGGACGCAGAAACTCCTAGAGGCGAACTAATGTCCGAACGTCAAAGAGGCCTGGGTCGTGGTCTGTCGGCCCTGCTGGGCGAAGCCGCCGCCGATGTCGCCGCCGATGCGCCGCCGCCGTCGGCCCCGACCGATACGCCGATCGAGCTGATCCGCCGCAATCCGGACCAGCCGCGCCGCGCCTTCTCGGAAGAGGAGCTAGAATCGCTGGCCGCCTCGATCCGCGATAAGGGTGTGCTGCAGCCGATCCTGATCCGTCCGGCCCCGAACGGGGACGGCTTTCAGATCGTGGCGGGCGAACGCCGCTGGCGCGCGTCGCAGCGGGCCGGCCTGGCCGCCATCCCGGCCGTGGTCCGCGAGCTGGATGACCGGCAAGTCCTTGAAATTGCTATCATCGAGAACGTCCAGCGGGCCGATCTGAACCCGATCGAAGAGGCGCTGGGCTATCGGGCCCTGATCGAACGCTTCGGCCGGACCCATGAAGGCCTGGGTGAGATCGTCGGCAAGAGCCGCAGCCATGTGGCCAACACCCTGCGCCTGTTGTCCCTGCCGGACGCCGTGCGGGTTCACGTGGAAGAAGGCCGCCTGTCGGCCGGCCACGCCCGCGCCCTGCTGACAGCCGAGAACGCCGAGACCCTGGCCGACCGGATCATCGCCGAAGGGCTGAGCGTCCGTCAGACCGAAGCCCTGGCGAAGGGTGTCGTCGACAAGCCGGCCCGGATCGCGGGCCGAAGGGAAACGGCCGACCGCAACCCCGACATCGCGGCCCTGGAGCGCGATCTGTCCGACAGCCTGGGCCTCAAGGTCGAGCTGGCAGACAAGGACGGCAAGGGCGCCCTGACCCTGCGCTACGGTACGCTGGAACAGTTGGACGAACTGTGCCGGCGGTTGATGCGCGGTTGATTCAAGGTTGATTCCACCGCCGGTCGGCGGTGCAGAAACAGGTCAGGTCCTTTTGGCCCGATCAGACCAGATTGGTCAGATCGAACAGGCTCTCAGAGGCCCAGTCGGCGCGCCCGCGCGGCGACCGACAGAAGCGCGCGCTCGGCGATCAGCGCGTCGGGCGATCCGGCGCGCTTGCAGAGCCGGTCGGCCTCCAGCAGATCGGCCTGCACCACATCCAGCTCCGAGAGGGACCACGCGCGGGCCTGACGCAGGAACTCTCGCTCCTGTTTCCAGAAGACGCCGGCGGCCTTGGCCGCCTCCTTCAGGTCGGCGCCGGAACGGGCGAGGGTGACGACCCGGCGCAGCTTTCCGAGATGCTGGCTGGCGGCGCGCACGGCCGCGGGGCCCGTTTCGCCCTCCGCGAAGGCCCTGACGATGCCGGAGCGGGCCTGGGCCGTGCGGGCGCCGAAGGCGTCATTGGCCGCCTCGAACAAGGAGGCGTCAGGCTCGACACCGAGGAACTCCTCCAGCTCGGCGGCGCCCAGGGTGACCCCGGAACCCGGCCCGATATAGAGGGCGAGACGCTCGATCTCCTGACGCGCGACGCCCCGTTCCTTGGGCAGGCGGCCCACGAAGATCTCCAGCGCCTCGGCGGTCAGCGAGACATTGTCGGCGCGCAGGGCCTCGCGGGCCATGCGGGCGATATCGCCGACCTCGTCCTCATAACAGGGGATGACCCGGGCCTCGGCCGCCTTCTCGGCGACCTTGCGCAAGGTTGACTCCCGACCGAGCGCGCCGGCCTCGATCACGAAGGCCGCGTCGGGATTGAGCCGGCCTTCGACATGGGCGGTGACGGCCTCGGCGACCGCCTTGTCGATGGAGGATTTCTCGGAATGAAGCCTCAGCCGGACCAGTCGCTTGCCGCCCATCATGGACAGGGCCGCGAGCTCGGCCTCCAGCCGGGCCGGATCGGATTCCACATCGCCGTCGGTCAGGACCGCGACGTCGAACGGATCATCAATGTTGGGAACCAGCTGCTTGCAGAGCTGTTCAGCGCGCTCGCGCACCACGCCCCGGTCACGGCCATAGATGACCACGGCGCGGGCGGCGGGATCCGGTTTCGACAGGAAACGGTCGATATCCGGCCGTTTGGAGAGGATCATTCCCCGCGCGCCCGCTCCGCCAGCACGCGGGCGAGGTCGCTCCGGATGAGGTCCGCCGCCTGGGCGGCCGCGCGTTCCGAGCCGTCCTGCTGGGCCACGACGCCGGCATAGGGCTGGGTCGAGGCGGCGTAGGTGGTGGTCACCGTCAGGGTGTCGGCATGAACCTGCGCCTGGGTCCGCGCATCGGTCAGGACGTAGGACACCGTCAGGTTCAGCTCATAGCGGGTCGCGGTGTCGTCGGCCCGGCGACCCAGCGGATTGCGGCGCTCGCGCAGCTGTGTGCGCAGGCGGTAGACGGGCTCAGCCGAGGCGTCGCGGCCGAAAGCGTCTTCCAGGCGCTCGCGCAGCAGATAGCCCGCACGCGTGTCCGGCGCCTGGACGGCGATCCGCTCAAGGCCTGCGACCACACCCGGCTCGGCGTACATCGGCGTGAACCCCGCACAGGCCGAGACCATCAGGGCGACGAGCGCGAGGATCGGTCCGGTCAGGCGGCTCATGGCGTCACCCCGTGACGATGTTGATGATACGGTCCGGCACCACGATGATCTTGCGGACCGGCTGGCCTTCCAGTTTGGACTGAACCTCGGCGTCCGCAAGGGCGATCTGCTCGACATCGGCGGGCATGAGGCCGCGGGCGACCGTCAGTTCGCACCGCCGCTTGCCGTTGACCTGGACCGGCATGGTCACCTGATCGTCGGTGGCGAGCGCTGGATCGAACACCGGCCAGGGCGCGTTCACCGCCAGGCCGGGCTGAGCCAGACGCTCCCAGCATTCCTCGGCCAGGTGCGGCACGAAGGGCTGGACCAGCAGGGTCAGGGCGATCAGACCCTCCTGCTTGGCGGCCAGAAGGGCGGGCGTCGCGCCGTCGGTCTTGGCCGCGCGCAGGGTGTTCAGGAATTCGTACAGGCGCGCGATGGCGGCGTTGAAGTGGAAGCCTTCGACGCCCTCGCTGACGACCTTGATCGCCTTGTGCGTCGCCTTGCGCAGCGCGATGGCGGCGGCGTCCTGACCGATCGGATCACCGGACAGGCCGCCCGGGAAGCCGTCCACCTCGGCCCAGACGCGCTGGACGAAGCGGCTCGCGCCCTCGACCCCGCCCGAGGTCCATTGGACATCGCGCTCGGGCGGACTGTCGGACAGGACGAACAGCCGACCGGCATCGACGCCATAAAGATCCACGATCTCCTGCGGGGCCACGACGTTCTTCTTGGACTTCGACATCTTCTCGATGTCGCCGATGAGCAGGCTCTCACCGGTCGAGACACGCTTCGCCGAGCGGGCGCCATCGATGTGGACCAACTCCACGTCCGTGGGCTCGATCCACTGACCGGCCTCCGTCTTGTAGGTCTCGTGGACGACCATCCCTTGGGTGAACAGGCCCGCGAAGGGCTCGCGCACCGACATCAGCCCGGCGTCGGTCAGGGCGCGCGAGATGAAGCGGGCATAGAGCAGATGCAGGACTGCGTGTTCGACGCCACCGATGTACTGATCCACCGGCAGCCAGTGGTCGGCCGAGGCCTTGTCGATCGGCTCTTCGGCAGTCGGGTCGGTGAAGCGGGCGAAATACCAGGAGCTGTCCACGAAGGTGTCCAGCGTGTCGGTCTCGCGCCGGGCGTCCGCGCCGCAGGTCGGGCAGGCCACGTGCTTCCACGTCGGATGCCGGTCCAGCGGGTTGCCGGGCACGTCGAAGGTGACGTCCTCGGGCAGCTTGACAGGAAGCTGCGATTCCGGAACCCCAACGGGGCCACAGGCTTCGCAGTGGATGATCGGGATCGGGCAGCCCCAGTAGCGCTGGCGGCTGACGCCCCAGTCCCGCAGGCGATAGACAGTCGCGCCCTGGCCCTGGTCGGCGGCTTCGATCCGGGCGATGGCCTCGGCCTTGGCGGTTTCGATGTCCAGCCCGTCCAGGAAGTCCGAGTTGAAGATCGAACCGGGGCCGGTATAGGCCTCGTCGCCGATCTCGGTTTCGTCCTGGCCCTCGGGACGCACCACCGGCAGGACCGGCAGGCCGTATTTGCGGGCGAACTCCAGATCACGCTGGTCGTGGGCCGGACAGGCGAAGATGGCGCCCGTGCCGTAGTCCGACAGGATGAAGTTAGCGATCCAGACCGGGATCTCGGCGCCCGTGAAGGGATGGATAACCTTCAGGCCGGTGTCCCAGCCGATCTTTTCCGCCTGTTCGATGTCGGCGGTCGAGGCGCCGCCCTTGCGGCACTCGGCGACGAAGGCCGCGACTTCCGGATTGGCGGCGGCGAGCGCGGCCGAAACCGGATGGTCGGGCGCCAGACCCATGAAGCTGGCGCCGAACAGGGTGTCGGGGCGGGTTGTATAGATGGTCAGGCCGTCCGGCGCCGCGGCCGGGACCTGGCCCGACCAGGCCCAGGTCATGGTCAGGCCCTTGGAGCGCCCGATCCAGTTCTCCTGCATTGTCCGGACCTTGTCCGGCCAGCGGTCCAGTTCTTTCAGGCCCTCGATCAGGTCGTCGGCATAATCGGTGATGCGCATGAACCACTGGTTCAGCTTGCGCTTCTCCACCACCGCACCCGAGCGCCAGCCGCGCCCGTCGATGACCTGTTCATTGGCCAGGACGGTGTTGTCGACGGGATCCCAGTTGACCACGCCCTCGCGCTGATAGACCAGGCCGCGCCGCCACAGCTTGAGGAACCAGGCCTGCTGCTTGCCGTAATAGGCGGGATCGCAGGTCGCGATCTCGCGCGACCAGTCCAGCGACAGGCCCAGCAGCTTCAGCTGGTCCCGCATGGTGGCGATATTGGACCAAGTCCATTCGCCAGGATGGACGCCCCGCTCCATGGCGGCGTTCTCGGCCGGCATGCCGAAGGCGTCCCAGCCCATCGGATGCAGCACTTCAAAGCCCCTGGCGCGCTTGTAGCGGGCGACGACGTCGCCCATCACATAGTTGCGGGCGTGCCCCATGTGGATGTTCCCCGACGGATAGGGAAACATTTCAAGGACATAGTACTTCGGTCGGGCCGAGCTGGCGTCGGCCTTGAAGACGTTCTCGGACTCCCACTGGGCGCGGCGCCGGGGCTCCGCCGCCTTGGGATCATATCGCGACATGGGGAGCCGATCAGTCTCCGACGCCGGCCAGACGCAGCTGGCGGGCGCGGGTCAGGATGGCGTTCTCCAGATCCGTCTCGGTCTGGGTGGCGACGGCCGCCTCGACCCAGTCGCCGGCCTCGTTGCGGACCTGACGGTTGACCGTGACGTTCAGGGCGTCGGCGCGCAGGCGCGAGTCCAGAATATAGACGGTGGCCTTGATGCGCTCGTTCGGCGACGACGGGCTGGAATACCAGCCGTAGTTGATGATGCCGCCCCAGGGATCAGCAGTCTCGAGCGGCAGGAAATCCAGGGTGTCGAGCGAAGCCCGCCACAGATAGCCGTTCACGCCGATGCCGACTTCGGACGGAGCCGACGGCTCATCACCGCCGCCGACCACGCGGCTGACGGTTCCACAGGCCGAAAGACCACCCGCAAGCCCCAGGACCAGGGCCAGGGTCAGCGCGCCGCGCGATGCTCTCATAGGGTCAGTCTCCGCCAAACGGTTGGGCTCATGGGCCGCCGCGCTCTATAGCACGGGGCGTCGCCGTTCTGACAAGCGGGGCGAACCGGGCGGATTCATGGCGGCGCCGCCCCTCGCCTGCGTCCGCGTGTCGCAGGAGACACAGGGGGACAATGATTCGCCTCTCGGACGAACTGTCCCGCTTGATCTGCGTTGACGTGACGAAGGGCCGGGTTCTTTATCTGTCACAATGACGTCAAGGCTGTCGGTTACACGCCGGCTCTCGCGTCAACCGGCGGAATGAACCTGCCGGGTTGGGAGTTCTAAGGCGTATGGGCCGCACGAAGATCATCGCCGCCGCCGTGGCAGCCGGTCTCGTCCTTTCGGGGGTGGGTGCCGCCGCGCACGCGCAAAGCCGTCCGTCCGGCCGCACCGAGACCCTGTCCGGCGGCCAGGCCGTGGACTCGACCGCTCCCCGCTCGGGCCGTCGCGGTCTGCAGTGGAACTCAGACGGTCGCTGGGGCCTGAACCTGGACGTTGACCAGCCGGTCGGCCGTGAGGCGGACTGGAACGACGTCGACGCCTCGGCCTCCTTCCGTCTGTCTCCGTCGCTGCGTCTGCAGGGCACGGTCGGCCTGGGCGAACGCCGCCCCGACCCGGCCCGTCCGCAGACCTCGGACCGCGACCAGCCGCGCGTCCGTCTCGAGACGATCTTCCGCTTCTAGAGAAACCCCGGGGCTCAGGCCGCCAGGATGTATTCGCCCAGCGCTTCATCGCGCTCGGACAGCGACGACTCGAAGTCCATGAAGATGTCGATCAGCTCCTCGACGCCGAGCTGGGCCGCATCGCGCCCGAAACGGTAGCGCCAGAAACTCACGATGTGCTGCAGGGCCCCGACCTGTTCGCCCAGCCGGGTGAACAGATTGGGCGCGTCGAGCAGGAATTCGCGAAACGCCGTGGGACGGCCGTTGTGGGTCAGGTGCCGATAGGCGTCGTCATAGATTCTGAGTGTGAGGGCCACCGACGCCAGCGCCCGGTCGATCTTGCGGGCCAGGACTTCCCGGCTGCGCTGGAGATAGGCCCGGGTCTCGGCGTCCTGCGGACCGACCGGCTCGGCGACCGCGACCTCCTGGGCGACCTCGCGCACCTGGTCGGTCACGTCCGACAGGGACCATTTGTAATAGAGAAAGCCCTTCCAGCAGAAGGCGCCCTCGGCGTACTCCTCCGGCTCCAGCCTCAGGGTCAGGCGCAACGGCTCCATCTCATCGCCGTCGGCATTGGACAGGATCTTGCCGACCAGAACCGCCGCGTGTCGCTCCGATCCGTCGCTTGAGCCCATGCTCAACTCCACCAGGGGCGCGACCTCGGCCTGGGCGAAGCTGAACATCCGCCGGCGGTCGCCTTCGGTCAGGTCGAAATAGCACCGGTCCGGCTCCCGGCCGTGGCGCCTGAGCTGTTCGCGAAGGAGGAAGGGATCGAGCGACGGCAGCCGGTCGATCATCTGCAGGGTTTCCAGATCTGCGGCCGGCAGGGAGGTCCCGAACTCGGCCCGCATGGCCGCCGCGAAACTGATCTGGTCGACGAAGACATAGCGGCCGCCCAGCTTCAGGTCGCGCGGGTCGATCGGCATGACCACCTTGGTCGCCACCTGACGACGGCGCAGGAACAGATCGCGCTCGTCCCGGCGCAGGCGGTGCTTGATGATGATGGCGCGGTTGAGCTGGGCGTTCTTGAAGAGCGGTCGCCCGCTCCAGTCCGGATTGCCGCGGTTGTCGCGCCAGACGGCCAGCAGGTTGAGCACCCGCGTGGTCGAGGCCGTGGCCTGAAGCCGGGCCAGATTTCGAATGGTGCGGTCTGACACGGCGGCTTCCTGGGGAGCGGAAAACACCACCCTAGGGAGAATAGGTCACCAAGCCGTTTCGGAACGCACCGTTTTCGCATGCGGGTGGACAGGGCGGCGCCGGTGGCCTAGCGCCATCCCATGGTTGAGATCACCGGCCTTTGCCCGCCCCGCTTCGCCCCCGTACGCGACCGGTTCGCCGCGCATTTCGATGAAGGGCTGGAGGTCGGCGCCCGCTTCACCGCGACGATCGACGGCGAGGTTGTGCTGGACCTGATGGGGGGATATGCCGACGCCGCCCGCACCACGCCGTTCGGACCCAAGACGCTGGCCCCGGTATTTTCGAGCACCAAGGCGGTTACGGCTGTCATGATGGCGCGGCTGGTTGACCAGAAGCGGGTGACCTACGACACGCCGGTCGCAGAGGTCTGGCCGGCCTTCGGCCAGGCGGGCAAGGATCGCGTCACCCTGGGCCAGCTCATGAGCCATCAGGCCGGGCTCTCCGGCCTCTCCCCGGAAGCCGAACCGGATATCTGGTTCGATCCGTCGGCCGTGCAGGACCGGCTGGCCGCCCAGGCCCCGCTGTGGCCGCTGGGGACCGGTTCCGGCTATCACCCGATCACCATCGGCTATCTGGCCGGAGAGGTGTTTCGCCGGCTCGACGGGCGGACGCTCGGCACGGCTCTTCGCGAAGACCTGTGCGAGCCGCACGAAATTGATTTCTGGATCGGCCTGCCGGACACCGAGCATGAGCGCGTCGCCCAGATGCGCAAGCCGCCCGCAGCGCCCGATCTGGGCGCTATCGACGCCATCAAGCGCGCCGCCTTCCTGGACAAGGGCTCGGCGCCGGCGGGGCGGGGATCGGCCGACTGGCGGCGCATGGAAATCCCCTCGGCCAATGGCCACGGGACGGCCGAAGCCCTGGCGCGGATTCTCTCGATCGTCGCCGGCGACGGCGCCCTCGATGGCCGACGGATTCTCTCGCAAGAGACCCTCCGGGCCCTGACCGCCGAACGGGTGCGCGGGTTCGACAAGGTCGTGCCTTTCGAAATGATCTGGGCCGCCGGCCTGATGCGCAACACCGGCTCGAACGGCCTGGGGCCGGGCCCGGACACTGTCGGACACTATGGCTGGGGCGGCTCGATGGTCATGGCCGATCCCGAGCGCCGGTTGTCGGCCGCCTATGTAATGAAACGGCAATCCGTTCATCTGGTGGCCGATCCGCGCGCCGTCGCGTTGCTGGACGCGCTTTACGCCAGCCTCTAGCGGCGGCCGTCGGCCGGATCGTCCAGCAGGCCGGGCTCCGGCGCCATGGCCTTCGCCGCCCGCGACCGCATGAGCGCCCCGGCCGCATAGACCGCCGCCCCCGCCCAGATGCAGACGAACGAGACGCCACGCAGCCAGCCGAACGGCTCGCCCTGGCTAACCCCGATCACGAAGGCGATCGTCGGCGCCAGGAACTGCAGGAAGCCCATGGTCGACAGGGGCATCCGGCGCGCGGCCCAGGCGAACAGGGCCAGCGGCATGACCGTCGTCGGCCCCGCGATCAGCAGCCAGATCAGGCTGGATGCGCTGTCGGTAAAATGGCCTGTGCCGTTGGCCTCGATCATCAGCACCCAGATCAATCCGATCGGCGCCAGCAGTAGGCACTCCACGAACAGGCCCGACTGGGCGTCCGCCTTTACCCGCTTGCGGATGATCCCATAGCCCGCAAAGGAAAAGGCCAGGATTAGCGAGATCCAGGGCGGGTGTCCCAGCGCGAAGGCCTGAAGGATGACGCCGATGGCGGCCAGGGCGAAGGCGGCCCCCCCCCAGCGATCGATCCGTTCTCGGAACAACCACGCGCCGGCGGCCATGTTCAGGAGCGGATTGAGGTAGTAGCCGAGCGAGGCGTCGAGCGTACGGCCGGTGTTCACCGCCGCGACATAGACTGTCCAGTTGACCGCGATCAGAACGGTCGAGGCCACCAGCCACATCAGGGTGCGGCGGTCGGTCAGGATGCTGCGGACCTGGGGGACCTGCTTTGCGACCAGCACCAGAAGCGCGGCCCAAACCACGCCCCACAGGACCCGGTGCGCCATGATCTCCAGCGGGCCGGCGCCGAAGGCCGCCATCTGCTGGAACACCAGCGGCACGAACCCCCAGACCGCATAGCAGCCGACGCCCGCGATCAGGGCGGCGCGGGCTTCCGAAGGCTCTGGCGCGGGCGTGGAGGTCACGTCCGGATCAGATGGTGATCGAGCGGTATCCGCCCTTGGGGGTGATGACGCCCTGTTCGTCCAGCAACTGGGCGATCTGGACGGCGTTCAGGGCCGCACCCTTCCTGAGGTTGTCGGAGACCACCCACAGATTCAGGCCGTGCTCGACCGTCGGGTCGTTGCGGATGCGCGAGACATAGACGGCGAACTCGCCGGCCGCATCGACCGGGGTCACATAGCCGCCGTCCTCGGGACGATCGATCACCAGCACGCCGGGCGCGTCACGCAGGATTTCGCGGGCGTCCTCAGCGTCCAGCGGCTCCTCGAACTCGAGGTTCACGGCCTCGGAGTGGGACACAAAGACCGGCACCCGCACGCAGGTGACCGTCAGCTTGATCTCCGGATCGAGGATCTTGTGGGTCTCCTTCCACATCTTCTCCTCTTCGGACGTATAGCCCTCGTCCTTCAGGTCGCCGGCGAAGGGGATCAGGTTGAAGGCGATCTGCTTGGGATAGACCTTCGGGGTGGCGTCACCCAGGCCGTAGATGGCCTTGGTCTGGTTCCACAGCTCGTCCATGGCCGCCTTGCCGGTGCCCGAGACGGATTGATAGGTCGCCACCACCGCGCGCTTGATGCGGGCCGCGTCGTGCAGCGGCTTGAGCGCCACCACCAGCTGAGCCGTCGAGCAGTTCGGATTGGCGATGATGTTCTTCTTCTTGGCCAGATGGATCGCGTCGGGGTTCACCTCCGGCACGATCAGCGGCACGTCCGGGTCCATGCGGAAGGCCGAGGAGTTGTCGATGACCATCGGGCCCTGCTGGCCGATCTTCTCGGACCATTCGCGCGACACGTCGCCGCCCGCCGACATCAGCACGATGTCGACCTTGGAAAAGTCGAAGGTGTCCAGCACCTCGCACTTCAGGGTGCGGTCGGCATACGAGACTTCAGCGCCTTTCGAGCGGCGCGAGGCGACGGCGTAGATCTCGTCGACCGGGAACTCGAGCTCCTCGAGAATGGCCATCATTTCACGGCCGACATTGCCGGTGGCGCCCACGACGGCGACGCGATAGCCCATCTCGATCTCCTGGAGACGGCGGGAAGAGGACAAGGGGCCGCCGTCGGCCTTCGCAATTAGGCCGATCCCGGGAAATCGCAATCGCCTTGCACTGCGAAATACAGGCGTTAAGCCCGGTCTCATGCCGATTGACGTCGCCCAGGCCTATCAGACCCTCATCGACGAGGGCCGCCTGAGGCCCGATCCCAGCCAGCAACCCGCCATCGAGGCCCTGGCCGAGGTCGAGGCCGCCGTCGAGGCCCGGCCGAAGATCCGCCTGTTCGGGACGAACGAGCCGATCCGCGGGCTCTATCTCTATTCCCCGCCAGGGCGCGGCAAGTCGCTGCTTATGGACCTGTTTTTCTCGACGGTGGACGAGCGAAAGAAGCGCCGGGCGCATTTTCACGCATTCATGGCCGAGGTTCATCGGCACATTGCGGTCTGGCGGTCAGGCGACAAGGCCGAACGCCGCGCCGTCTTTGGAACCCATCGCGGCGACGATCCGATCGCGCCCCTCGCCGGCCTGATCGCCTCGCGGGCGCGCCTGCTCTGCTTTGACGAGCTCCAGGTTACCGACATCGCCGACGCGATGATCCTGGGCAGGCTGTTCGAGGCGCTATTCGAGCAGGACGTCGTTCTGGTCGCCACGTCGAACCGGCCGCCCGAAGACCTCTACAAGAACGGCATCAACCGCGAACTCTTCCTGCCCTTCATCGACATGATCCGCGAGCGCTGCCGGCTTGTCGAACTGACCGGCGAACGGGACTGGCGGCTGGAACGGCTGAAGCAGGCGCGGGTCTGGTTCTCGACCGATGAGCGGGAAGCCTTCGACGCCCTCTGGACCGATCTGAAGGGCCAGGCCGAGGAAGCCCCGGCGGTGCTTGAGGTCGCCGGACGTCAGACGGTGATCGGCCGAACCACCGGCTCGATGGCGCGCGAGACCTTTGACGCCCTGTGCGACCGGCCGCTGGGCGCGTCGGACTATCTGGCCCTGGCCGAGCGGTTCGACACCCTGTTTCTGGAAGGGGTCCCCGTTCTGGTTCCAGATCGCAAGGAAGCGGCGCGGCGCTTCGTCACCCTGATCGACGCCCTGTACGAGGCCGGAACGCGGCTGGTCGTTCTGGCCGGGGCCGAGCCCGATGACCTCTACCGGTCCGGGATCGGGGCCTTCGAGTTCGAGCGCACGGTCTCGCGGCTGCACGAGATGCGCTCGACGGACTGGCTGAAAAGGGAAAGCCGCCGGCGATCCTGAGATCACCGGCGGCTCCACTTGGCGTCCGGCCCGACAAGGGGTGGACCGGATCGTCTTTGGGTGACCAGATCAGGGGGACGGGTCCGGTCACCTGGCCGGCGGCTCCTTTGGGGGGAGGGGACGAAGCCGCCGTCTTCAACAGATGTAGGAACGGTTGATCGGGGTTTAAAGAGGCGCCATCACGAACTTGTGATCGCTTCCTCCGCGCGCTTCTTCGCCTTGGCCTCGCCGATGATGTTCCGCTCGTGGGGTTCGTCCGGATAGGGCTCGCCGTCGCCGGAGATCAGAACCGCGATCCAGCGCGTGCCGCGGAACTCGGCGGTGATGGCCATGACCATCACCGCAATCGGCGTCGACAGGAAGGCGCCGGCCACACCCCAGAGCGCGCTCCACAGGGCCAGGAACAGCAGCACCGCCACCGGGTCGATGTTCTGGTTATCGCCCTGCATCCGCGGCTGGATGAAATTGCCCGACACCTGGAGGATGACCTGCAGACCCAGCGCCAACGCAATCGGCTGCCAGTAGGTGTCGAACTGCACCAGGGCGTAGAGCGGCGGGCCCATGGCGGCGATGGCGCCCCCGATCACCGGGATATAGCCGACGATGAAGATCAGAAAGGCCCAGAACAGGGCGTTGTCCAGGCCGATGATGACCATCAGGAGCCAGGCGGCCACCGCGATCATCAGGCCGGTGACGGTCTGAACCCAGAGATAGCCCTCGACCCCGCCGCGCATGCGCTCAAAGACCTGCAGCGCCTCCTGACGGTCCTCGCGCAGAGGAAACAGGGCGACGATCTTCTTCTTCGCGCTGCCCCGGGCGAACATCAGGAAGCCGAGATAGACCAGGGCGAAGAACAGGCCGCCCAGGACAGACTGGGTGGTCAGCGCCGCCCGGCCCGCATAGGCCGCCAGGTCGAACTGATTGAGGATTTCAGACGTCTCAGGCGCGGTGCGCATCCCGACGAGGGCTGCGATGTCGGCCAGGATATGGTCCAGCCGCCCGCCTATGCCCTGGCTCTGGGCGATGATCCCGGTCAGGCCATCCACGATGACCCAGATCGAACCCGCGAAACTGATGAAGATGATGATCGCCGAGATCCAGGCCACCGACCAGGACGGCACAGGCAGGCGCTCGGCGACCCAGCGCGTGACGCCGTCGATCATGACCATCAGGAAGATCGCCATGGCCAGCGGCGTCAGAATGTCCCGGAGCCAGTAGAGGGCGGCCCCGGCCACGACCACCGCGACCACAGCCGTGGCATTGCGCGCCACCGTCGAACCGTCAGAGGCCGGCCCGGGTAGGGGCGCCGGCGTCGGCTGATCCTGTTTGTCGCGTTTCAGTTTGAGCTTCGGAAGTTTGAGGGCCATGACCAACCTTTGCGGTCGGGGGAACGTGCGGTCAATCACACTGGTTTCCAGTCGGCCCCCGCGCTAGGTCTGAACCGACACAAGTGGGAGATCGGCGCGATGAGCGAGACGGAAGCGGCGGGCCTCTATCTGGGTCAGTCGGAGAAGGCCGAGACCCTGTTGTTCCACCGGGCCAACCGCCACGGCGTCGTGGCCGGCGCGACCGGCACCGGCAAGACCGTGACGCTCCAGATCATGGCCCAGGGCTTTTCCGACGCCGGCGTTCCGGTCTTCGCGGCTGATGTGAAGGGCGACCTGTCCGGCATCTGCCAAGCGGGCGCGCCGAACGAAAAACTACTGGCCCGCGCCGAACAGATCGGCCTGACCCTGTCGCCCATGGCGGCGCCGACGATCTTCTGGGACCTGTTCGGCCGCAAGGGCCATCCGGTGCGCGCCACCATCTCGGAGGTCGGCCCGCTCCTGCTGGCGCGGATGCTCGAGCTCAACGACGTCCAGGAGGCCGTGCTGTCGGTGGTGTTCCGCGTGGCGGACGCCGAGGGCCTGCTGCTGCTGGATCTGGACGACCTGCGCGCCATGCTGGGCCACGTGTCCGAGAACGCCGACACCATCGGCAAGCAGTATGGGCATGTCGCGCCCGCTTCGATCGCCGCCATCCAGCGGGCGATCCTCCAGCTGGAGGACCAGGGCGGCCAGTCCTTCTTCGGCGAGCCGGCGCTCCAGCTGTCGGACCTGATGCGCACCACCGCAGATGGCCGGGGCGTGGTCTCGATCCTTGACGCCACTACCCTGATCAACAGTCCGCGCCTGTATTCGACCTTCCTGCTGTGGCTGCTGTCGGAGCTGTTCGAACAGCTTCCCGAGGTCGGAGACCCCGACAAGCCGAAGCTGGTCTTCTTCTTCGACGAGGCGCACCTGCTGTTCCGCGACACGCCGCGCGGCTTGATGGAGAAGGTCGAACAGGTCGTGCGCCTGATCCGCTCCAAGGGCGTGGGCGTCTATTTCGTCACCCAGAACCCCGCCGACATCCCCGACTCCGTGCTGGCCCAGCTGGGCAACCGCATCCAGCATGCGCTGCGCGCCTACACCCCCTCCGAACAGCGGGGCCTGAAGGCCGCCTCCGACAGCTTCCGGCCCAATCCGGCCTTCGATACGGCGACTGCCATCCAGGAGCTCGGCGTCGGCGAGGCGCTGATCTCGACCCTCGAGGACAAGGGCGCACCGTCCGTCGTGCAGAAGACCCTGATCCGCCCGCCGGATTCCCGCCTGGGACCCGCGACCGAGGCCGAGCGTGCAGCGGTCCAGGCCTCCAGCCCGGTTAAGGGTCTGTACGACGCGCCTGTCGACCGTGAGTCCGCCCACGAAATGCTCCAGCGCCGCGCCGAGGCCGCCGAGCAGGTCAAGCAGGCCGAGGCCGCGCCCAAGCCGCGCGACACCCGCATGGACCGCCTCGATGAGGCGCAAGAGCGTCAGGCGCCCGCGCCCCGAAGCCGGTCGCGCTCGACCACGCCCCGGCCCCCGGCCGCACCACGCCGCTCCAACCGGCAGTCCACCGGCGAGGCTTTCGCCAAGTCGGTCGCCCGCTCCGTCGGCTCATCGGTGGGCCGCGCGATCTTCCGGGGGATTCTGGGGAGCCTCAGTCGAGGGCAATAGATCAGCCCCGCGGCGTCAACCGCCACATGCGCAAGGGATGCCGGACCCGTCCGGCCTGCAGGCCCGCTGCGTCGCCACGACCAACATAGAAATCGGCCCGAACCGGTCCGCGTATGGCGCCGCCCGTATCGAGCGCGGTGACCAGTCCGCGGTAGCCGCGATCGGCGCCGACCAGATCGCCTTGCGGCGCATCGATCCAGACCAGATCGCCATAGGACCACTGGGTCGGATCCACCGCGATGGATCGGCCCGCGATCAGCGGAACGCCCGCCGCGCCGGTCGGGCCTCGGCCGTCATCAGCCTCGAGGCGGAAAAAGACGTAGCGGGGGTTCAGGTCCATCACCGCCTCGGCCTCGGGGCCGCGATGGCTGGCCAACCAGCTTCGGATCGCCTCGCCGCTTGTGCCGTTGGCGGGCAGCAGACCCCGCTCGGCCATCGGACGGGCGATGCCGACGAAGGTTTGGCCGTTATGGGCCGCAAAGGCCGCCCGCGCCGTCGTCCCGTCCTCGAAGGTCAGGTAGCCGGACCCCTGGATCTGCATGAAGAACAGGTCCTCGGCCCGCATCCAGGCGATCGGCGCGGCGTCGGTCTCGTCGATCTCGGCGCGCGGCGGATAGGGGATCAGGCGCCCGTCGGCCAGCCGCTGGCGGCTGACGGTTCCCTCGGCGACCAGATCCAGCGGCCGCGACAGCACCGGCGTGTCGAACGTGGCGGTCCGGAACCGTCGGGCCTCGTATTCCGGCGCGAAATAGGCGGTCAGCAGGCCTTCAGCCTCGCCGCGTTCGACCACGAAGAAGGTCTCGAAGAAGGTCCGCGCCGCCGCCCCGTCGCCGGACGGCAGAACCCGCGCGGCCTGGCAGGCGGCCTGATAGGCGGCGTCTCGCGCCGTCGGACAGACCTCGGCCCAGGCTTCCAGGGCTGCCAGGTGATCCTCCTCGGCCCAGCCAGGCAGGGCGGCGGGGCTCACGCCCGGCCCCAGCGGGGGCGGAGGCGTCGGCGGCATCGGAATATCGGGGGGCGTGGGCGCCGGCGGTGTGGTGGCGCAGGCCGCCAGTGTCAGGCCGGCGGCGATCAGGGCGAGGACACGCCTCACGCCTGGGCCGCCTCCACCTTGGCCAGCACCCAGTTCGGATCACCCGAGCCGATGCGGCGCTCGAAGGTCCAAAGCTCGGCGGTGCGGCGTTCCTCGGTGGTGGTCACGCCCTCATGCGTCACCGCATTGCGGATCTCGGCCAGGAAGCGGACCCGCGCCCGCGCCAGATCGCCCGCGGCCTCGGCATGGTCCAGGTCCGCGCGCGGTGGATGGGGCATCTCGGCCTGTTCGCTGCGGCCCTCGGCCTCACGGTCGGCCATGGCCCGTTCGAACGAGGCCATCACCGTCTGGGACAGGAGAGGCTTCAGCGTATCGCGGTCGCCGGCGTGGAAGGCGGTGACGATGGTCTCATAGGCCTGACGGGCGCCGTCCAAGAATCGCGCCGGGTCAAAGGCCGGGTCGCGCGCCTTGAGCTGGGCCGCGCCTTCAGCCGCGGCTGGGTCCATAGTCGGAACCCAGGCGGCCTGGGGCTGCGAGCCGCCCTGTGCTTCGGGACCGGCCGTCTGTGGCGCCGGTTCGTCCTCGGGCTGGCGGCCGACCTTCTTGCCAAGGACGTTGTAAAGCAGGACCAGCAGCACCGCGGCGACGGCGGCGAAGACGATCATCTGGATAACGGCGGGGTCCAAGGCGTTTCCGGTCCTTATTCTCTGGGGTTTAGGGAGTAAGCATCCGAAGGCCTTAACGCAAGGCGACGGACAGGGGAGCGACGTTGCGCCATGGCCTTGCGCATGATAGGCGCCGCCGCCTCAGACGTTCCTTGTCCCAGAGACTCCAAATGACCGATCAGCCGATCGCCGACACCGGCGCCGCCCCGCAGGGGACCCCCCAAGGCCCCCAGATGCGCGTGCTCGTGCAGTATGTCCGCGACCTGTCCTTCGAAAACCCGCGCGCGCCCGACAGCCTGCGCGTCGACGGCAAGCCGGCCATCGACATGGGCGTCGAGCTGAACGCCCGCGGCCGCGCCGACAACTTGTTCGAAGTCGAACTGAAACTTTCGGTCGGCGCCTCGATCGAGGGTAACGCCATGTTCCAGATCGAGCTGGTCTACGGCGGCGTCTTCCAGATCGCCGGCGTGCCGGAGCAGGAAATGGAGCCCTTCCTGCTGATCGAATGCCCGCGCTACCTGTTCCCGTTCGCCCGCGAGATCATCTCGCGCGCCTCAGCGGACGGCGGCTTCTATCCCCCGTTCCAGCTGGACCCGCTGGACTTCGCGGCCATCTACCGCGCGCGTCAGGCTCAGGGCGGTCAGCCGCTCGCCGCCGCTCCGGCGGAAGGCCAGGCGTAAGGCGCCTTTCGCTAGTCGGCGATCTCCGGCGCCAGCCGGGTCCACAGGCTGAGGTCCGGCAGGGTCGCCTTCAGAAAGGCGGCATGCCGGTCCCGCTCTTCCTGCGATGACATCTGCGCCAGCGGTCTCGGCCGCTGGCCATAGGCCGAGACACCGGCCACCGCCGCGACAGCCACAGGCGCAGGCCCCGACAGGTCCAGCGCCCGCTCGCGCCCGCCCTTCAGCTCCAGATAGACCGAGGCCAGCAGGCGTGCGTCGATCAGCGCGCCGTGCAGGGTCCGTTCGGCCAGCGACACCTTGAAGCGCTTACACAGGGCGTCGAGCGAATTGGCCATGCCCGGAAACCGCTTCTGGGCCAACTGGAGCGTATCGATCCACTGAAGGTCTTGCAGGATGCCCCGGCCGCACAGCTCAAGCTCAAAGTTGACGAAGTTCCGGTCGAAGCCCGCATTGTGGGCGATGATCGGGGAATCCCCGATGAAGGCGTGCAAATCGTCCGCGATCTCGGCGAACTTCGGGGAATCCTTGACCTTTTCATTGGTGATGCCGTGCACGCGCACGACCTCGGCCTCGATGATCCGGTCCGGGTTGATCAGGGTGTGAAAGGTCCGTCCGGTCGGCGTCAGGTTTTCCAGCTCGATACAGCCGATCTCGACCATCCGGTGGCCCTGTCGGGGGTCGAAGCCGGTGGTCTCGGTGTCGAGAACGATTTCACGCATGGTCTCTTACTCGCCCCGTTCGGCCGTCCTGTGAAGGGCGTCCGAACGCCCAGACCGCCATCCAGATGTGGACAGGGTGGCCAAGATCTCGCGCACCTGGCGCCGGGCGGCCTCAACGCCGTCGCCGGTGTCGACCACGAAATCGGCCCGTCGGCGCTTCTCTGCGTCGGGCGTCTGGCGGGCGAGGATTTGCTCGAACCGGTCCTCGGTCATACCCGGGCGCGCCATGACTCGGCGGCGTTGCTCATGGGCCGGCGCCGAAACGACGACGATCGCCTCGACCTGGTCATGGCCATCGGTTTCGAACAGAAGCGGCACATCGACCACCGCGAACGACCGGCCCTCGATCCCGGCCGCCTCCAGCCAGGCCTCCCGATCAAGCCTGACCAGTGGATGGACGATCGCTTCCAGGCGGCCGAAGCCTTGCGGATCGGCCTGCAGGCGGTCGAACAGTAGCGCCCGGTCGATTCCCCCGTCCGGCCCGGTCACCGCGCCAAACTGAGCCGATACTGGCTCGACCGCGGCCCCGCCGGGCGCATAGAGCCGGTGAACCGCCGCGTCCGCGTCCCAGGTCGCACAGCCCTCTTCTGCGAAAAGTCGCAGCGTCGTGGACTTTCCCATGCCGATGGAGCCGGTCAGGCCGATGATCCTCATGCCTTGCTCTCCAACGCCTTCAGGCAGAGGCCGCGTACGTCAATGGCGGGCGGAGTCTGGCCGAACAGCGCCTCGAAGCTCGGCCGCGCTTGTCCGATCAGCATGGCCAGCCCGTCCACCGGCGTCAGGCCGCGCGCCAGCGCCCTGGCCAGAAGCGGCGTCACCAGCGGCCGGTAGGTCATGTCCAGGACCGCGCCCCCGGCCGCCATAGGGGCCAGATCGGGCGGATCCATGCTGGATGCGGCGTTGATCAACAGATGACTCCCGTCCAGAGCCGCCGCAACGTCGGCGAGCGACCACGCCGAGACACAGCTGTCGAAGCCCGATGCCAGATTTTCGGCTCGCGCGACCGTCCGGTTCACCACACGGATCTCCCGCGCGCCCTCCGCCCTCAGCGCATGGACCGCCGCACGCGCCGCGCCGCCAGCGCCCAGCACCACCGCCACACCCGATCCGAGATCCACGCCCCGCGCCTGCTCGCGGATCGCGCCGATCATGCCGACGCCATCGGTGCTGTCGGCGCGGACGTCGCCGTCGAGCACGAGCAGGTTCACGGACCCGGCCGCCAGCGCTTCCGGGCCAATATCGGCGCCGTTCCGGTGCGCCCAGTCGAACGCGTCGCCCTTGTAAGGCGCGGTGACATTGCAGCCGACCAGGGTCCCATTCCGCTGCTCGTCCAGGAGGCCGAACAGACCATCCCGATCTTCGGGCGACAGAGCGACATAGCGGGCGTCGATCCCGGCCACCTCAAGCCAGGCGGTATGGATGACCGGACTGAGGGAATGGGCGATCGGGCGGCCGATCACGGCGGCGGTCCTCACGCGGGCAGCTCCCCGATCTCTCGCAGGAAGCCCATCAACGGCAGGAGCGGCAGACCCAGCACGGTGAAGTAATCGCCCTCGACCCGCTCGAAGAGCTGGGCGCCCTCGCCTTCCAGCCAGTAGCCGCCGACCGAGGACCGGGCCGCCGCCTCGTTTCGCGCCAGATAGCCGTCGATAAATCCATCTGACAGCGGCCGGACCTTCAGGCTCGCGGAATCCGACAGGGTCCAGATCACCGCCCCGTCCCGCGCGACCGCAGCGCCGGAATGAAGCTGATGCGTCTGGCCCGAGAAGACTTTCAGCCGCGCGCGGGCCTCATCCAGGCTGGCGGCCTTGTCGTAGAGGGTCCCGTCCTGCTCCAGCGTCTGGTCGGCGCCCAGCACCAGCCGGCCGGGTTGGCGGCGCGACACCGCCAGCGCCTTTTCGCCCGCCAGGGCGATCGCGACTGCTCGGGCGTCCGCGCCCTCCGAGAGCAGGCGTCCCTTGGTCGCGCCTTCGTCGACGTCGGCGGGGTCGAGCGTGATCGCCAGGCCGGCGGCCTCGAGCATCGCCTTTCTCGCCGCGCTTCGGCTGGCCAGGATCAGGCTCATTGCGGCGCGCCCAGCCGTCCCGAGCGGCGTTCGCTGATCAGGTTGATGACCTGGGCCGCGGTTTCCTCAACCGAGCGCCGTGACACATCGATCACCGGCCAACCCAGTCGCTCGAACAGCCGCCGGGCCCGGATCGTCTCTTCGCGCACGCGCTCCATATCGACATAGTCGGTGTCCGGCTCGACCCCCAGGTGCTGCAGGCGATTGCGGCGGATCGAGACCAGCCGGTCAGGCGTGACCACCAGACCCACCACCAGCGGATTCCTCAACGCCGACAGGGACGTCGGCGGATCCTGCGTCGGCACCAGAGGCACATTGGCCGCCCGCACGCCCCGGTGGGCCAGATAGACACAGGTCGGGGTCTTGGACGTCCGGCTGACGCCCACCAAAACCACATCGGCCCGCTCAAGCTCGCCCAGGCCCTGGCCGTCATCGTGGTGGATGGCGAAGTCCAGCGCGCTCATGCGCTCGAAATAGTCGTGGTCCAGCGCGTGCTGGGCGCCCACCCGGCTCGACAGGGCCGCGCCGAGGTATCCCGACAGCACCGTCACCAGCGGATCCAGCGCCCCTACCTGCGGCATGCCCAGCTTGCGACAACCCTGTTCCAGCATGGTCCGCAGCTCCGGATCGACCAGGGTGTGCAGCACGATGCCCGGCTGGGCCTCCATTTCCTCCAGCACCCGCTCCAGCTGCTTGGGCGATCGGACCAGCGCATAGATGTGCTCGATCGGGATCACGCCCTCGAAGCGGGCCACCACGGCCTTGGCCATGGCGTTCAGCGTCTCACCGGTGGAATCCGACACCAGGTGGACGTGGAAATAGGTCGAAAACCGCCGGGCGGCCGTCTCCGGTTTTGGTGGGGGCTCTGTGGACAATCGCGGCTCGGCTGGGGGTGAAGTCTGGGTGGAATGACCCTAGCGCGGCTTTCGCCCCGGCGCACGGGGGACGACGGTGGAGGACGTCCCCGGTTTTCCACGACTCCGTTTAGGCAAGGCAGCGGCCACGTCCCCAACCGTGGATGAACACGACTCTTTCACGACGGCGCCCAGGCTGCAGCATTAACCGCGTTAAGACTTCGTCAAGGAATCCTTAATCCTTTCTTAACCCATCCCCGATGTCCCCAGCCCTGTGGAATGGCCACCGAACCGTCACGAAACCCTGTGGGACAACGGGGCGCCGCGCTCGGGCCAGGCCAGGTTTCCCCCACTGTCCCGCTCTCCTACAAATCCTGACCACCCTTCTTGAATCCTCTTTTCTTGAGAGGGATTGAGCCTTCTCCGGGACGGCCCTAGGAGACGGCCATGGCTTCTCGCCCTGCATTCCTCTCCGTCCTCGCCGGCCAGGCCCAGGCCCGGCCGCCCGTCTGGTTCATGCGTCAGGCAGGCCGTTACCTGCCCGAGTACCGGGCCCTGCGCGCCCAGGCCCCGGACTTCATCGCCTTCTGCCTGAACCCCGAGATGGCAGCCGAGGCGACGCTGCAGCCGCTGCGCCGCTTTCCGTTCGACGCCTCGATCGTCTTTGCGGACATCCTCCTGATCCCCCGGGCGCTGGGTCAGGAAGTCTGGTTCGAGGCCGGCGAAGGCCCGCGTCTGGGGGCCTTGCCTGAGCTGGAGCGGATGCGTGATCTCGCCCCCAGCGCAGGCGAAGCCCTGTCGCAGGTCGGGCAGACGCTCGGTCTCGTGCGCGCCGGGCTGAACGCGGACCAGGCCCTGATCGGCTTCTGCGGCGCTCCCTGGACGGTCGCGACCTATATGCTGGACGGCGTGGCCCGGACCATCGGCAAGGGCGAACGAGCCCAGGCCCGGACCTACGCCTATGCCGAGCCAGAGAAGGTCGACACCCTTCTGGCCATCCTCGTCGAGGCCAGCGCCTGGTATCTCAAGATGCAGGCCGACGCCGGGGCCCAGGCCCTGCAAATCTTCGAGAGCTGGGCTGAAGGCATGCCCGATGACCTGTTCGAACGGCTGGTCGTCAATCCGCACCAGATGCTGATCGCCCGCCTGCGAGAGCTGGGTGTCGACACGCCCCTGATCGGCTTTCCGCGCGGCTCGGCTGCGCTTGCCGCCGACTATGCCTCGCGCGTCGCGGTCCAGGCCGTCGGCCTCGACACCGCCTGCCCGCTGCCGGTCGGCCGCGCAGTCCAGAAAATCCGCCCCATCCAGGGCGCCCTCGATCCGCTGCTCCTGCGCGCCGGCGGCCCCGCCCTTGATCGCCGCATCGACCAGCTGATGGACGCCTGGGGCGAGGGCCCGTGGGTGTTCAACCTCGGCCACGGCATCCTGCCTGACACGCCCATCACCCACGTCGAACAGACCCTGAAACGGATCAAGGGCTGATGTCGCGCCTTGCCGTCGTCCTGTTCAACCTCGGCGGCCCGGACGGCCCCGCCGATGTGCGCCCGTTCCTGCAGAACCTGTTCTCGGACCCGGCCATCATCGGCCTGCCGGGTTTCATCCGGAAACCTCTGGCGGCCTTCATCGCCAAACGCCGGGAAAAGTCGGCTCAGGCCAACTACGCCCTGATGGGCGGCGGATCGCCGCTTCTGGGCGAGACCTTCAAACAGGCCGGCGCTTTGCAGGAAGCGCTGAAGGATGAGGCCGGAGAGATCCGCGTCTTCGTGGCCATGCGCTACTGGCGGCCCTTCACCGAAGACACTGCCCGCGAGGTCGAGGCCTATCAGCCGGACCGCGTCGTCCTCCTGCCGCTCTATCCCCAGTTCTCGACCACCACGACGGCCTCCTCGCTCAAGGCCTGGGCCGAGGCCTACCGGGGTCCCGGCGAGGTCCGGACGGTATGCTGCTATCCGCAAGCCTCCGGCTGGATCGAGGCGCAAGCTCAGTTGATCCGCCAGAAGCTGGATGAGGCGGGGGGCAAGCCCGTCCGCGTCCTCTTCTCGGCCCACGGCGTGCCCGAAAGCGTGATCTCGAAACGCGGCGATCCCTATCAGGCCCAGGTCGAGATGACCGCCGCCGCGATCGCCGCCGAGCTCGGCCTTGCAGACTGGCAGGTCTGCTACCAGAGCCGGGTCGGGCCGATGAAATGGCTGGGTCCCTCCACCCCTGAGGCTCTGGAACAGGCCGCCCGCGATGGCGTGGGCGTTGTCGTCGCCCCCATCGCCTTCGTTTCCGAACACATCGAGACCCTGGTCGAGCTCGACATCGAATACGGCCACCTGGCCGAAACCCTCGGCCTAAGTCCCTATCTTCGGGCCCCGGCGGTCGGCGTGACCCCCGTCTTCATCCAGACCCTGGCCCAGGCCGTCCGCGCGGCGGGCCCCAGGACCGCGCCCTTTGGACCGGGTTGTCCGGCTGACTTCGCCGCCTGTCCCTGCCGCCAGACCGGAGCCGCCGCATGAGCAGCTATGACGTCGCGCGCGGTCTCCACATCCTGGCCGTGATCGCCTGGATGGCCGGTCTGCTCTTTCTGCCGCGCCTCTACGCCTATGACGCCGAACAGGCGTCCAAGGCCGAACCCCTGAAGGCGGAAATGCGGTCCCTGCTGCGCCTGTGGCAGCAGCGGCTTCTGAAGATCATCCTCAATCCGGCGATGGTCCTGGCCTGGGGTTTCGGCGCCTGGCTGCTCTGGATTCGTTCGGGCGACGGCGCGGACTGGTCGTTCCTGCATCAGCCCTGGATGGCGACCAAGCTGATCGGCGTGATTGCGCTCACCGGCTGGCACCACTACCTGATGGCCGAGAAGAAGCGGATCGACGCCGGAACCTCGGTCCGGACCGGCCGCTTCTGGCGGATGACCAACGAAATCCCCTTCCTTCTGGCCATCGTCATGGTGCTTTCGGTCACGACCGAATGGGGCTTCGGCTGAAGCCCACGCCTTGACGGGGCCGCGCCCGTGTGGTTCCGCTAGGGGCAGGCGTTGGTTCTCGAGGGCGAGGACGGCGCTTTCCCACCTTTCCCATGGCCAGCTTCGCACCCGTCGTGGCGCGGCCTCATCCGAAAACATCGCGCGATTTCAAAGCGCACAGTCTCATCCGGCGCCCGGAGACCGAGTCCCGCGCGCAGTCTGAAGTTCAAGACATATGACCGACGAATCCCTGATCGACGCTGACCTCGACTCCGAAACGGACGCCGCCGAAGACGGCCAGGCCTCCAATCAGCGCATCGCCCTCTCCGAGCTGAAGGACAAGACGCCAGCCGAGCTGGTCGCTTTCGCCGAAGAGCTGGAGGTGGAGAACGCCTCCAACCTGCGCAAGCAAGATCTTCTGTTCGCCATCCTCAAGACGCTGGCCGACGAGGAGGTTCAGATCTCCGCCGCCGGCGTGCTCGAGGTGCTCCAGGACGGCTTCGGCTTCCTGCGCGCGGCGGACGCCAACTATCTTTCGGGTCCGGACGACGTCTACGTCTCTCCGTCCCAGATCAAGCGCTATGGCCTACGCACCGGCGACACGGTCGAGGGCGTTGTCCGCGGCCCGCGTGAGGGCGAGCGCTACTTCGCCCTGCTCAAGGTCGACTCTATCAATTTCGAGGACCCCGAGAACGTCCGCCACAAGGTCAATTTCGACAACCTGACTCCGCTCTATCCCAATGAGCGGCTGCACATGGAAATCCAGGACCCGACCTTGAAGGATCGCTCGGGCCGGGTCATCGACATCGTGGCGCCGCTCGGCAAGGGCCAGCGCTGCCTGATCGTCGCCCCGCCGCGCGTCGGCAAGACCGTGATGCTGCAGAACATCGCCAAGTCGATCGAGGCCAACCACCCCGAGGTCTTCCTCATGGTCCTGCTCATCGACGAGCGGCCGGAAGAAGTCACCGACATGCAGCGCACCGTGAAGGGAGAGGTCGTGGCCTCGACCTTCGACGAGCCCTCGACCCGCCACGTGGCCGTGGCCGAGATGGTCATCGAAAAGGCCAAGCGCCTGGTCGAGCACAAGAAGGACGTCGTGATCCTGCTGGACTCGGTGACGCGTCTGGGCCGCGCCTACAACGCGACCGTCCCGTCCTCGGGCAAGGTGCTGACCGGCGGTGTCGACGCCAATGCGCTCCAGCGTCCCAAGCGCTTCTTCGGCGCGGCGCGCAACATCGAGGAGGGCGGCTCGCTGACGATCATCGCCACCGCCCTGATCGACACCGGCTCGCGCATGGACGAGGTCATCTTCGAAGAGTTCAAGGGCACCGGTAACTCGGAAATCGTCCTGGATCGCAAGGTGGCCGACAAGCGCATCTTCCCGGCCATCGACGTGCTGAAGTCGGGCACTCGCAAGGAAGACCTGATCACGCCGAAGGACCAGCTGACCAAGACCTATGTCCTGCGCCGGATCCTGAACCCGATGGGCCCGCAGGACGCCATCGAGTTCCTCCTCGACAAGCTTCGTCAGTCCAAGAACAATGCCGACTTCTTCCAGTCGATGAATACGTAAGGGCGGCGAACACGGAATGGCGGGGCTGGTTCACATCGGTCTGGCGGGCGCGCGAGGCCGGATGGGACGCGCGGTCTCCGACGTTCTCGACACCCGGTCGGACGTGGTCGTGGCGTCACGCTTCGACCGGTCGGACCACCCGGACCTGTCGGTCTGCGACGTCGTCATCGATTTTACCGAACCGGCGGCTTCGGTCGAACTGGCCGAGCGCTGCGCGGCCACGGGCGGCCCGGCCCTGGCCATCGGCTCGACCGGCTTTACGCCCGAACAGGACGCGGCCATCCTCAAGGCCTCGGAATCTGTGGCCATCGTCAAGTCGGGCAACTTCTCGCTCGGCGTGAACATGCTGATCGGCCTGGTCGCCCAGGCCGCGCGCCGCTTGCCGGCCGCCGACTGGGACATCGAGGTCGTCGAGGCCCATCACCGGATGAAGAAGGACGCCCCGTCCGGCACCGCCCTGATGCTGGGCGAGGCCGCCGCCGACGGCCGCGGTCACGACCTGTCCGAGGTGCGCGGCGCCATCCGCGAGGGCATCGGCGACGAGCGTCCGCTCGGTGAGATCGGCTTTTCCGCCATCCGCGCCGGCGGCATCGTGGGCGAGCATCAGGTGATCTTCGCCGCCCAGGACGAAATTCTGACCCTGTCGCACTCCGCCCGCGACCGCGCCCTGTTCGCGCGCGGGGCGGTGCTGGCGGCCCTTTGGGTCAAGGGGCGGGCGCCCGGCCTCTATGGCATGCAGGACGTGCTGGGCTTCCGCCAGGCCTGATCACGCGTTGACCCCTGGCCTCAATGCGCGTGGGCGTGCGCCGGCCGGATGAAGAGCGATTTCACGAAGAAAAACAGCGCAATCACGACCGAAAAGCCTAGGAACAGGGCCAGCAGCGTCATCCAGAAGGTCAGGCTCATGACGTTCGGCAGGCTGAACTGACCGCCGTCCAGCATCGGCAGGATGGCCGCGATGATCACCTGGACCACGGCCGATCCGGCGGCCATGCGCCACAGGTCCCGCCAGCTGGCCATCGCCAGCGCCGCTACGAGCGCGATGATCAGGCCGAGCACCTGATTGACGCCGGAAAAGCCAGCCTGGGCCAGTTCCCAGAGCTGGGTGAAGAACGCCACAACCATATCCATCATAGGGCTCCCACTGTCGCGGCCAGCTTGGCCGTAAGTAACCCTAACGCAGATATTCCTATCCGGCTCCCGTCGAACCGAAGCCGCCCGCGCCGCGCGCCGTGTCGTCCAGCGTCTCCACGACCTCAAAGGCGCCACGGGTCACCGGCGCAATGACCAACTGGGCGATCCGGTCGCCCCGGCGCACGGTGAAGGGCTCGCCGCCCAGATTGGCCAGGATCACCCCGACCTCGCCGCGATAGTCGGCGTCTATGGTGCCGGGGCTGTTCAGACAGGTGATGCCGAACTTGAGCGCCAGGCCCGAGCGCGGCCGCACCTGGGCCTCATGGTCATCGGGCAGGGCGATCGACAAGCCCGTCGGGACCAGGGCCCGACCGCCCGGCGTCAGGACGATCGGCTGATCCTCAGGCACCGCGGCCCGCAGGTCCATCCCGGCCGAATGCGCCGTCTCATAGGCCGGCAGCGCCAGCCCCTCGGCATGCGGCAGACGCTTCAGGCGAATGGTGACGGTCATGGGCGGTCCTCGGGCTGGGAGCCTTCCGATTAGGGCGGTTCGGGCCCGGGTGTCGAGCCGGGCGCAAACGAACAATTAACGCTGACCCGGCCGTTATCGGCTCCACTCCGGAGACCCCACCATGTCGCTTCATCGTCTCTCTGTCGTGAGCCTCTCGCTCGCCCTCCTGCCGATCGCTGCCCAAGCTCAGCAAGGCGTCGCCGTCGGTGGGGGCATCGGAACGACCGGCGTCCATATCGAGGGCCAGGTGCGCGTCAGCGACCATTTCGTTTTCCGGGGCGGCTATGAGGCGCTGAAGGTCGACCATGATCAGACCCTGGACGACATCCGCTATTCCGGCGAGATCGACAGCGGCGTCTTCAGCGTCTTCTGGCAATACCATCCGATGGCGAGCCCGCTGTTCGTGACCGGCGGCGCCCTTCTGGGCGACCGCAGCCTGACGATGGGGGCCGAACCCACCGCACCGGTCACGGTCGGCAGCCAGACCTTCACCCCATCCCAGATTGGCCGCCTGGAAGGCCGCGCCGATCTCGGCGACGTCGCGCCGGTCGTCGCATTGGGCTGGGACAACACCTTCCATGGCACGGGGCTCGGTGTTCGCCTGATGGCCGGCGTCGCCGTGGGCCGCGAGCCGGATGTGACCCTGGCCTCGATTGGCGGATCCCTGTCGTCAGACCCGACCTTGCAGGCCGAGCTTCGGGAGGAGGAGGCGAACCTCGAGGACGCCATCCGGGACCTGCGCTTCTATCCGGTCGCCCAGCTGGCCCTCACCTATAGGTTCTAAAGGCGCCAAAAAGAACATTGCCAGAACATCAATCGCTGGTATAGCGTCGTTCCGCAACTGTGGCGGGAGGCCCTGATGAGGGTGATGACGTTCGCGGCCGTGGCCGCTTTGGTTCTGACGGGCGGGTGTGGCAACGGCGGGTCGGCGGTCGAGACGCGGGACCGGTCTGCAGAGGTTCAGGCTGTCGCGGCTGGCGCCGAGGCGCCTTCGGCGTCTGACAGCGCCAGCGAGGCCTCTGCGGCAGCGCCCGAGGCGGAACGCGGCCGGCCGGTCTGGTCCGAGGCCCGCAATCGAACGGCGGATCAGGGCGCCCAGCGCGCCTTTGACCGGAACGGAGCCTCGTTCGGAGCGGCCAATGTGGATGCCTACATCCAGGCCGCCCACGCCTTCATCGCCAATCCGCCGCCGGGCACCGAGACCGCCCGCCGCCGCAACGGCGACACCCTCTACTATCACGCGCCTTCAAACACCTTTGCCGTGGCCACCCGCGACGGCGCCCCGCGCACCATGTTCAAGCCCGACGACGGCGCCGCCTACTGGGCCGAGCAGCTGGCCAGCGTCGCCCGTCAGGGCGGCGGCGAAAGCTGATCGATAAGCACAAAAAAGGAGAGGCTCGCGCCTCTCCTGATCTTGCTCTTGTTCGCGCCTAGTAGCGGTAGTGCTCAGGCTTGAACGGGCCTTCCTGGGGTACGCCGATGTAGTCGGCCTGGTCCTTGGACAGGGTCGTCAGCTTGGCGCCCAGCTTCTCCAGGTGCAGCGAGGCGACCTTCTCATCCAGGTGCTTGGGCAGGACATAGACCTGAGTCTCGTACTTGGGCGTTTTGGTGTTCGCCCACAGCTCGATCTGGGCCAGGGTCTGGTTGGTGAAGGACGCGGACATCACGAATGACGGGTGGCCCGTGGCGTTACCCAGGTTCACCAGACGGCCTTCCGACAGCAGGATGATCTTCTTTCCGTCCGGGAACTCCACGTGGTGGACCTGCGGCTTGATCTCGTCCCACTTGAAGTTCTTCAGGCCGGCGACCTGAATTTCGCTGTCAAAGTGACCGATGTTGCAGACGATGGCGTTGTTCTTCATCCGCCGCATGTGATCGACGGTCAGGACGTCCTTGTTGCCGGTCGCAGTGCAGAAGATGTCAGCCTTGTCGGCGACGTCTTCCATGGTCTGGACCTCATAGCCTTCCATGGCGGCCTGAAGGGCGCAGATCGGGTCGATCTCGGTGACGATCACGCGGGCGCCGCCATTGCGGAGCGACGCGGCCGATCCCTTGCCCACGTCGCCGTAGCCGAGGACGACGGCGACCTTGCCCGACAGCATGACGTCGGTGCCGCGGCGGATGGCGTCCACCAGGCTTTCACGGCAGCCGTACAGGTTATCGAACTTGGACTTGGTGACGCTGTCGTTGACGTTGATCGCCGGGAACGGAAGGTCGCCCTTCTCGGCCATCTGATAGAGGCGGTGCACGCCCGTGGTCGTCTCTTCCGACACGCCCTGGATGGCGTCGCGGATAGCCGAATAGAAGCCAGGCTTCTCCGCCAGATAGCGCTTCATGACGGCGAAGAGAGCTTCCTCTTCCTCGTTCTGCGGGTTGTTCAGGACCGAGGGATCCTTCTCGGCCTTGGGTCCGAGGACGCAGAGCAGGGTCGCGTCGCCGCCGTCGTCGAGGATCAGGTTCGGATAGCCGCCGTCGGCCCATTCGAAGATCTTGTGGGCGTATTCCCAGTACTCGTAGAGGGTCTCCCCCTTGACCGCGAAGACCGGCGTGCCGTTGGCCGCGATCGCGGCGGCGGCGTGGTCCTGCGTCGAGAAGATGTTGCACGAGGCCCAGCGGACCTCGGCGCCCAGCGCTTCCAGCGTCTGGATCAGGACCGCCGTCTGGATCGTCATGTGCAGCGAGCCGGCGATGCGGGCGCCCTTGAGGGGCTGGGCCGCGCCGTACTCCGCCCGCACCGCCATCAGGCCGGGCATTTCGGTCTCGGCGATGGCGATCTCCTTCTTGCCGAAATCGGCGAGCGAGATGTCCTTGACGATGTAATCGGTCACGGGGCGGGCCTCCTGGGCGCAATAAGGGCGGTCGCGCGGCTATAGCCGCAGGAGCCTCCGACGGCAACCGGCATATAAGGATATCCTTATATCCCTAGAGTCCAGCCATGCGGCGCCTGCAGGCCTCGCGGCCCGCCCCATCGAGGCCGGGGCCCGGAAAGAGGTGCTGGACACCGCGTTCCCAGCCCATGACCGCGCAGTCGCCGAACAAGTCGGGCTCAAGCGTCAGGGCTTCACCTTGATCGATCGCCCGGTGCAGGAGCGGGCGCGTGTCCTCACCCGCGAGCCGGCTCCAGGCCGCGATCAGCCGGTCGGGCGCCGGTCCGTCGCCGATCCGCATCGCCTGGATCGCGTCATCCAGGTCGACCTGCCCGCCACTCAGCCGACCAAGCCGCGCATCCAGCGTCAGGGCCAGAAGGAGACCCCGCTGATAGGGCAGGCCCGCCACCCGGCGGTCATTGAAGAAGGCCCGCGCCAACTGGGCGTTGCCCAGGCCCTGCGGCGCCTCGGCCTGAAGCCTCAGGGCCCGGTTGATGGCTTCCAGATGCTGCTCCGGCGTGGCCAGTCCGGCCCGGAGCAGGATCCTGAGGGTGTAGAAGTCCGTGAAGCCCTCCGAGAACCAGAAATCCAGCGCCTCCGGCCGGCCGGGCGACAGCCCGCCAAGCCGGTCCGGCATCCAGGCGTGCTGCTGCTCGTGGACCAGCACATGCGACGCCTCGTCCAGGGCGATATCGTTCGACAGCCAGACTGCCAGGCCGTCTCCGAGGCCAAGCCCCGACTGCGCAGCCAGTCCGTGGGGTCCTGCCATCGGCGTCAGCGCCAGAAAGAACGGCTGGCCGCTCTCGCCCCAGAAGTCCGCCGAGGCTTCGACGACCCGGCCATAACGCTCGGCCAGATCATCGACCGAAAAGCGCCAGTCGCCCAGCATGGCGACCCGCACGGGCCCGCCTGCAGCCTGAAGCGTCACCAGCCGCATGTTTCGTCCGCCGACCAGCACGCTGTCTCGCAGCTCTTCCAGGGCGAGCGGCTGCCCCGCGCGGTGATCCAGATCCGAGGCCATGGCCCAGCTGTCGGGCTTGTCGCCCCACTCGAAGGTCGCCCCATCCGCCTCGCGGCCCTCGACCGCGCCAAAGATGGTCCAGCCGACGAGGGTGAAGCCTTCCGGCACGGTCGCCGGGCGATAGGGCCGATCAAAGCCGACCCGCGTCGGCCCTGAATAGTCCTGGGCGATCCGGTAGGTCAGGCGGACCGGCGCGCCTCGCGCATGTCTCAGCGTGATCTGGGATCCCCGACGGCTGACCTGCGCGCCCTCGGCGCGAACGTCGATCACGGTCCGCTCGAGATTGCGGGTCCCGGCCCATTCGTCAGGCAGGTCGACGCGGGTGCGGCCGTCCCGATCTCCGTCGAACGACAGGGTCACATCGACGGCCTGCAGCGCGCCGTTCTCAACAACGGGTGAGACCGCATAGGCTACGGGATCGGCCGAGGCGGCGGCCGCAGCGCCGAACCAGGCCAGAACGGCCAGTCGAACCAGATTGAACACGGACCAGGCCCTTCCCCGACCAGTACCTGACAACGATGCTCTCATGGACCCGCAGTCGTTTACAGGCGCTGAATTGTCGCGCCTGATCAAAGCTTTGCCATAAGCGGTCAGTCGGTTCTTGGCGCGGACGCGCGCCCGGCCTATCACGGTTTCATGCCCGAGCTTCCCGAGGTCGAGACAGTCCGGCGTGGCCTCGAGCCCGTGATGGCCGGCGCCCGTCTCAGCCGGGTGCGCCAGAACCGGCCCGATCTGCGCTTTCCGTTTCCGGCTGACTTTCCAGCCCGGCTGGACGGCGCGACCGTCGAACGGATCGATCGCCGGGCCAAGTATCTCCTGATGCCGCTTTCGACCGGCGAGACCTGGGTCACCCATCTGGGCATGACCGGCCGCTTCACCCTCGATGGCCAGCAACTCGGCGAGTTCGAGGAGCCTGCCCCGATCGCGGGCAAGCACGAGCACGTCAGCTTCTGCGCCACCCGTGCGGGGATCACCCACCGGGTCGGTTTCGCCGACGCGCGCCGGTTCGGCTTCATGGGCCTGATCGCGACCGAGGCGGTCGACGACCATCCGTGGTTCGCAGGGCTCGGGCCCGAGCCGCTCGGCAACGCCTTTTCCGCCGCGCACCTCGCAGAGGCGTTCAAGGGCCGCAAGCAGAACATCAAGGTCAGCCTGCTGGACCAGCGGATCGTGGCGGGTCTGGGCAACATCTATGTCTGCGAGGCGCTCTACCGCGCCCGGATCTCGCCGCTCACGGCCGCCGGCAAGGTGTCGAGGCCCCGCCTGGAAACGCTGACGACGGAAATCCGCGCGGTCCTGAACGACGCCATCGAGGCGGGCGGCTCGACGCTGCGCGACTTCGCCAATGCCGAGGGCGGTCAGGGCTATTTCCAGCACCGCTTCGACGTCTATGGCCGTGAGGGCGAACCCTGCCGGGATGAGCCCTGCACAGGCGTCGTCAAACGGATCGTCCAGGGCGGTCGCTCGACCTTCTACTGTCCGAGCTGCCAGAAGCGATGACCGACCATCGCATCATCCTGTTTCGCGCCATGAACACCGGCGGCGTGCGCGCGCCTGTCGGCGAACAGCGGGCCATGGCCGAGGCGATGGGCCTGAAGAACCCTCGCACCCTGCTGGCCTCGGGCAATCTGGTCGTCGAGAGCGACCGTGATCCCGGCGCCCTCGAAAAGGCCATCGAGGCCGAGACCGAAAAGCGGTTCGGCCGCCGGATCGAAACCATCGTGCGCACGCCGGACCAGTGGGCCGCGATCATGAAGGCCAATCCTTTCCCGGATCAGGCGGAAGTCTCGCCCTCCAGACTGCTGGTCATGGTGATGAAGGACGGCGTCAAACCGGGCGCGGTTGAGGCCGCCATGGCCTTCGCCAGGGGTGAGGAAGAAGCCCGCGAAGCCGGTGGGGAGCTCTGGTTCTGGCACCCCGACGGCATCGGCCAGTCCAAGATGTCCGAAAAGGCCCAGCCGCGCCTTGTCGGATCGGGCACGGCGCGCAACTGGAATACGGTCACCAAGCTGGCCGCCATGGTCGGGCTCTGAGGAGAAGCCATGTCCAACCGGGAAAAGGGCGCCTGGGTCGAACTGATCGCCCTGATCGCCATCTGGGGCTTCTATTTCGCCAGCCTGATCGGTTCGGCATCGGCCATCGAAGCCGAAGGCTTCGCGCCGGTGATGGGCCCGCGGTTCGCGATCTGCGCCGTCCTGTCGATCCTGGCCGGTTCGGCCTCGGGCCTTCTGGTCGATCTGCTGTCACGCGGCCGGCGTAGCGCCGCACGCGATGAGCGCGAGGCCTGGGCCGGTCTTCGCGCCACCCGCATCGCCCACGGGACCCTCATCGTGCTGACCTTCTGCATCGCGACCTTGGCGCTGCTGCTGGGCGCCTTCGCGGGCGAGACGATCGCGGGTCAGGCCAACGCCGCCCTGTCCGGCGTGCTTGGCAACGGGCTCGTCCTGTTCGCCAATGTGGCGTTGGCCATCCTCGTTCTGGCTGAACTGGTCCACTACGCGGCCCTGATCGTCTTTCTCAGGCGAGGTTAGTCGCGGCCCCTGGGCAGCAGCTTGAGGAACGGGCCTTCCTTCTCGAAGCGGGCCCGCATCGGCCAGGCTTCGATCCGGCTCCGCCAAGCGGCCGGCAGGCGCGCCCAGTCCTTTTCGGTGGTGATCAGCCCAGCGCCCAGCCGATCGGCCTCGGCCGCCAGACCCTTCAGCTCACGTTCGCTGTAGAGGCCATGGTCTGGGAAACGGCGAAAACCCTTGAGGTCGGCGCCGGCCGCCTTCAGGGACGCCTCGACCCGCCAGGGCTTGGCGATGCCCGCGAAGCCCAGCTTGGGTCCGGCTGACGGCGCGCGCACGGGCTCCAGCCAGGCGATGAAGACTGGAAGGTCTCCGAACAAGGCCAGAAGCGCCGGATCAGCCGTCTCCAGATCCGCAGGCAGAAGCACCACCACCGCATCTGCCCGCGCCAGTCCGGTCGCCAGCGGCTCGCGCATCGGCCCAGCCGGAAAGACCGAGCCGTCGCCGAACGGCCACTCGCCATCTCGTGTCTCGCCGTCGACCACGATCAGCGACAGGGACTTGTTCAGGGCCGGGTTCTGATGGCCGTCATCCAGCACGATCGCCTCGGCGCCTGCCGCCGCCGCCGCCTTGGCGCCCTCGGCCCGATCCCGCGCGATCCAGGCCGGATGATCCAGCGCCAGCATAAGGGGCTCGTCCCCCACCTCGGCCGCCGTATGGGCGTCGGGATCGACCAGAACCGGACCCGCGAAGCTCCCGCCATAGCCGCGCGACAGGGCGTGGCCATCCAGTCCCTGACGGGCCAGCATATGGAGGATCTCGCGCGTCACCGGCGTCTTGCCTGAGCCGCCCATGGTGACATTGCCGACAGAAATCACCGGCACGCCGGGATCGAATCCCTGTGCGCCCGCCAGTCGCTTGGCCGTCTGATCCGCATAGATCGCCGACAGAGGTCGCAGGAGGCCGGACAGCAGGCCCGATCCCTCCCGGCGATACCACCAGCGCGGCGTGGCGATTTTCATGTGGGCATCAGGGGCGAGAGCTGATCCCATAGGCGATCCAGCGCCCCGTCCTGACGCCGGGCGTAAGTCCGGGCGCGCTCGCCCAGCGCAGCGGCGCCCTGCGGATCGGCCAGCAGGCTTGAGACCACCCCGGCCAGTTCACCCTCATCGGCCAGACGCACCGCATCGGCCTCGGTCAGGGCCTCGAAGACCCCGGCCCAGTTCGAGACCCACGGCCCCGACACGACCGGCTTGCCCAGTCGCGCGGGCTCCAGCGGATTGTGACCGCCGACCCCGGCCGCCCACCCACCGCCCAGCACGATCACGTCGCCCAGCCGGAAGAACAGGCCCAGCTCGCCCAGGGTGTCCGCCAGATAGACGTCGGTGTCGGGCGCCAGAGCTTCCCCGCGCGACCGCCGGGCGATTGTGCGGCCCTCAAGCGTCAGTTCCGCCTCGATGGCGCCGGCGCGCCTCGGATGGCGCGGGGCGATCAGATGCAGCGGCCGACCTGGCAGGCCGGTCACCGCCGCATCGATGATCCCCTCCTCGCCGGGATGGGTGCTGGCCGAGACTACGACGGCGCGGTCGCCCGCGGCGGCGCTGAGGCGCTCGAACTCGCCCGCATCGTAATCCAGCGCATCGCCGACCAGTTTCAGATTGGCCCGGCCCGAAACCCGAGCGCCCAGACCCGTCAGCCGCTCGGCCGAGGCGTCGTCCTGCGGGAGGACCAGATCGAAGCCGGAGAAGATTTGCCGTGCGGCGCCGGGGGCCCGCTTCCAGCCGGCGCCGGTCTTTTCCGTGAACCGCGCACTGACCAGGGCCAGCCGGCTGCCCCGCGCCTTGGCGCCTGCGACGAGATTAGGCCAGATCTCGCCTTCCAGAAGGATGGTCAGGTCCGGCTGCCAGTGGTCCAGGAAGCGCTTGGCTGGGCCCGGGGCATCGACCGGCACATATTGATGAAGCGCCGTCGGCGGAAGCCGCTGGGCCAGGATCTCAGCCGAGGTCGTGGTGCCCGATGTCACCAGCACGGTCACATCGGGACGCTCTTTCCCGATCCGCTCGACCAGCGGAAGGGCCGAGACCGTCTCGCCGACACTGGCGCCATGCAGCCAGACGAGTGGCCCGCAAGGGCGACCCGATGTGGGATAGCCCAGCCGCTCTTCGACACGCGCGGGGTCTTCCTTGCCCTGACCGGCGCGTCGCCGCAGCAGCATGGGCGCCAGCGGCTCGAGGGCGCCTGTGACCAGTCGATAAAGGGACAGGCCGAGGCTCACAGCATCGCCTCCGCGCGACGGGTCGCGGCCGACAGCCTGCGGGTCCAGTCGTCACGCACGGCGTCGGTATCGGCGTTTCGGCCGATCCTCACGGGCCCGTCCCAGACCATGGCGCCGCGCCCAAACGGCATAGGCAACTGGCCCTTGTCCCAGGTGTCGAGGGTGATCGCGGGCCTGCAGGCCAGTCCCACCAGCATCACCGGTGCGCCGGATACGCGCGCCAGCATGACGGCGCCGTCAGCCATCTCCTCGGCCGGACCACGCGGACCGTCGGGGGTCACGGCGATGGCGCCGCCGCCCTGGATCCAGCGCAGAACATCGCGAAAGGCGGCGGCGCCGCCCTTGGCCTTGTCCGGCGCATTTTTCTTGGACGACGAGCCCCGGATAGCTGGGAAGCCCAGGTGGGCCACGGCGCGGGCGATAAATTCGCCGTCTGCCGACAGCGACACCAGAACCCTCGCCTCCTGTCCACGATCCAACGGCCAACTGGCCGGTGAAAGGGTAATCCGAGAATGCCAGAAACAGACGATCACCCCGCCGCCCGCCTTCCAGACCGCCTCGACGGCCTCCCGGTTCTCGTGGGTCCAGCGCATGGTCGCGAAACACAGCCTCAGCCAGCCGGCCAGCAGCCAGGCCAGGGTCGACTGGACTGCGGACGAACGCAACGGCCTCACGCCGGCGCGCCCTCAAGCGATTGGGTTTTCGCCAGCCGGGCATAGAGCCCCCCGGCCTTGACCAGACTTGCGTGCGTACCGATCTCGGCCACCCGGCCACCCTCAATCACATAGATGCGGTCGGCGGAGCGGACCGTGGACAGGCGGTGGGCGATCATCAGGGTGGCGCGACCCTTCATCAGCCGCTCCAGCGCCGCCTGGACCTGGGCCTCGCTCTCGGTGTCCAACGCCGAGGTCGCCTCGTCGAGCAGAAGGATCGGCGCGTCCTTCAGAAAGGCCCGGGCAATGGCGATCCGCTGGCGCTGGCCGCCGGACAGGCGGGCGCCGCCCTCCCCGGCCCGCGTCTCATAGCCGTCGGCCAGAGCCGCGATGAAGTCGTGCGCGGCCGCGGCCTTTGCCGCCGCCTCAATCTCGGACTGGGTCGCGCCCGGCCGGGCATAGGCGATATTGGCCGCGAGGGTGTCGTCGAACAGGAAGGGCTCCTGGGTCACCAGGGCGATGTGGGATCGGAGCGAAGCCAGGGTCACCGCGCGTACATCCTCGCCGCCAACCGTCACCCGCCCGGACGTGGCGTCATAGAAGCGCGGGATCAGGTTCAGCAGGGTCGACTTGCCGCCGCCCGATGGTCCGACAAGGGCGACGCTCTCACCCTGTCGCACCGTCAGGGATACATCTTTCAGCGCCGGGGTCTTGGGCCCATAACGGAAGGAGACGCCCTCGAAGGCGACGTCGAGCTTGCCGTCACCCAGCGGCCGGGCGCCGGGCGCATCGACGATCTCGGGCTCGACATCCAACGCCTTGAACAGCCGGTCGGCCCCCGCGAAGCCCTCGGCCATGACGCTCTGAAGATTGGCCAGTTGTCTCAGCGCCTGACCGGCCCCCATCAACAGGCCGATGAAGGCGGTGAATTCGCCGACGTTCATCCCGCCGGACTGGGAGCGCCAGCCGCCGTAGGCCAGCACGGCGGCGACCACGAAGGTCGAGACCATCTCGGTGACGGGCGCCGCATACGCCCGGGCGTTGGCGCCCTTGATGACATGGGTCTGACGGCGGGAGACCACATCCTGCACGCGGGCCTGTTCGTCGTTCTCGCGGCCCTCGATCTGGATGACCTTGACCCCGTCCAGGCTCTCCATGACCGCGGTCGACAGGGCGGCCGTCTCGCCCATGGCGCCCTCGGCGGCCTTTTTGGTGCGGCGTGCGAAGCCGCCCATCACCCAACTCACGACCGGCATGGCCAGAAGGACCAGCAAAGTCAGCGACCAGTCGAGCCACAGCATGTAGCTGATCGTCGCCACCACGATCAGGCCCGACTGGACGTAGTTGACCATACCCTGGGTGAAGGCTTCCCGCACCAGGTTGGCGTCGAACAGCACCGACGAGACATATTTTCCGGAATGGGCGCTGCGCAGCTGGCTGAGGTCAGAGCGGACCATGCGTCCGAACAGGCGCACCTGCATCTCGCCGACCATGCCGTGGCCAAGCCGGTTCACCAGAGTGGCCTGGAACAGCGCCGCCACGCCCCTCGCTATGGCCACGCCGATGATCGCCAGCGGAATGACCCAAAGGTCTTCGCGGTTCTGCTCCACGAAAAGACCGTTCATGGCCGGCTCCAGCAGCCGGAACATCTGGGCGGTCAAAATCGCAACCGTGGCCGCAGCCGCCAGCGCGCCCGCCAACCACGGCCAGCGGGGTCGGGTGTACTCACGCCAGATACGGGCGAGGATCGCCCTGCGGGGCGTCTCGGCGGGAGCGGGGCTCATGCCTTCCGGTCGGTCCTTGCAACGCTTAAGTCAAGCGCGCTTCAAATGTGGGGCGCATCGGACTAATCAGCCACCCATGGCGCAGTACGACTTTTCGACCCTGGCCGGACGGGCTCGCGCCACCTGGGATTATTTCTGGGGGGACCACGCGTTTCTGCGCCTGGGCTTCTCCAACGCCCACTGGCTGGGGCCGGACATGATCCGCACCAACCACCCTTGGCCGTTCCAGCTGGCCTGGTGGAAGAAGCGCGGGCTCAAGACCGTCATCAATCTGCGCGGCGGGCCGCACAGCGCCCACTACCAGCTCGAGAAATGGGCCTGTGAGCGTCTGGGTCTGACCTTCGTCGACGCTCCAATGGGTTCGCGCGAGGTCCCGAGCCGCGAGCGGGTGCTTCACGCCAAACACGTCTTCGAGACGATCGAATATCCGGCGCTCATGCACTGCAAGTCCGGGGCGGACCGGGCCGGGATCATGGCGGTGCTTTATCGCCACTTCCATCTGGGCGAGCCGATCCGCGACGCCGTGCGAGAACTGGGCCTGCGTACTCTGCACATGAAGCAGGGCAAGACCGGCGTGCTGGACTACGTTTTCGAGCGCTATCTGGTCGAGGCGGAGCCTCAAGGGCTCAGCTTCATGGACTGGGTGATGTCGGACGCCTACGACCCGGCCGGCATCAAGGCGGACTTCCAGGCCAACTGGTGGGCCACCATCCTGACCGACAAGATCCTGCGCCGGGAATAGTCAGGCCCAGGGGCCGCGCGGATGGTCCGGGTCATCGGTGGAAGGCGCCGGCGGCTCGCCGCGCTCACGCCGTTCCCGATTTTCGCGAAGGTCTTTCTGGGACCGGTTCCAGCGCCGGGCGTCCCCAAGCCCCCGGATCCAGATGGCCAGGACCATGAGGCCGGCCACGACGCCGGCGATCTGCTCCGGCGTCACCCCGTTCAATCGGCGTCTCCGCGGGGATCGATCAGCTTGTGGGCGTGCAGGATGAAGTAGCGCATGTGAGCGTTATCGACGGTCGACTGGGCCTTGGCCTTCCAGGCCTTGCGGGCCTCGGCGTAGTTCGGGAAGGCGCCGACGAAGTCGATCTGCGACAGGTCGCGGAAGGTCGTCTCGGACAGGTGACGCAGCTCGCCCCCGATCACGATGTGGAGCAGTTGCTTGTCGTCGTGGTGGTCGTGGTCGGTCATGGGGTCCCGTCGTTCGGATCGCTGAGGGCGATAGGCCTACAGCGCCCGATGATCAAGGGGTGCAGGCCCGGCGCGGAGCATACCAGCGAGGCCTGTTGCGGAACGGCCCGGTTGAATCGGTGCCCCCGCCCGCCGTGGTCCGAGACGATTGCGCCACCTTCCGTGGCGATCAGGCCGCCGGCCGCGACGTCCCAGTCCCAGCGCGGCCCCAGTGCGATCGCCGCATCGAAGGCGCCCGCCCCGACCAGAGCCATGCGATAGGCGATGGAGTTGCGACGCTCCAGCCGCATCACCGGCCAGGGTTCTTGCCAGATCGGCCGTTCGATCAGGGCCGCGTCCGCCAGCATGGAGGCGTCCTCCAGCCGGTCCACGTCCGACGCCTGGATCGGCTGGCCGTTCAGGGTTGCGCCCCCGCCCTTTGTCGCGGCGAAGGTCTCGTCCAGCGCCGGCGCATGGACGACGGCGGCCACCGGCTCGCCATCCTCGATGACCGCCAGCGCCACCGTCCACCACGGTCGGTTTTTCATATAGGCCACCGTGCCGTCGATCGGATCGACCACGAACAGGCGGGACTTCGACAGCCGGTCGACGTCGTCGGCCCGCTCTTCAGACAGCCAGCCATAGTCCGGCTGGGCCGAGCGCAGGGTGCGGGTCAGGAAGGCGTCGACGGCCAGATCGCCGCTGGTCACCGGGGACCCGCCGGGCTTGGACTCGATCTCCAGGCCGCGCTCCCGGTGGTCGAGTGCGATCCGGCCCGCCTCGCGCGCCGTCTCGACCAGAAGCGCCAGATCGCCGGTCATGAGCCTGCGATGGCCACCGCGTCGATCAGCAGCGAGGGGCTGTTGGAGGCGCCGCGCAGCTCCAGGTCCGCCCCCGGCGTCAGGCGGCGGTACAGGCTCAGCAGATTGCCGGCGATGGTGATCTCATTGACGGCGTGGACGATCTCGCCGTTCTCGAACCATTGGCCGCCCACGCCGGCCGACCAGTCGCCGGTGTTCGGATTGAGCGACGGCCCGAACATCGAGGTGACCAAAAGCCCGGTCCCCGCATCCGACATCAGGTCCTTCAGGGACCGATCCCCCGGCTGGACCGTCAGATTGTGGCCCGAGACCCCCGCCGGTCCCGCCAGACCGCGCGAAGCGTGGCCGGTGGTCTCGAGGCCCAGCTGGGCCGCCGCCGAAGTGTTCAGGAGCCAGCTCTTCAGGACACCCGCCTCGACCAAGGTCAACGGCTGGACCGCCACGCCCTCATCGTCGAACGGCGTCGAGCCGATGCCGCGCGCCCGCAGCGGATCGTCGACCAGCGAAAAGGTCTCCGACAGGATGGTATCGCCCATCCGGTCCTTCAGAAAGGAAACGCCGCGCGCCACGGCCGGGCCGGCGATCGCGCCGATCAGCGGCCCGATCAGCTGCATGGCGACCCGGTTCTCCAGGATCACCGGCGAGGTGCGGCTCGACAGCTTGCGCGCGCCCAGCTGCGACACGGCCCGGCGCCCGGCCTCGGCCCCGATGGCGTCAGGGGCCGGCAGATCTGAAAGGTGGCGGGTCGAGCGGCCTTCGCCGCCGATCTCCATGACGCCGTCGCGCTCGGCGATGACCCCTGCTGCGGCCGAGAAGGACGACCCCCGATGGCGGCCCTCGAAGCCGTGCGAGGTCACCAGGGCCCATTCGCCCCGCGACACCGAAGCCGAGCCCCCGTCGGACTTGGTGACGCCGGGGACAGCGCGCGCCGCATCCTCGGCCTGGCGGGCGCGGGCCTCTAGGGCCTCGGCGTCCAGGTCGGTCGGATCGAACAGGTCCAGGTCCGCCCGCATCGGTCCCGCCAGTCGCTCGACCGGCGCCAGCGACGCGTAAGGATCCTCGGGGGCCAGCCGCGCCATGCTGACGGCGCGCTCGACCAGCCGTTCCCGCGTCGGTTCCGACAGGTCGGAAGCCGATACGACAGCCTGTCGGCGGCCGATGAAGACCCGCAGGCCCAGATCGCGCGATTCCTCCCGCTCGACCTCTTCCAGAGCGCCCAGGCGAACCGATACGGACAGGGCGCTGCGATGGGCCAGGACAGCCTCGGCGGCGTCCGCGCCGGCCTTCAGCGCGCGGCCGACGACATCGTGGGCGGCGTCGAGATCAAGAGAGGACTGGGTCATGCGGCGGATATGGCCGACGCGGCCCCCGACTGCAAACCCGGCGCGGTCAGCCCGGCGGTAGCAGCCGGTCCTCGGCCTCGCGCAGCAACAGGCTACGCCCTTCATAGCGAACCCCGCCAACCCATTCGCTGAGGCGCTCGCAGCGTTCGGCGCCCGGGCGCGGCGTACCCGGCGTCCGCTGGCGGCTAAGGGCGGCCATATAGCCGATGACCCCTTCGAACGGCTCCTGGCGGCCCCGGCTGGCGGCGCTCATGGCGGCGAGTTCAAGCGCCCCGACCATGGCGGCCTCGGTCACCGAACCCGTGTCGATGCCGCAGGCGTAGGAATCGGTGATAGCCCGGCTCCAGCGGTCCTCGGCGCGGTACATGTCGTCCTGCGAGGGGCGGCCGGCCAGCTGCATGGCGACCGGTCCGGACTCGGCGGCGCTGGCGAAGCGCAGGGTCGGGTAGTCCCCACCGGCTGTGGCGCAGGCCGAAAGCCCGGCGCAGGCGAGGGAGGCGGCGACGATGCGACGCATGCTTTGTCTCCAGGCCCCCGCCCGCGCGGCAGATCAGCCGCCGACTGCGGCGATTTGTGGGCCTAGATCAGCGCCATCGACGCAATGAGCAGCATGACGGCCGCGATCAGCAGCGCCAGCCAGGTCAGGCTCATGCCCAGGATACGCAGTGCGTTCGGCGGCTTCAGGGCCAGGCCGAACGGGTGGACCAGCCGGCCTATGAACAGACAGGCCCCGATGACATGGATCCACAGCGCCGCGGTCTGGAGCAGGGCCAGAAGGATCAGGGCCGCCACCCCGATCGGTATATATTCCGACGCATTGCCGAAACTGCGAGCGCTCTGGGCCAGCTGGCCCTGCGGCCCCTCCCCTGTCGAGACTCGGTGCCGGAACCGGCCCAGCACCACGCGAATGGACAGCACGACCATCAAGAGGATCAGCAGGCCCGTCCACAGAGCGGCGGCCAGCAGCGGGGGCATCACACCCATCAGTTTTCTCTCGCGATCGGATAGAGGCGGTAACGCTGATCATAGAAGGGCGTCTGTTCATAGAACCAGGCCAGACGCGCATCGCCGTCCGCCGCGAACTCCGGATCGGAGGCCAGCCTCGCCTCGAATTCGGCCCGAAGGTCCGCGTCCTGGGCCAGCATTTCCTCGGCCAGAGGCGCGATGGCGTAGGCCTCGATATATTCCACCCGGCTGAAGATCTCGGGGAAGAAGCCCCAGGCGAACAGGCTCTCGACGCCCTGGGGTTCGAGCATCAGAACGACCACATCGCCCATCGGCTGATCGGTCGGCACCCGAACCGAGCCGGCGGGGAAGGTCCAGGTGCGGGTCTCGACCACAGGCTCGCCGGACGTCATCTGCACATGGCCCTCGTTTGCGCGGCTCGCGAAGGTCGCGTCCGGCAGGGTCAGCATCTGGACCTCGACCGCGCGCGGTTCGCTCAGCGTCTCCATCTGGACGCCGTGAATGCGCAGGCGCTCGATCACGTCCTGCCGATAGGACGGCACCCAGTAGGCCTCGGGCCGCCGGAGCATCAGGGTCGGGACCGAACCGTAGAAGGGCATGCGCCACAGCTCCGGGTCCGGCTCGCCCAGCCAGCGGATTTCGGTCCGGCCTGAGGCTGCGCTCTCATAGCTCTCGTAACGGATGCCCAGGAAATCCCGCGTCCGGCTCGGCGTCTCTTCGGGCACGAAGTTGGTCGGGATTTCCGCAGGTCTCAGGGCGGCGTCCGCCAGCCGGGCCTCGCGCAGCTCCAGCCCCCGGTCGGCGAGAAGCCGCAGCGCCGCTTCGATGAACACATAGGTCCCCAGCACCCGCTGCTCGTGGGGTTTCAGGCTATGGTTCTCGATCAGGATGGTCGGCACATGGGCCGCCGAGCCCCAGCCGTTGGAGAACCGCTCGCCCAGCCCGCCGTCCGACAGGCCGGCGCGGGGATTGCGATCATCGATGGCGAAAACCAGCTCGCCGGGGATATGGCCCTGATCCGACAGCGCGCTGTCAACGAACGGGCGGAAGGCGGAATCCAGCCATTGCGCCGTCGCCGGACTGCGGCTCCAGACCCCATCCTCGCCATTGTAGCCGTAGGTCACGTCGTACTGGTAATCGATCCCGTCGGTGACGTGGACGTCCACGTAAAGATCGGGCTGATAGCGATGGATCAGCCCCATCACCGCCTGCATCTCGGGCTGGTCCAGCTTCAGGAAGTCCCGGTTCAGGTTCTGGTTGGTGGCGGTGTTGCGCCAGCCCTGGATGCGCGGTCCCCGCTGGTTCGGCCGCGAATAGGAACCGGAGCGCTCGTGGCCGTCCACCGACAGGATCGGGATGACGATCAGGTTGACCCGGTCCAGCAGATCGTCGCGGCCGTACATGGCGATGTCGCGCAGGATCATCATGCCTGCGTCCTTACCGTCGATCTCGCCCGGGTGGATGCCGGCCTGGACCAGCAGCACAGGCTTGGACGGGTCAAACGTCGCGCCATCCCGGGACGCGATCACCGCATAGATCTCCCGGCCTTCCGGCGAGGTCCCGAAGGTCTCGAGCCGGATCAGGTCGGACGCCGCATCGAGCCTCTGGAACCACGCGCGCGTCGCCTCATAGTCGGGCGAGAAATCGTGTTCCGGGTCCTGCTCGAACCCGCTCGCCCAGGGATCGTCGGCGGGCCGCAGCAAAGAACGGCTAGCCCCGTCCCACTCGGGCGCCGGCGGCAGGAACGGTCGGTCCCAGGGCAGGGCGTTGGCGGGCGGAACTTGGGACATGACGGGACTCGCGATCAGAACGGCCGTTGCGGCGATGGCATGAAGCAAACGCATGGCGGACTTCATTGGCTCTTGGGCCGCATCTGGCAAGCGCCTTGGGCGAATCGCCTTCAAACGCCCATCCCGGCGCGCCTCAACCGCCTGATCAAGGCCGATATTCTCGATTCCGGGCCCGGATTTTTCCCCACCTCCAACGCGAGGCGTATCCTGCCGCGACGAACGGTCTTTGACATTGTGAGCCCCCGATTTCGGCCCGATCGGATGTCAGTGAATGACAGTGTCGGTGCTTTCCGACACGGACACCCGATGTGGCGCTTTGGCGCATTTTGGCGGCCTGGCGCAATGTTTTCGGACCGCCGAAGCGCCAGGTTCAGCCGGCCGGCGCCTCGCGCACGACGATGTCACCCGCGTCGTCGACGATTCCCTGTGGCGTCAGGATGCTGATCAGGGCGATCATCAGATAGATCGCAATATGCAGGCCCAACCCGGTCACGACCAGCCACCGGCGGCGCGACAGGAAGGCCACCCCGATCAGCACCAGGAAGATGGCGATCGTCACCGAATAGCTGGCCATCAGCGCCATGCCGTTGGTGCGGGTCAGATTGGCGAAGAAGGTCGCGGTGATCGCCAGAAGGTTTGCGACGGCCACGAGGCTCAGCACTGCGCGGCGGTGGGTCCAGAAGTGGTCGTCCAGCGACGTCGCCTCGTCCTCAGCCTCCGGGAAGACAAGGGATGCGGCCACGAAGTAGACCCCCGCCACCACCAGCCCACAGACCAGCAGCCCGTAGCTGTAGGGAAGGTGCCGAAAGTTCACCCAGGCCGCGTCCCAGAAGGTGGCGATGTCCAGGGCGACGAACAGGGCCAGAAGCGGCGTCATCCAGCCGACCCGGATCGTCCGGCGATGCTTGAAGGCCCGCGCGGCTCCCGTCGCCAGCACCGCCAGCGACAGGCCCAGCACCAGCCCATAGAGGCTGAAGAAGAACTCGAAGGCCGTCATCCTATCCTCCGGTCGCCGGCGACCAGCCGCCGGCCGCGATCAGGGCCGCGCCGGCCTCGATGACGCCCATCAGGCTGTAGGCGATGATCAGCACCAGGGCCCCGGCCGCCACCCTCTTCCACGGGGCGAAGGCCGCCACGGCCCCGAACAGGTTGAAGATCGCCACCCCGATCCAGAGCCGGGCCGACATCAGCGCGGCGAATCCGGCGTCCAGCGACGCCAGCCCCCAGAACAGGCCGGCCACGATCAGGTTGGCCGCCAGGATGCAGCCCAGAACCAGCTTTCGTTGGGCCCAGAAGTGCTCATCCAGGTCGATCTGCGCCTCCACGCCCTCGGCCGTGACCCTCGGAAAGGTCACGCTGGCGGCTATGTAGAAGGTCGCGGCGATGATCAGGCCGACGATCAGGAGCGCCGGGTTGAATGGGGCGCCCCGGAAAATCACCCAGGCCTGGGTCCAGAAGGTCGCCACGTCCAGCGCCACGAAGACCGCCAGCATCGGCGTCAGCCGGCCGAACCGGACCCGATGCCGCTCATGCAGCACCCGCGCGAACCCGCCGACCAGCTCGGCCACGCACAGCCCCAGCAGCAGGCCGTAGAAGGAAAAGAAGAACTCGAAGGCGGTCATTGGAACACCAGATAGGCGGCGGTCATGTAGATCAGGCAGGCGATCAGAACCCCGGCCACCACCTTGCGGCTGCGGGCCCAGCCCGCCACGATGAGCAGGGCGTAGTAGATCCCGTTCAGGCCGCTCCAGATCGCCAGTTCGGCCGCGCCCAGCTGGTGGAGGGACACGACCTCCTGGATCAGGGCTGGCCCAAAGGTGGTCAGGTTGGACGCGACTACGCAGAAGACCACCGCCTTGCGATGATCCATGATGTGGGCGTCCAGACTCTCGGCCTGACCCTCCTTGGGAAAGACCTGGGTGGCCGCGAAATAATAGAGCAGGGCCGCGATCGCCGCGATGAACGCCACCTCGAAGGTGACGGTCGGAACGTCCCGGTGCCCCCAGGCGCTCAGCCAGTAGGTGAGCAGGTCCAGCAGCAGCACCGCCCCGAACAGCGGCCCGACCAGCCCCAGCGAGCGCCGTCTCCGCTCATCCCAGGCCCGCGAGAACCCCGCTGCGATCTCCGCCACCGCCAGCCCGAGCAACAGCCCGTAGAAGCCGAACATGAAATCGAAGGAGTCGGTCATTTCCTCGAGCGGGATCACGGGTGCAGCACCCTCGGGCCCGGGATTTCGCGCGAATCAAACACTGTCGCCCCCCAATCCAGCGCTGCACGAGCCTACGGCCAGAACCTGTCGGCGTCACCGTCGCCCGGCTATTCGGACGCCGGCAGAAGCTCCAGCGCTCGCAGCAGCGGCGGAACGACTGCATTCAGCCGATAGCGCGCTCCCCCGGTGGTCCAGCCGAGACGAACCACGACGACGTCCAGCGACGGGATGATCATCACCGTCTGGCCGTTGTGGCCGCTGGCGTAGAAGGTATCCCCGGGCAGTTCGGGGAAGCTGCGCGTGGTGCGTCTGCCGTCCATCCAGCCGTTGAGCCAGAACTGGGTGCCGTAGTCCTCGTCGGCCGCCGCCGGGGCAGGCTCGCGCACATAGTCAGCCCAGGTCCCGGAGATCAGCCGCTGGCCGCTGATCTCGCCGCCCTGGGCGTAGAGCAGACCGAACCGGGCCCAGTCGCGCGCCGTCGCATAGACATAGGAGCTGCCGACCGGCGTGCCGGCCACGTCCTGTTCCATCACCGCGCCGGTCATGCCCGCGGGCCCGAAAAGGCGCTCGTGCGCGAAGGCCTGGGTCGCCTCCGGTCCGCCAAGGGTCTCGACCAGGATGCGCGACAGGATCAGGGTCGTGCCCGACGAATAGGACCAGACCTCGCCCGGCCCATGCTCCAGCGGCCGCGACGCCGCATAGGCCGCCATGTCCGGCTGGGCGAAGAGCATGATCGTGCTGTCGTCGGCCCCGGCGTAGGTCTCGCTGAAGGCGAGCCCGCTGGACATGTGCAGCAGCTGTTCCAGGGTGATGGCCCTGCGCGGATCGCCCTCGCCCCAGCCCGGCATCTCGAAGGTGTCGTCCAGGCTCAGCCGGCCGTCGTCGACCAGCATGCCGATTAGGGTGGCGACCACGCTCTTGCTCATCGACCAGCCCAGAAGCGGCGTCTCGGCCGAAAAGCCCGGCGCATAGCGCTCGGCGATGATCTGCCCGTCGTGCAGCACAATGAAGGCCCGGGTGTCGACACCGGGCGTGGCCGGAAAGGCCGCGTCGAGCGCTTCTGCCAGGGCCGCTGCATCGCCGCGCTCAGCCATGACCCAGTCAGTGGCCACGCCTTCGCTTCTGGGATCAGCCTGGGCCGCCGGAGCCGAGCCATCGATCGACAGGGTGCAGCCCAACCCGTCGCGATAGTAGGCGGTGCGGGTGATCCCACCGCGCGCGGCCTGGACCGAACGCGCCTCGCCGTTCACCGCATAGTCGACACCGCCGCCCAGCGGACCCAGAAGGGTCTCCGCGTCCCCGGTCGCGGCCTCCAGCGTCCGTCCCGAAACGAAGACACCCGAGCATCCCAGCTTGGCGCCCACGCCGGTGACCAGAAAGTCGATCTGCTCAGCCGTCTGGGCCGCCGCCGGGACCGCGAACGCCAGCATCGCCGCCGCCGCCAGTCCGCCTGCCAGTCTTCGCATTCCGTCTTCCCCCGATCGCCCCTATTTCCAGATGGGCTTGCCGTCTCCTGGAAGGTTCAGCCTATCCCACATCTGCGACACCCGCTCGACGACGTCATCGTCCATGCGGATCTCTTCGCCCCACTCGCGCTTGGTCTCCGGCTCCCACTTGTCGGTGGCGTCCAGGCCGATCTTGGAGCCCAGGCCGCTCTCGGGCGAAGCGAAGTCGAGATAGTCGATGGGGGTGTTCTCGATGACGGTGATGTCTCTGGCTGGGTCCATCTTGGTGGAGATAGCCCACATCACGTCCTTCCAGTCGCGGGCGTTCACGTCGTGGTCCACGACGATGATCCACTTTGTGTACATGAACTGCCGAAGGTAGCTCCAGCAGCCCATCATCACGCGTTTGGCGTGGCCCGGATAGGCTTTCTTCATCGACACCACGGCGATCCGGTAGCTGCAGCCCTCGGGCGGCAGCCAGAAGTCGACGATCTCGGGGAACTGCTGCTGAAGGAGCGGAATGAAGACCTCGTTCAGCGCCTCGCCCAGCACGCTCGGCTCGTCCGGCGGCCGGCCGGTGAAGGTCGTCAGATAGATCGGCTTCTTGCGCTTGGTGATGGCGGTCACCTCGAAGACCGGGAAGGTCTCGACCGAGTTGTAATAGCCGGTGTGGTCACCGTAGGGGCCTTCAGGCGCGTGCTCGTCGAGCAGGACATGGCCCTCCAGCACGATCTCGGCTTGGGCGGGGACCATCAGGGGTACGGTCTTGCAGGCGACCAGCTCGGCCTTTGCCCCGCGCAGCAGGCCGGCGAACTGATATTCCGACAGGGTGTCCGGCACCGGCGTCACGGCCGCGAGGATCGTGCCCGGGTCCGCGCCGAGCACAACGGCGGCCGGCAGGGGCTCGCGCTTGCCCGCCTTCTTGTGCCTGGCATAGTGCTGGGCCCCGCCTCGATGGGCCAGCCAGCGCATGATGGCCCTGTCCTTGCCCAGCACCTGCATCCGGTAGATGCCGAGGTTGAAGTCGTCCTCGCGCGCCTCCGAAGGCCCCTTGGTCACGACCAGGCCCCAGGTGATCAGCGGCGCCGGCTCGCCGGGCCAGCATCCCTGGATCGGCAGGCTGGTCAGGTCGATCTGGTCGCCCTTGAGCACGACCTCCTGGACCGGCGCGGACTTCTGGACCTTGGGCCGCATGGTCATGGCCGTCTGGACCATGGGCAGCATTTCCATGGCCTGGCCCATATCCCGAGGCGGGGTCGGGCTCCTGAGGTCCGCCAGGATGTGACCGACCTCGCGCATCTGCGCGGCCGTGGTCCGGGCCTTTTTGCCGAGCGTGACACCCATGGCCACTCGCTTCACCGTCCCGAACAGATTTGCGAGGCACGGGATCGGGCTGATCGAGCCGTCCGGCATGACGGGCTTTTCGAAGATCACCGCCGGGCCGCCGTTCCTCAGCAGCCGGGTCTGGATCTCGGTCATCTCCAGATGGGTGGAGACGGGCTCGGACACGCGGACGAGTTCGCCCTCGGCTTCGAGCTGTTCGATGAAGTCGCGCAGGGACTTGTAGGCCATGGTTCCGCCTAGACGGGCGGAGGCGTTCTGTCACGCCCGGCGAGCCAGTCGTGGATTTCGTCCCAGAGCGGTTCCATGCCGCGCCGGAAGGCGCCCTCGTGACCGATGCGCGGGACGCCGTAGTCGGCCCCGCTGCGCAGGACGACCTCGGCGGGGGCGTTGGGATAGACCTTCAGCAGTTCGGGGGCGGTGCGCGGATTGGCGATCGGGTCGTCGGTGAAGATCCACGACCGGATCGGCGAGGTCACGGCCTCGAAGGCGTGGGGGCGAAGACGCTCATGCAGCTCCTCGCGGAAATATTCCCGCTTGAGGCACCAGCGCTTCCAGGTTTCGAAAACGCCTCGCGGAAGGTCCGTTCCGGCCCACAGGCCGCCGCCCTTCACGTAGCCGTGGCGGGCCAGGCTGAGGGGGCCGAAGCCGTGCCAGAAGAAGAGCTCGAGCGGATTGTAGGACCGGTGATGCAGGCCCCAGTAGCCGACGCCGACCGAGACGAAGGCATTGCGGCTGATCCGGTCCTGATTGGGCATGAAGCCGAGGAAGTGGCCGCCGACGCTATGGCCGACGTGGCTGACGGGAAGGCCGGGGGCGGACTCGATGAGGGCGTTCAGGGCGGCGGGCATGTCGAGCCGACCCCAGTCCGGATAGTCCATCTCAAGGGCCGCGAGGTCGTCGGGCCGAGAACCGGCGATGCCGCGATAGTCATAGGTCAGGACCGCGGCGCCCTTGCCGGCCAGATGGCGGGCGAAGCGTTCGTAGAAGCCCTTGGGAAAGCCGGTGCCCGAGGAGACGAGTACCGCGTGGGTCGGGTG
>JAEYWU010000121.1 GCA_023428785.1 Pseudomonadota bacterium
AACCGGCGGCCCGGCGGCGCCCCCCCGCCCCTTTTCTGGTTCAGCCTCTGGCCTGGATCAGGCGGTCGGCTTGAGGTTCACGACCTCGCCTTGCGGGGCGGGCGTAGGGGCCGGCGCGGCTGCCGGAGCAGCGGCCTGCGGAGCCGGGGAGGGAGCTGCGGGCGCCGACTGGGGCGCGCTCGGTGCGCTCTGACCCGGACGCGACTGCAGGCAGCGGCCCTGGAAGTAGGCGCCGACCTCGATGGCCAGTTGCTCGTGGTTGATGTCACCGTCGACATAGGCGGTGCCGAGCAGGCGGACCTGGGTTCCGGTCACGGCGCCGACGACGCGGCCGCGGACCTCGACGTTGTCGGCCTGGACCGAGCCTTCGACCGAGCCGGTGTCACCGACCACCAGACGGCCGACGCGGACGTCGCCCTTGACCTGACCGTCGATGGTCAGCTCGCCCTGGCCCGAGATATTGCCCTCGAACACCAGATCGCGGGCCAGGACCGAGGAGCCGCGCGCCGGAGCCGGCGCAGCCGCCGGGCTCGCAGACGCTGAGGCCGCAGGCGCGGACGGAGCCGACGACGATGCGCCGGGCGTGGGAAGGTCGGGCAGCGGCGGGATCGGCACGTCGGACTTGGCCTTGGCCGGGGCGGGCGGGTTACTCTTCGGCTTGTTGAACATAGTCTCCGGCTCTCATGAAACGGGCAGGGTTCTGGGGACGACCATCCACCCACACTTCGTAGTGGAGGTGGACGCCGGTCGAGCGGCCGGTGGAGCCCATGGCGCCGATGCGCTGGCCCACCGCGACGCGCTGGCCGACAGTGACGTTAAAGCCCTGAAGGTGGGCGTAACGCGTCTTGAAGCCACCGCCGTGGTCGATCTCGACGGTGTTGCCGTAGCCCGAGCGGACGCCGGCGAAGGAAATCACCCCCGGCGCGGTAGCCCGGATCGGGGCCATGTACGGACCGGCGAAGTCCTGGCCACGATGCATCGCGGGCCGGCCGTTGAAGGGGTCGAAGCGCACGCCGAAGCCCGAGGTCTGACGCACGCCGCTCGCGGGCCGGGCGAAGGGCAGGCGATCGGCGACGTCCGAGAGGGTGCGCATTTCGGACAGATCGTCCGCGGCGCGCTGGATGCGAGCGGCGAAGGCCTCATCGACATCCAGAATAGTCGCCAGGGCGCGCGGATCATCGGCCTCGACCAGCGGACCGCCCAGCGAGCCCGGCGAGGCGGCGTAGGCCGACGGGTTCAGGCCGGCGAGTCGGAACGCCAGGCGCAGGCGTTCCGCCCGGCTGTCAGCGAAGGTCTCGGCCTGGGTGATCAGGCGTTCCTGATCCATCTGCACGGCGATCAGGCGGGCGACGGGCGGTCGGTCGGGATCCTGGGGAGCGGCAGGCCGAAGCGCCTCTTCGGCGCCGTCGACACCCCGGAAAAGGGTCATGACCCGCGTCAGTGCTGCGTGGCGACGCTCGACGGTATGGGCCAGGTCATCAATGGAGTCGGAGGTGGCCGTCATGCGGGCCACGGCGCTGTCCAGGCGAGCCTGAAGATCGGCGTTCATCCGCTCGGAGGCGGCGCGGGCGCGGTGTACATCCCGTTCGGCGGTGTAGGCGCTGACCGCGCCCCAGACCGTGCCGGCGGTCGAGAGAAGGAACCAGCCGCCCAGCAGGGCCGCGCCGCAGGCCATCAACACCTGCTTGCGAGAAGTCAGGACGCGACCGGTAATCTCGCCGTCCGGCGTCCGGACGAACACATGGCGCTCCGGAAAGAGACGCTCAAATACCCGCCTTACCCAGGTTCGACCGCGTTCCACCATTACTCAACCACCCCCACACCCGGTCCAAGCTATATGCAGCAAGTAGCCGCGAGACCGCAAGCGCGTTCACCCTTCGTTAACCACGAATAGCTCGTGCAAACGACGGATCGATAGCTTTGCGGCGATTACTCGCCTGTCAGGGGTATGAGAAACGAATCTGGACGTGCCCCGATTTCACGCCGGGTGTCTGAGTATTCGATGAGCAGTGTCGGTGCGATTAAAGGAAGTGGATAACGCCGCGTTCAGATTTCCGCAGCCTGTCATACAGCCGCGAGCACCTCGGCTGCGTGACCCTTCACCGAGACCTTTCGCCACACCCTCTGGAGCGTTCCGTCAGCTGCGACGAGGGCCGTGGCGCGCTCAATGCCCATGTAGGTCCGGCCGTAGAGCTGCTTCTCGACCCAGACGCCCCAAGCTTCCGTGACCTCGCCGCCCTCGTCGGAGGCCAGCACGACGGTCAGGTCGTGCTTGGCGCGGAAGCGGGCCAGCTTCTTCACCGGATCGCGCGACACGCCGACGACGGTCACGCCCCTGGCCACGAACTCCGGCAGGTGGGTCGAGAAGTCGATGGCCTCGTTGGTGCAGCCCGGGGTGTCGGCCTTGGGATAGAAGAAAACGACCACAGGTCCCGACGCCTCGGCCAGGTTGAAGCGGCCGCCGTCGTCGGTCGGCAGGTCGAGAACGGGAGCGTTGGCCCCCTCGGTCATCGCGGTCATCAAACGGGCCTCACCAAAACGATCTTCTTCTTGCCGGCGCCGAGCTTGAGCACGCCGTCGGCGGTCAGGTCCGCCTCGGTCAGGAGCTGGGCGCCGTCGGTGACGGCGACGTCGTTGAGACGCAGGCCGCCGCCTTGGGCCAGACGTCGGGCCTCCCCATTGGACTGGCTGAGGCCGGCCTTGGTGGCGACCGCGGCGATCATGGCGCCGACGACCTCGTCGCGCGGAAGCTCGACGGTCGGCAGGTCGGCCGACAGTTGCCCCTTCTCGAAGGCGCTTTCCGCGGCCGCGCGAGCGGTCGCTGCGGCCTCTGCGCCGTGGAGCATGGTGGTCGCGGCATCAGCCAGCGCCTTCTTGGCGTCGTTGATCCCGGCGCCTTCCAGCGCCTCGAGCCGCGCGATCTCGTCCATCGGGACGTCGGTGAACAGCTTGAGGAAGCGGCCCACGTCGGCGTCGTCGACGTTGCGCCAGAACTGCCAGTAGTCGTAGGGGCTGAGCTGCTCGGCGTTCAGCCAGACCGCGCCTTGCGCGGTTTTGCCCATCTTGCCGCCGGAGGCCGTAGTCAGCAGCGGCGTGGTCAGGCCGAAGGCGTCCTTCTGGTCGACCCGGCGAACCAGGTCGACGCCCGAGACGATGTTGCCCCACTGGTCTGAGCCGCCCATCTGGAGCGTGACGCCGGCGCGTCGGTTCAGCTCTAGGAAGTCCACCGACTGCATGAGCATGTAGTTGAACTCGAGGAAGGTCATCGGCTGCTCGCGCTCGAGGCGCAGCTTGACCGAGTCGAAGGCCAGCATCCGGTTCACGGTGAAGTGCGTGCCGTATTCGCGCAGGAACTGGACGTAGCCGTAGGTCGACAGCCAGTCGTCATTGTCGATTAGAATGGCGTCGGTCGGCCCGTCGCCGAAGGTCAGGAAGCGCTCGAAGACCGTCTTGATGGAGGCGATGTTCGACTTGATTGTCTCATCGGTCAGTTGGGGCCGCGAGGCGTCCTTGCCGGTCGGGTCGCCGACCTTGGTGGTGCCGCCGCCGATGATGACGACGGGGCGATGACCGGCCTGCTGCAGGCGGCGCAGCATCATGATCTGGATCAGGGATCCGACGTGCAGCGAGGGCGCAGTCGCGTCGAAGCCGATGTAGGCCGAGACCACGCCCTTGGTCAGGGCCGCGTCCAGCTCATCCGGATGGGTGATCTGATGGATGTAGCCACGCGTCTGGAGCGTCTGGAGAAAGTCGGACTTGAAGGTCGGGGAGGTCATGTCGGCTCCGTTAGCAGGGAAGCCGGCGTCCGTCAGGAGGGATCGAGCGCCGGAAAGTGCGGCGCAAGGGTTCGCGGGCCGCTCGCTAGATCAGCGAGCGATAATACAGGCCGGTGAGGGGGCGGGCGGCGAACATGGGCGTATCCGTAACGGCGCTGGTTGACCGGGGTCAAGCGGGGGGTCACGAGAGGCGTATGGACGCGACCCTCTCGCCACACCCCAGGAGCCCGGGCCCGGACCTGTCGCTGCGCGTCAGAGCGTTGAGGCCGAGGCCGAATAGCCTTGAGGTGACCTACGAGGTCACGGGCGATGTCGCCGCGCTGAAGGTGCCTGGCTGGGTGAGCCGCAAGAGGGCGGATGAGCTCTGGCGGACCACCTGTTTCGAGGCTTTCATCGCGCGGCCGGGCGGGGGCTATGTCGAGATCAATCTGTCTCCGTCGGGCCTCTATGCCGTCTACGGCTTCAGCGGCTATCGCGAGGGGATGGGGGCGCTGGCCGGGGTCGAGGTGCGTGATACGGCGAGAGAGCATGACGAGGGGCGGCTGATGCTGACCACCACGCTTGACCTCGACCGGCTGAACCTCGGTGAAGGCCCGTGGCGGATGGGGCTTTCGACGGTGATCGAAACGGCCGGTGGCGCGATCTCCTATTGGGCTCTGGCGCACCCTTCGGATAAGCCGGACTTTCATCATCCCGACTCGTTCGTTCTGGAGCTGCCATGAGGTTCGGCATTGATCGTCTGCTCGCCGAGCCTGAGCTGAGGGCTCAGCTGAAGGGGCGGCGCGTGGCGCTCCTGGGGCACCCGGCCTCGGTGACGGAAAACCTGACCCACTCGATGGACGCGCTGATGGCCTGTCCGGATATCCGCCTCACGGCAGCGTTCGGGCCGCAGCACGGGATGAAGGGCGATCTCCAGGACAATATGATGGAGACCGAGGACGAGACCGATGCGGTCCACGGGATCCCGGTCTTCAGCCTGTACGGCGAGGTGAGGCGGCCCACGGGGCAGTCGATGGGGACCTTCGATGTCCTGCTGGTCGACCTGCAGGATCTGGGCTGCCGCATCTACACCTTCGTGACCACGCTCCTCTATGTGCTGGAAACCTGCGCCGAGCATGGGAAGGAAGTCTGGGTTCTGGACCGGCCCAATCCGGCGGGAAGGCCCGTTGAGGGCACGATCCTGAGGCCGGGCTGGGAGAGCTTCGTCGGGGCCGGGCCGATCCCGATGCGGCACGGGATGACCCTGGGCGAGATGGGTCGGTGGTTCATCGACCGGTTCAAGATCGACGTGGCCTACAAGGTCATCGAGATCGAGGGCTACGATCCGGAGGCGGGGCCTGGCTTCGGCTGGCCGCTGAATGAGCGGGTCTGGATCAATCCGAGCCCCAATGCGCCGAACCTGTTCATGGCGCGGGCCTATGCCGGGACGGTGATGCTGGAGGGGACCACGCTCTCGGAAGGGCGGGGCTCAACCCGGCCGCTGGAACTGTTCGGGGCGCCGGATATCGGTGCGCGCAAGGTGATCGCCGAGATGCGGCGGATCGCGCCGGACTGGCTGGGCGGGTGCATTCTGCGGGATTGCTGGATCCTGCCGACCTTCCACAAGCATGTGGGCCAGCTCTGTTCGACGGTGCAGATCCACGTCGAGGGGCCGGCCTATGACCATCAGGCCTTCCAGCCGTGGCGGGTGCAGGCGGCGGGCTTCAAGGCGATTAGGAGCCTTTATCCCGATTACGATCTGTGGCGGGATTTCCCGTACGAATACGCCTTCGGAAAGCTCCCGATCGACGTGATCAACGGCTCGCCGATCCTGAGGGAATGGGTCGACGACGCGGGGGCGCAAGCCGGCGATCTGGACGCCGTGGCCAAGCCGGATGAGACGGCCTGGGCCGAGGAGCGCCGGCCCTATCTGATCTACTGATGGACCGGGGCAGGCTCCTCGGCGTCGCTTGCGGGGTCGGGTCGGGAGCTCTGTGGGGACTGGTGTTTCTGGCGCCCAAGCTGGTTCCGGAGGCGTCTCCGGCCGCGATGGCGGCGGGGCGGTACCTGGCCTACGGGCTGCTGGCGCTGATGCTGGTATTGCCCCGGTGGAAGGCGGCCACGAGCGCCCTGGATGCAGCGTCCTGGCGGGGGCTGGTGTGGCTGAGCCTGGCCGGGAATATCGTCTACTTCTGCCTGCTGGTGGTGGGGGTCCATCTGGCGGGAGTGGCGGCCTCGGCCCTGATCGTGGGGATGGTGCCGGTGGCGGTCATCCTGTGGGGGCTGAAGGATCCGAACGCGGTTCCAGCGAGGACGCTGGCCCTGCCGGTGCTGCTGGCGGTCGGGGCGGTGGCCCTGATCGGTTGGGAGGCGCTGCAGAGGCCGGCGGGCGGCCATCCGGTCGGGGTCTGGGAGGTCGCGCTGGGGCTGGCCTGCGCGTTCGGTGCGCTGGTTTCGTGGTCGGCCTATGCGATCGGCAACAGCCGCTGGCTGGACCGCAATGCCAAGGTCTCGGCGCAGGACGGGTCGGTGCTGACGGGGGTGGTGACCGGGGCCCTGGCCCTGTTGCTGGTTCCGGTCGCGGCGCTAATCCCGGGGCTGACGTGGGACGGGGACATCTGGGGCCGGTACCTGGGGGTCAGCGCGATGGTGGCGCTGGGGGCCTCGATCATCGGCAATGCGCTTTGGAACCGGGCGAGCCAGCTGATGCCGCTGACCATGCTGGGCCAGATGATCGTCTTCGAGACCCTGTTCGCCCTGATCTACGGCTTCGTCTTCGAGGGACGTTGGCCGACAGGGATCGAGGTCGTGGCGGGGGTGCTCATGGTGGTCTCGGTGGTGTGGTGCGTGCGGGCGCACAGGCCGGCGGCCGAGGTGGTGGTCGAGGGCGACCATTGAGGCAGATGACCCCCTGATGCTGTGAAACCACGGCCTCAGGAGCCTCAGGAGCATCAAGAGCCCCACGGACGGACCGGACAATGTCAAAGACCGGCGGCGAGTGTGGGGCTGTTGCGGGCGCCGGGGAAAAGCCGGTGAGGCGCGGACGGGAAGTTCCATGATCACAAGGAGATGGCGCCTCAATCCATGGGAGCCCGGCCGCACAACCTCCGCCACCCTCGGGACAGGCTCGAAGGTGACAGCGCTTCCTGCAGGCGAGGCGAACAGTCGTCGCTGCGCTGCGATATGATGAGCGCTCATGGGGCGCGATCTGCCCTCACAACGCGGACCCGAAGATCGGAGTCTACGGAAAAACCACGGGTTTATCTATAACCGTAGTTTATTGTGCACCTGCAAAAAACTGATTGGGCTTATGGATCTGAGTCGGGTAGGAGAGGGGCTCACTCCAAACCAAGGGAAGCCCGATGGCCCTCATCAACACCGAAATCAAACCGTTCAAGGCCACCGCCTACAAGCAGGGCAAGTTCGTCGACATCTCCGAGCAGAACGTGCTCGGCAAGTGGGCGATCTTCTTCTTCTACCCGGCCGACTTCACCTTCGTTTGCCCGACCGAGCTGGAAGACCTGGCCGGCATCTATCCGACCCTCGAGAAGCTGGGCGTTGAGGTCTATTCGGTCTCGACCGACACCCACTTCAGCCACAAGGCCTGGCACGACAGCTCGCCGGCGATCGGCAAGATCGACTACTACATGGTCGGCGACCAGTCGGGTCAGATCACCAACAACTTCGACGTCATGCGTCCGGGCGTCGGCCTGGCCGACCGCGCGACCTTCCTGGTCGATCCGGCGGGCGTGATCCAGTTCATGGAAATCACCTCGGAAGGCGTCGGGCGTAACGCGATCGAGCTGCTGCGCAAGGTCAAGGCCGCCCAGTATGTCGCCGCCCACCCGGGCGAAGTCTGCCCCGCCAAGTGGGAAGAAGGCGAAGCCACCCTGGCGCCGTCGCTCGACCTGGTCGGCAAGATCTAAGGGGCTTCGTTCTTCGAAGCGCCTTCGGCGCGGGGCGGGCTTCCCCTCCCCTTATGCCTGTCCCGCGCCGGACTACCCCGAGGCGCCCGTTCCGGCGGGCGCCTCACCTTCTCTCTTCATCGAGGCGAACCATGCTGGAAGCGAACCTGAAGACCCAACTCGAGGGCTATCTGAAGAACATCGTGCATCCGGTGGAGCTGATCGCCTCGCTGGATGCCGGGCCGAAGTCGCGCGAGCTGGCCTCGCTGCTGGAAGACATCGTCTCGGTCGCCCACGGCAAGGTCGAGATGGGCCCCGAGGGCGACGATGCGCGCCGGCCCAGCTTCCTGATCCGCCGCAAGGGCACCGACATCGGCGTGCGGTTCGCCGGCGTGCCGCTGGGCCATGAGTTCACCTCGCTGGTGCTTGCGCTGCTGCACGTGGGCGGCCATCCGTCCAAGGCCGCACCCGAGCTTATCGAACAGATCGCGGCGCTGGAGGGCGATTTCGCCTTCGAGACCTATTTCTCCCTGTCGTGCCAGAACTGCCCCGACGTGGTTCAGGCGCTGAACCTGATGAGCGCGATAAATCCGCGCATCAGCCACGTGGCCATCGACGGCGGGGTGTTCCCGGCCGAGGTCGAGGCCCGCAAGATCATGGCCGTGCCGACCGTGTTCCTGAACGGTGAGCCGTTCGGCCAGGGCCGCATGGAGCTGGAGCAGATCGTCTCCAAGCTCGACGCCAACGCCGGCGTCCGCGCCGCCGAGGCGCTCAAAACCAAGGAGCCGTATGAGGTCCTGATCGTCGGCGGCGGCCCGGCGGGCGCGGCCTCGGCCATCTACGCCGCGCGCAAGGGGATCCGCACTGGCCTCGTCGCGGAACGCTTCGGCGGCCAGGTGCTGGACACGATGGGCATCGAGAATTTCATCTCGGTCCCGCACACCGAGGGCCCCAAGCTGGTCGCCCATCTGGAACAGCATGTCCGCGACTATGAGGTGGACGTCATGAACCTGCAGAAGGCGGTCAAGCTGATCCCGGCGACCGTCGACGGCGGGCTGCATGAGGTGGTGCTGGAGAACGGCGCCAGCCTGAAGGGCCGCACGGTGGTGCTGTCGCCGGGCGCCCGCTGGCGCCAGATGAACGTGCCGGGCGAGGACCAGTACCGCAACAAGGGCGTGGCCTATTGCCCGCACTGCGACGGGCCGCTGTTCAAGGGCAAGCGCGTGGCCGTAATCGGTGGCGGCAACTCGGGCGTCGAGGCCGCGATCGACCTGGCCGGGATCGTGGCCCATGTGACCCTGATCGAATACGACAGCCAGCTCCGCGCCGATGCGGTGCTGCAGGCCAAGCTGGCGACCCTGCCGAACGTTCGGGTGATCAAGTCGGCCCTGACCACCGAGGTCCGGGGCGACGGCGAGAAGGTCTCGGGTCTGGTCTATCGGGACCGGAACTCGGACGAGACGCACGAGGTCCAGCTGGAAGGGATCTTCGTCCAGATCGGCTTGGTCCCGAACACCGAGTGGCTGAAGGACGCCGTGGCCCTGACGCCGCGCGGCGAGATCGAGGTCGACCATCGCGGCGAGACGTCCCAGCGGGGCATCTTCGCGGCGGGCGACGCGACCACCACGCCCTACAAGCAGATCGTCATCGCCATGGGCGAAGGGTCGAAAGCGGCGCTGTCGGCGTTCGACTACCTGATCCGCACGGTGCCGGCGGAAGAGGCCTCGCAGGCGGCCTAGGCCGCCTCGCCCGGCGAGGGGCGGAAGAGGTCGCGCTGTTCGATCAGGGCCCGGATCGGGGCGAAGGTCGTGCGGTGGATCGGGCAGGGGCCCAGCCGGTGCAGGGCCTCGACGTGGATCGGGGCGTGGTAGCCCTTGTGGCTGGCGAAGCCGTAGCCGGGGAACTGTTCGTCCGCCTCTATCATGACCCGGTCGCGGGCCTGTTTGGCGAGGATGGAGGCCGCGGCGATTGAGGCCGAGCGGCCGTCGCCGCCGACCACCGTCTGGATGTCGCAGGGCAGTTTGAAGCGGTAGTTGCCGTCGACCAGGGCGAACAGCGGCTGGGGATCGAGCGCCTCGATGGCGCGGCACATGGCCAGACCCGTGGCGTGCAGGATGTTGAGCTCGGCGATCTCCTCGACCGAGGCGAAGGCGACGGCCCAGGCGACGGCCTTTCGCTTGATCTCGGCCTCGAGCCGGTCGCGCTCGGCGAAGGAGAGCTTCTTGGAATCGTCGAGGCCTTTGAGACGGGTTCCGGGCTTTAGGATGACCGCCGCCGCCGAGACGGGCCCGGCCCACGGGCCCCGGCCGGCCTCGTCCACGCCGCAGACGGGCTGGAGGCAGGCGCGTTCGAGGGAGAGGTTGGGGCCGGGCCTTGGCATCAGCGGGGAATAGCTCTCATCGGGGCCTGACGGAAGAACGACTCCGCGTGGTTCTCCACACGTCGACTGCAAGAACTGGCTGCGAGCGCATCTCGCCCCTGAGCTGAGTGAAATCGCTCCAAGGCTGGCATGGCTAGCTGACGGATGACCGAGCGATTAGAGGTTTGCGGATGAGCAATTCGTCGCAAAACCACGAGGAGGAACTGCGCGAGCTTGCTGAAGCCATCAACAGTCTGGAGCGCCGAACCACGCCGCCTCCACCTCCGCCGAAGAGGAAGCCGCTGCCGACCCCCGAGCTTGGATCGACAACCGAGTTCGTCGTCTGGCTGCTGGCTTGGGGTTTCCGGTTGTTCTGGCTCGCCTGGATCGTCTTTGCTCTGGTCGTCACGCCTCCGCGCCAGATCAGCGATTGGATTGTCGTGCCGTTTTCCGGTCTCGTTTGCTGGCTGATTTTTCAGTTCCACAAGATGATCGTGGTCGCGGTCGCTCAGAGCAAATCCAGAGCGGATTAGGCCTAGATCTGGCGAACGGAGGGCGCCGCGTCCAAGGTCTGCACCTCCCCATGCCGGAAGCACGGGGTGACGTGATCGTTGACCATGCCGACGGCCTGCATGAAGGCGTAGACGATGACGGGGCCGCAGAATTTGAAGCCTCGGGCCTTGAGGGCCTTGGCCATGGCTTCGGCCTCGGGCGAGGTGGTGGGGACCTCGGCGAGAGAGGCCCAGTTGTTCTGGATCGGCCGGCCGCCGACGAAGCCCCAGAGCCAGGCGGAGAAGTCCTCGCCGTTGTCGGTCATGTCGCACCAGATCTTCGCGCCGTGGATGGCGGCGTCGATCTTGGCGTTGGAGCGGACGATGCCGGCGTCGGCCATCAGGCGGGCGCGGTCGGCCTCGCCATAGGCCGCGACCTTACGGGGATCGAAGCCGTCGAAGGCTAAGCGGAAGGCCTCGCGCTTCCTCAGGATAGTGATCCAGGCCAGGCCGGCCTGAAAGCCGTCGAGCACCAGCTTCTCCCACAGGGCGCGGGCGTCATACTCGGGCACGCCCCAGTCGGTGTCGTGATAGGCGACGTAGAGGGGGTCTGTCCCACACCAGCCGCAGCGCGATTCGGTCATGGAGGGAGCTTGCCATCTCGGCCGTGCCGGGGTGAAGATCGCTTCGACCTTGAGTGGAGCGCCTGATGTTTTCCCTTCTGCTGGCCGCCAGCCTGTCGGTTTCCGCTCCCCAAGACAATCTCTGCTCGGATCCGCGCAATTGTCGCGAGGTTGGCGATGTCGAAGTGCAAGTCGGCCGGCAGATGATGGGCTTCAGCGTCAATGATACTGTGCCGTTTGTCTCCGAAGACGGCCTGACCCTGTTCGTCGGAGAATCGGTTGTGGTGCTGGTCGCGGACGATGGGACGCTGACGGTGCAGTCGAATGGGCCGGCCGCAGACATCGTCACACCCGAGAAGCTGGCGCTGGCGGCGGCCGAAATGGACGCTGCCTTCGCGGGCACCGGCCGGGATGTGGCCCCGGCCAGCGTAAATCCGGTCGCCGATGGTCGGCCGGACCGTGGTCTGCGGATCTCGCTCATGCAGGTTCCAGGCTCCGAGGAGACCGTCCTGCTAGTCGAAAACGGAGACAATCGCCAGATCGACTACCAAGCGTACATGCAGGTGCCGGGCGGGAATGGAGCCCAATACACGACCACCTGCGAGGTCATGCCCAATCTTATGGTCATGGAGCATTGGCCCCATCCGATCGCGATCATCCACCTGAGCCGGTTCCAGGAGATGCCGGCGACTGGAGGCACGGCCTGCGACTGAGTTAGCCGCGCGTCTCCTTGAGCGCATCCAGGGCGCGCTGGCGGGCCATGCCGTGGTCGACGATGGGCTTGGGGTAGTTCTCGCCCAGGATCACGCCGGCGCGGTGACGGACGTGGCTGGGCGCCTCCCAAGGCTTGTGGATCCAGTCGGCGGGCATGGCGGCCAGCTCGGGCACCCAGCGGCGGACGTAGTCGCCTTTCGGGTCGAACTTCTCGCCCTGGCTGATGGGATTGAAGATCCGGAAGAAGGGCGACGCGTCGGCGCCAGAGCCGGCGACCCACTGCCAGTTCTGGCTGTTGTTGGCGTGGTCGGCGTCGACCAGACAGTCCCAGAACCACTTCTCGCCCTCGCGCCAGTCGATCAGCAGGTCCTTGATGAGGAAGGAGGCGACGATCATGCGCACGCGGTTGTGCATCCAGCCGGTGGTCCAGAGCTGGCGCATGCCGGCGTCGACGATCGGATAGCCGGTGACGCCGCGCGACCAGGCGCGAAAGCCCGGCGTGTCGGTGCGCCAGGCCATCTGGTCGAAGCCCTCGCGGAAGTTGCGGTTGTGCAGGGAGGGGAAGCTGTCGAGCAGCTGGATAGAGAACTCGCGCCAGGCCAGTTCGGCCACGAACTTCTCGGCGGCGCCATGCGAGACGTCGCCGTGGTCGGCGGCGTTGCGGACCGTGCGGACGACGCGCCAGGGGTCAATCTCGCCCCAGTGGAGGTAGGGCGACAGGCGGCTGGTCCCCTCGCGGTCGGGCCGGTCGCGGCCGGTGGCGTAGTCGGCCAGCGCCTCGTCGATGAAGCGGTCGAGCGCCTTGTGGGCCCCGGCCTCGCCGGGCTCCCAGTCGAAGCCGCCGGACCAGTCGGGGCGGCTCGGGTGCAGCTTGAGCGAGGCGATCGTGACGCCGTCGACGCCCTTCGCCCCCGGGATGGCTTTCGGCACGGCGCGGCCGCGGCGCTCGGGCGCCTGGTCCATCAGCGCCTTGAAGAAGGGGGTGAAGACCTTGAACGGTTGGCCCTGTTTGGTGAGGACCGATCCGGGCGGGGCCATGGAGGTGGCGTTGAAGCCGCGCGCCTCGACGTCCTTCGCTTTCAGGGCGTCGGCGATGGCCTTGTCGCGGGCCCAGGCGCGAGGCTCGAACAGCCGGTTCATGAAAACGCATTCGGCGCCCGTCTCATCGATCAGGCCGTTCAGGACCTCAGCCGAATCGCCGCGGCGGACGACGAGGCTGGCGCTCCGGTCCTTAAGGTCGGCCTCGAGCGCGCGCAGCGACTTGTCCAGCCACCAGTCCGAGGCCGCGCCGTTGGGGCGGCCATGCAGGTCGGGATCGTGGATATAGAGGGGAAGGACCGGCCGATCGGCGTCGAGGGCGGCCTCCAGCGCCGGGTTGTCGCCCAGCCGGAAATCGCGCCGAAACCACAGGATCACCGGACTTGTCATGCTATCCCCGCCCTTTGCCTTGCGAACACCTTGCCCTAGCGCCACTTTCCGCGCAGTGAAACGCGCCAATAGCAAGGACGGCTCGCCGTGACCGCGCCCAACGCAAAAATCGAAATCAAGACCGCTCGCCCTGTGACCATCGGAGGCGGAGAACGCCTGAGCTTCATCGCCGGCCCCTGCCAGATGGAAAGCCGCCAGCACGCGCTGGAAACGGCCGCCGCGATCAAGGAAATCGCCGACCGTCTGGGCGTCGGCATGATCTACAAGACCAGCTACGACAAGGCGAACCGAACCTCGGCCAACGCCCAGCGGGGCATCGGCCTGAAGGACAGCCTGCCGATCTTCGCCGAGATCCGCGAGACGACCGGCATGCCGACCCTGACGGACGTGCACGAGATCGACCACTGCGCGCCGGTCGGCGAGGCGGTGGATGTGATCCAGATCCCGGCCTTCCTGTGCCGCCAGACGGACCTGCTGCTTGCGGCGGCCAAGACCGGCCGGGCCATCAACATCAAGAAGGGCCAGTTCCTGGCCCCGTGGGACATGAAGAACGTGATCGCCAAGGTCACGGGCGCCGGCAATCCGAACGTCATGGCCTGCGAGCGGGGCGCCAGCTTCGGCTACAATACGCTGGTGTCGGACATGCGCTCGCTGCCGATCATGAAGGAGATCGGCTGCCCGATCGTCTATGACGCGACCCATTCGGTGCAACAGCCGGGCGGGCAGGGGACGTCGTCCGGCGGCCAGCGCGAGTTCGTGCCGGTGCTGGCGCGGGCGGCGGTGGCGGTCGGCGTCGACTGCGTCTTCATGGAGACCCACCCGGACCCGGACCATGCGCCGTCGGACGGGCCCAACATGGTGCCGCTCAGCCAGTTCGAGGCCCTGTGCGCCGAACTGCTGGAATACGACGCCCTGTCCAAGCGACGTCAGGCGGCCTGATCGGCCGTGGCGCGCGTCAGGCTCAGCTGCTGCATCATCGCGTTCAACGAGGCGGACCGGATCGCCCGCTGCATTGAGGCCGTGCGCGCGATCGCCGACGACATCGTGGTGGTGGATAGCGGCTCGACGGATCAGACGGTCGAGATCGCCCGGTCGCTGGGTGCGCGCGTCTGGTACCGGGCCTGGGACGGCTATGGGCCGCAGAAGCGGTTCGCCGAGGAGTGCGCGGCCTACGACTGGATCCTGAACCTGGACTGCGACGAGGTGGTCACCGAGCCGCTGGCGCACGAGATCGCGACCCTGCTGTCGGTCGGGCAGCCGCCGCTGCCGGCCTATCGGGTGAAGATGCCGACCGTATTCCCGGGAGCGACAAAGCCGCGTCTCTGGGCCGAGGGTCACAACTATGTGCGGCTGTATGACCGGCGAAAGGTGCGGTTCCGCGACAGCCTGGTCCATGACACGGTCGACACCCAGCATCATCAGGTGGGTCAGCTCGAGAACATCGCGCTGCACTATTCGAACCGGTCGATCGAGCATGTGCGCCAGAAGCTGGACCGCTACACCCAGCTGCAGGCCAAGGAGCTGCGGAAGTCGCCGCTTATGGTGATGCTGCGGCTGCCGTTCGAATATCCGCTGGTCTTCTTCCGCTATTACATTCTGCGCCGGAACTTCACGGGCGGGTCCTTCGGATTTCAATCGAGCCACATCGCCGCCGAGATGCGGGTCAAACGGCTGCTGCGTATCCTGAGGGCGCAGCGCGAGGGGCAGGCGGCATGAGCGACGTCACCCTGGTTCTGACCTCGTGCGGGCGCTTCGACCTGCTGGAGGAGACGCTGGTGAGCCTGGAGGGCGCCGAGCCGAGCGGCTTCGCGCGCAAGATCATCGTCGAGGATTCCGCCAACGAGGCGGTGGCTGAGAAAATCCGGGCGCGGTTTCCGGACTATGAGCTGATCTTCAACCAGCCCAACATCGGCCAGATGCGGTCGATCGACCGCGCCTATTCGGCGGTCGAGACCACGTACGTCTTCCATTGCGAGGACGACTGGAAGTTCGAGACGGGCCCCTTCCTGAACACATGCCGCGAGGTGCTGGAGGCTCACCCGGACATCGCGGTGGCCTGTGTGCGGCAGGTGATGGAACTGGCGCCGAAATACCGCGAGCGCCTTCAGCCGCTGGACGGGCGCGGCGATGTGCTCAGGATGCCGGCGGACGCCCATCCGGAGTGGTTCGGTTACAGCTTCAATCCGAGCCTGGTGCGGCTGGAGAGCTTCAGGCGCTATGGGCCTTATGCGGGGCACGGGTCGGAGGAGATCCTGTCCTACCGGCTCAAAAAGGACGGCTTCACCATGGCCTTCCTCAACCCCGGCTCGGCGGTCCACATCGGCGGCGAGGCGCATGTGCTGGACCCGTTCCGGAAGGAGCGGGCGAAGGGCTTCTGGCCCAAGCTGAAGCGGTCGATCGACAAGCGTGTGACCCGCATCAGGCGGCGGCTCGGGGGCGACTAGGGTGTCGCTGCAGAACCCGACCCTGTTGGAGAAGATCGGTTGGCGGATCGAGGCGGGGGCCTATGATCTGGTGGCGGGTTTCCTGCGCGCGTTGCCGGTCGACTGGGCGTCGGCCTTCGGCGGCTGGCTGTTCCGGGTCGTCGGGCCGCTGACGTCAGCGCATCGGACAGCGTCGGACAATATCCGGCTGGCCTTTCCCAAGATCAGCGACCGCGAGCACTACCGGCTGCTGAACGCCCAGTGGGACAATGTCGGCCGGGCCTTCGCCGAGTTTCCGCTGATGGACCGCATCCGGCCCGCGACGGGCCGGGTCGAGGTGGTCAACGCCGAGCGGCTGGCCGAGATTCGAGACACGGGCGAGCCGGTGGTCTTCATCTCGGGCCACTTCGCCAACTGGGAGGTCATGCCCGCCACCATCGTGGAATCCGGCGTCACCTGCCTGATGACCTATCGAGCCATGAACAACCCGCTGATCGACAAACGGGTAAAGGACGGCCGGGCGGCCTATGGCGTTCAGCTCTTCGCGCCCAAGGGCGAAGCGACGCGCGACCTGATGTCGGCTCTGTCGAAGGGCGAGTCGGTGGCCCTGATGAACGACCAGAAGTTCAACGCCGGGCTGGCGCTGCCCTTCTTCGGACACCCGGCGCATACGGCGCCCGGGCCGAGCCGGCTGGCGATCAAGTACGATGCGCCGCTGCAGACCATGTCGGTCCAACGGACCAAGGGCGCCCGCTACAAGATCGTGGTCCATGAGCCCATTCATCTTGAGCAGACCGGCGACCGGGCGAAGGACATCGAGACGGCGGTGCGCCGGGTCAACGCCTGGGTCGAGGACCGGGTGCGCGAGCGGCCCGAGGAATGGTTCTGGGTCCACAAGCGCTGGCCCAAGGAGACCTATCAGGCCCTTCGCGCGGCGGACAAGGAACGCTCGAAACGTTTCGCCTTCAGCCGGGGCCTGGCCTGGGTCCTGACTGGGCTGACGGTCTTTCTGGTCGCCGCGGCCTTCGTCTGGCGCGAGGACATCCTGAGGACGGGGCTGGACCCCAAGGTGCCGTTCCAGACCTATGAGCCGCCGGCGGCTCCGGACTACGGCGCCGGCTCGGGCTGGGCGCTGGAGGGCGTGGAGACCGACCCGATCGGTCCGGCGGACATCTTCTTCGTCCATCCCACGACCTATGACGGCGGCTCGGACTGGCTGGGTCCGATCGACGAGCCGCGCTCGGTGGACCTCCTGGAACGGGTCATGCTGCCGAACTACGCCGGACCGTTCGCGCGGGTCGGCCGCATCTATGCGCCGCGTTACCGGCAATCGAGCCTCTATACCCAGCTGACGCTTCGCGATGACGCGCGCGATGCACGGGCCTTTGCGTATCGCGACGTCCGGGCGGCGTTCGATCACTACCGAGCGACCTGGGACCGGGGCCGGCCGCTGATCCTGGCGGGTGTGGGGCAGGGCGCCGAACTGGTCGCGCGGCTGGCGGAAGACCTGATCGAGGAAGATCCGACTTTCCGGGCCCGGCTGGCCGCCGTCTATGTAATGGACGCCGTGGTCCCGGCGGAATCGCACGGGCCGACCAGCGACCTGCCGGCCTGCGTGTCGCGTGAGCAGACGGGGTGTCTCGTCGCCTGGGCCCAGGTCCGGGAGGACGCGGACGACGTGGCCCGGCGGCGGGTCGAACGCGCCCAGGTCTGGACCGAGCGGGGCGCCCTGACCGGGCTGGAAGGCCGTCATCCGCTGTGCGTGAACCCGGTGCTGGGCGCGGCGACGACGGCGCTGGCGCCCGCCCGACTGAGCCTGGGCGCCGCCAATGCCTCCGGGCTGGAATGGGGCTCGCGGCCGCCGCTGATCTCGCGCCAGGTCGAGACCCAGTGCGTGGACGGCATCCTGCGGCATTCCCTACCACGCTCGCCGTCGCTGAGACCGACCGGTTCGTGGGCCGATCGGCGCAAGTCACCGCCCTACAACCTGTTCTACGCCGACATCGAGGCCGATGCGCTGGAGCGCGTGAGGGTTCGGCAAGGCGGCTAGCTTGCCGCCGCGCTGCGCCGGTCCGATAACCGGCGCATGAAATCCATTCCTGTCATCATCGATTGCGATCCCGGCGTGGACGACGCGGTGGCCCTGTTCCTGGCCTTCGCTTCGCCCGAGCTGGATATCCGCGCGATCACGACCGTCGGCGGCAATGTGCCGGCCGAACGCACGGCCCGGAACGGCCGCCAGCTGCGCCAGATCGCCGGGCTGAAAGAACACCCGCCCGTTCATGCGGGCGCGGGCCAGCCGCTGGTCCGCCGGCTCGACATCGCCGATCATTTCCACGGGCCGGAGGGGCTGGGCTTCCTCGATCCGGTCGAGCCGGAAGGGCCGCTGGATCCGATGTCCTCGGCCGATGCGATCGTGGCCCAGGTCATGGCGGCCGAGCCCGGGACGATGACCCTGGCCGTGACCGGGCCGATGACCAATGTGGCGCTGGCCTTTCAGCGCGAGCCGACGCTGGCGGCGCGGCTGAAGCGCGTCGTGGCCATGGGCGGATCACGCTCGGAGGGCGGCAACATCACCGCCAGCGCCGAATACAACATCTGGGCCGATCCCGAGGCGGCGGACGCCGTCCTGACCGCAGACGTCGAGGTGGTCATGCTGGGGCTGGACGTGACCCATCAGGTACGGACGCCGGACGCCGTAATCGAGACGATCCGCGCCATCGGGACACCGGCGGCGCAGGCGACCGCCTCGATGCTGGACTATGGCCAGTACACCGCCCGCAAATGGCGCGAGGGGCAGGAGGGGCCGATGCACGATCCCTGCGTCATCGCCTGGATCCTCAGGCCTGACCTGTTCGAAACCCGGCCCTGCGCCATCAGGGTCGAGACCATGTCGGAGCTGACGCGCGGGCACACCCAGGTCGAGTTCCGCCTTCCGGAAGGCGAGACGGCGCGCCACTTCTGGGGCGTGAAGGCCGACCGGGACGGGGTGTTCGGACTGATCGTGGACGCCTTGAGGGGGCAGGCATGAAGGTCGCGGTCCTAGGCTCGATCAATCTGGATATCGTGGCGTCTGGCGCCGCCCTGCCGCGTGCGGGTGAGACGGTGTCGGGCGCGGTCCTGAGCCGCCATCCCGGCGGCAAGGGCGCCAACCAGGCCTATGCGGCGCTGAAGCTGGGAGCAGAGGTCGCCCTGTTCGGTCGGGTGGGGCGCGACGCCTTCGCCGACGAAGCCCTGGCCCTGCTTGTCGAAGGTGGGGCGGACCTGTCGGGTGTCGTGGTTGATCCGGCCGAACCCACGGGGGTGGCCCTGATCGCGGTGTCGCCCGAGGGGGAGAACCAGATCAGCGTCTGTTCCGGCGCCAACGCCGGCGTCGCGGCGCCCGAAGTGATCGAGGCCGACGCCCTGGTGTTTCAGCTGGAGATCCCGATTCCGGTGGTGACGGCGGCGCTGGACGTGTTCGAGGGGTTCAAGGCGGTGAACCTGGCGCCAGCCTTGGCCGTGCCGGACAGCGTGTTCGAGCGGGCCGATCTGCTGATCGTCAATGAGACCGAGGCCGCCTTCTATGGCGAGGCGCTGCACCGGTCTGGCGCGATAGTGGCCCTGACGCTGGGCGCGCAAGGCGCCGAACTGTGGATGGGCGGCGTCCGGATCGCGAAGGCTGCACCGCCGAAGGTGGAAGTGGTCGATACGACAGGCGCAGGGGACGTCTTCGTCGCCGCCCTGACGGTGGCCCTGAGCGAGGGCCAGCCGCCACAGGAGGCCGTCGCGTTCGCCTGCGCCGCCGGAGCCCTGGCCACGACCCGGCCGGGCGCCCAGCCGTCGGCCCCCTCGCGCGCCGAGGTCGAGGCCGTGCTAGGAGCCCCGGCATGACACGCGCCGTACCCGAACTGAGCCTTCGCGACTTCACCGAGGGCTCGCCCGACGCCCGCGCCGCCTTCTCCGCTGAACTCATGCGGGGGCTGCAGGACTATGGCTTCATCGTCCTGCGCGACCATGGCGTACCCGAGACCCTGCTGGACGCGGCCTATGCGGCGACCGAAGACGTCTTCGCCCTGCCGGAGGAGGCCAAGCAGCGCTACGCAGCGGGGATGCGGGGCTACACCCCCTTCGGTGTCGAACACGCCAAGGATTCCGGCAAACCCGACCTGAAGGAATTCTGGCAGATCGGCCATGCGCCGCCGCCCGGAGAAGTCATCGACGAGCCGTTCGAGGCCAACGTTTGGCCCGAGGAGGTTCCGGCCTTTCGCCAGAGCATCGGCGAGCTGTTCGACCAGCTGAACCACACCGGGATGGTCGTGCTGCAGGCCCTGGCGCCGGAGTTGGGGCTTGAGGCCCACTGGTTCGACGACAAGGTGCGGTGGGGTACGTCGCTTCTGCGGATCCTGCATTATCCGCCGGTCGGGCCGGACACGCCCGAGGGCGCGGTGCGCTCGGCCGAGCATGAAGACATCAACTTCATGACCCTGATGCCGGCGGCGAAAGGGGCGGGGCTCCAGCTGCTGGACCGCGACGGGACCTGGCTGCCGATCAAGGCCGATCCATCAACATTGATCGTGGATTCCGGCGACATGCTGGCCCGACTGACCAATGGCGTGATCCCGGCCACGACCCACCGGGTGGTGAACCCTGAGGGGCCGAACGTCAGCCGCTATTCCATGCCCTTCTTCATGCATCCGACGCTGGCGACCTCGCTGGACGTGCTGCCGTCATGCCGGGACCATGCGCCGGTTCCGCCGCCGATCACGGCGGGGGAACTGCTGGATGAGCGCCTCAGGGCCATCGGGCTGAAAAAATAGGCGGTCGGTTGTCGGACCGGTCATGGGGCTTGCGTCGTTCCACCATCAGCGGGCCATGCCCGCGCCTGATCAAGGGAGAAGTCCGATGCGCGTGATGGTGGTCATGAAGGCTTCCGAGGCGTCCGAGCAGGGGATCATGCCTTCGCAAAAGGCGCTGGAAGAGATGATGGCCGACAACGAGACGCTGGTGAACGCAGGCGTCATGCTGGCGGGCGAGGGGCTGGCGGCGTCGTCGCAGGGCGCGCGGGTGGTCTTCGACGGCAACAAGGCGCCGGTGGTGGTCGATGGGCCGTTCGCCGAGACCAAGGAACTGATCGCCGGCTTCTGGATCTGGCAGGTGAAGAGCCTGGAGGAGGCCATCGACTGGGCGCGGAAGATCCCGAACACCGACGGTGAGCATCACGCGGTGGAAATCCGCCGCATCTTTTCGCCCGAGGATTTCGGTGAGGCCCTGACCCCCGCGATCGCTGAGAAGGTCGAGGAATTGAGCGCCCGGGGCGGCCACTACGCGGCTGAAAAGGCCTGACGACTGGCGTTGGCGGTTCGCCGTGCTAAGGCTCGGACCTTAGCCGGGAGCCGCCCCCTGTCCTCAAACTACGCCGAGCTGACCTGGGACGACCCCAATCCGGTCAAGCGCTGGCTACAGCGCAGGCGGATTTCCGACGCCCTGGGTCGGGTTCCCGAGGACATGGCCGTGGCCATGGTCGTGGATTTTGGCGGCGGCGACGGCAGACTGGCGGCCATGGCCGCGAGGCGCTGGCCCCGGGCTCGCATTGTCGTTTTTGAACCCTATGCCGAAATGGCCGAGGCCGCCCGGACCATGCTCTCGGGCCTGGCGCTGGTCTCGGTCGTCGAGCGGGAAAAGGACATCCCGACGGGCGCCGACGTCGTTTTCTGCACCGAGGTGTTCGAACACCTGCCTGACGCCGAGACCGATCGGGCGCTATGGGAGATCGACCGTATCCTCAGGCCCGGCGGGCTCCTGGTGGCGGGCGTGCCGGTCGAGTCTGGGCCGCCGGCCCTGTTCAAGGGCCTGTTTCGGCGCGCGCGGCGTGCGGACGCCTATGACGCCGACTGGAGCCGCATCTGGCAGGCGGCGCTGGGCCGGCCGCCAACTGACCGGCCGAACGAATGGATCGGTGGGAACCGTCGCTATCACTCGTTTCACATGGGCTTTGACCTTCGGCGCCTGAAGGCCCGGCTGGAACGGCGTCTGGGACCTGTGCGCGTGACCGGCAGTCCGGCCGCCTTTGCCCCTGTTCTGATGAACAGCGAGGCCTATATGACCCTGACCAAGCAGGAGACCGCCCCCATGGCTCACGTCGCGCGCGACGACCGCCCCACCGACAAGGCCGAGCGCTACGCCGAGGTGTCTGAAGAGATCCAGGCCGTGCTGGCGGGCGAGACGAACGTGACGGCCCGGATGGCGACGGTCGCCTCGATGCTGGCCGACGCCTTTCCGCAATTCCTGTGGACCGGTTTCTATGTGGTGGACCCCGACAAGCCGGATGAGCTCGTGGTGGGGCCGTACCAGGGCAAGCTGGGGTGCCTGCGCATTCCGTTCGGTCGGGGCGTGTGCGGAGCGGCGGCGCGGGACCGGACGACGCAGGTGGTCGAGGACGTCCACGCCTTCCCGGGCCACATAGCCTGCGACACCCGTTCCAACTCGGAGATCGTGACGCCTGTTTTCAATGCGGCGAACGCGTTGATCGCGGTGCTGGACATCGACTCCGGCGACTATGGCGCCTTTGATGAGGTGGACGTGACCGCGCTCGAAAGTCTGGTCCGGACGCTGTTCACCGTTGCCGATGAAGCCGGGTCGGGCGCCTGACGGGCGGCAAAATCAGCCGGGGCAGGACGAAATTGACCGCCTAACACCCGGTTAAAATCAAAAAAAGACAATAAGTTATGCAATCTCTGCGGCTGGCCCGCCGGTTGCTTGGCAGGGTCCGAATAACCCTGCGCCGAATGCGCTCCAGACCCAAAGGCCCTGCAACAGGGGCCCGCGAAGCGCATTCATGTCCGTCATTGCTGACATCCTGACCCTGGCCGGCGTCCAGCCCTCGTCCGTCTCGACGGGCGAGTCCGCCGATGCGGCCGGGTTCGCCGGACTGATGGCGGACGCCCAGGGCGGACGCCCGCGGGGCATGCTGGGTCTGGGGCGGAGGCTGGCCGAACAGGTCCAGGCCGAGACAGCGCGCCTCGATGAAGCGGGTCCGCTCACCGGCGGTGAGGCCATGGTCCTGCAGAGCCTTCTGACGGTCGTGCAGCCCAAGGCCGAGGAACCGCTCACCAGCCCGGACTTGACCACGGACGCAGGGTCGGCCGGGCCGGTGACCACCTCCGGCCAGCTTGGCCTCGGGCCCGACAGCCCGCAGATCAATCCGGGCCCGCAGAGCCCCAAGACAGACGCGCCCCAGATCAATCCGGGCCCGCTGACCGCCAAGCCCGAGACGCCGCCGGTCATGCCGACTGAACCCGTCGCCAAGGATGGCGCCCAGGTCCTGCCCGAGGCCACGGAACCGACCATCGCCCCAGAAGTCCTGACCGCCCTTGCGGAAGCCGGCGAGCCGGTTCGCGCCGAGGCGACCGCCGCCGCCGTGCGTCAGGTCGTCGGCCGTGCGCCGGAGGCCGCCGCGCCGCAGGAGCCCGTGGTCGAGCCTCTCCTGCCTTCCAGCGACGATGTCGCGCTCGACTCCGTCGAGACGCCGGATCTCACCCTGACCCCAACGACGTCAGCCACGGCGGCGACGAGCGGTTCCGCAACTGCGTCCACAGGCGTGGCCGGCGCCGCCCAGGCTGAGGCGTCAGCCCCGGCTGCCGCGACCGACCACGCCGAGCCGGCTGTCGATACGGCCGCCGACGCCGGCCCGGCCCTGCTAGAAACCGAGGCGGCCGCCGCTGCGCCGACGACCGAGGCGCCCACTGCGGCCCCGATCCGCGCCGACGCCGTACCGATGCACCGGGGCGCCGCCGACGCCATCGCCCAGGTCTCGGCTCAGATCATCCGCCGGCTGGAAGGCCGCGCCACCCGTTTCAACATGGAATTGAACCCGGCCGAACTGGGCAAGGTCGATGTCCGGCTGGACATCGACGCCGAGGGCCGGCTGGCCGCGCGTCTGGCCTTCGACAATCCGGCCGCCGCCGTCGAACTGCGCGGCCGCGTCGATGAACTGCGCCGCGACCTGGAACAGGCCGGCTTCCAGCTGTCCGAGGACGCCTTCTCCTTCACCGACCGTGAAGGTTCGCGCGAGCGGCGCGAGGCGATGGCGGACGGCATTCTTCGCTCTTTCGCCCGGTCCGCCGAGGCGTCCGAACTGGCCGATCTGGCCGCCCAACCCGCCCTGCGCGTCATGACGCGGCTGGGCCTGGATGTGAGGGTCTGAGATGGTCGACGCCGTAGGCGCTTCCAATAGCGTCACCCTGTCGGGACGCACCAATCTGGTCTCGAACTTCGAGACCTTCCTGCAGCTGCTCACCACCCAGCTGAAGAACCAGGATCCGCTGTCGCCGCTGGACTCCAACGACTTCACCGCCCAGCTGACCCAGATGGCCGGCGTGGAGCAGCAGTTGCTGACCAATGACCTGCTCCAGGCCCTGCTGAACCAGGGCGCGGGCGGCCTGGACGGCGCCGTCAGCTACATCGGCAAGGAAGTCACGGCCGCTGGCTCCGCCACCCGTCTGCAGGACGGCACGGCGACCTGGAGCTACGAGCTGGCTACCAACGCCGCCGACGCGCGCCTCGAGGTGCTGGACTCGACCGGCGCGATCGTCTGGTCGGGCGCGGCGCCCGAGACAGGGGCCGGTGTCCATGACTTCAACTGGGACGGCGTGTCGAACAACGGAACCCAGCTGGCCGACGGCGGCGTCTACACCCTACGGGTCAGCGCCTCGACCGCCTCGGGCTCGATCGTCGACAGCCAGGTCCTGATCCGCGGCGTCGTCACGGCCGTCGAGCTCTATGACGGCGAGCCCTACGTGACGGTCGGCGGCTCGATCGTTCCGCTGAGCCAGGTGATCAGCGTGGCTTCGGTCCCGGCCCAGGGACAGACCGAAACTGAAGACTCCGAGGGGGGCGTCCTGTCGACCATGGTCGACGTCGCCAAGGACCTCATGAATCCCGTGGACGACATCGTGGCCCTGGCGGGCGCGATCAATCCGCTTCGACTGCTTTGAATTCCTAGGGGAGTAATCCGATGAGCATCAACAGCGCCATGCTGGCAGGCGTCTCCGGCCTGAAATCCAACGCCGCCGCGCTCGCCGCGATCTCGGACAACATCGCGAACGTCAACACCGTCGGCTACAAGCGCAGCCAGATCGACTTCCAGACGATGGTGACCGGCGGATCGGCCGGCGGCTATTCGGCCGGCGGCGTCCTGGCGAACTCTCGCCACTTCGTATCCCAGGAGGGCCTGCTCCAGCGGACCAACTCCTCGACCGATCTCGGCATCTCCGGGCAGGGCTTCTTCGTCGTCACTGAACAGGCCGAAAACCTGACGGCGGCGGACGCGCGTCTGTTCACCCGCGCGGGCTCGTTCACGGTCGATACGCTCGGCTATCTGCGCAACTCGGCGGGCCTCTTCCTGCAGGGCTGGATCGCCGACGCCGAGGACGTCATCACGGTCGATCCGTCTGACCTGACCCGGCTGAACTCGATCAACGTCGGCGCTGTCGGCGGCGCCGCCGAGCCGACCACCCGTGTGTCGCTGAACGCCAACCTGCTTTCGAGCCAGTCGGTGTCGGACGAGTTCGCCACCTACGATCCCGTGACCAACTCCATGGCCATGTTTGACCCGGAAACCGGCGCGGGCGTGCGACCGGACTTCGAACTGCAGGTCCCGATCTCGGACTCCAAGGGCGGCAAGCGCACCATCGCCATCTCATTCCTGAAGTCGGACGTGCCGAACCAGTGGCTGGCGGAAATCCGCGCCATTCCGGCGTCGGACATCGTCACCGGCGCGGGCCTGTCCAACGGCCAGATCCGCTCGGGCATCGTCGCCTTCACCCAGGACGGTCGTCTGGACGTCGATGCGATGACGGCGCTGGGTGCTGCGGCGCTGTTCCCCGATCCGCTGAACGCGACACTGACCTTCGGCTCCTCGGACGCCGGAGCGCCCGGCGCTGGCCAGGTCAACTGGGCGCCCGGGCTCGGCGTGGATGACCAGACCGTGTCGTTCGACCTCAACGCCGCGGCGGGCGGCCTGACCCAGTACGACAGCCAGTCGGTGGTTCAGGCGGTCATCACCAACGGCACGGCCTTCGGCAACCTGACCAATATCGAGATCGACGAGGAAGGCTTCGTTACCGCCATCTTCGACAACGGCGTGACCCGCCGGATCGCCCAGGTGGCCCTGGCCACCTTTCCGAGCCCGGACAACCTGATCTCGGTCAACGGCAATGCATTCCGCGTCTCGCAAAGCTCGGGCACGTTCAACCTCAAGGCCCCGGGCACGGGCGGCGCCGGCATGATCGCGCCGAACCAGCTGGAGGCCTCGACGGTAGATCTGTCGGCCGAATTCACCGGTCTGATCACGACCCAGCGCGCCTATTCCGCCTCGTCCAAGATCATCACGACCGCAGATGAAATGCTCGAAGAACTGATCCGCGTGAAGCGCTGATGAGTAACGTCTGGGTAAGAGCCTTGAATACCGGTTTAAGAAGGTCTGAACAAAGGATGAGAAACGCGGATCGTCGATTCAGAACCCGTTCACCAAGGCGCTTAAACGGGTGTTCAGAGGGCTTGGGTATTCTCCCATCAGTGATGGTGGTGCGAGAGGCGAAAAGCCCATGCTTCAAGAACAACGAGTCAACGGCAAGGGCGAACGTTACGTCATCGGTCCGACGGGGGCTGCATTGACGATCAACGACCTTCCTCCGCCCGAAACCGAGCGCTGGGTAATCCGGCGCAAGGCCGAAGTCGTCTCCGCCGTTCGCGGCGGCCTGCTCAGCCTGGAAGAGGCCTGCGAGCGTTATCGCCTGACCACCGAGGAGTTCCTCGGCTGGCAGCGGTCGATCGACCGCTGGGGCATGCAGGGTCTGCGTACCACGCGCATCCAGCAGTACCGCTAGACGCTTCTTGCAGACTATCGATACGGCCGCGTTCCGAGAGGAGCGCGGCCGTTTCTATTGGGCGAAGACCCGGGCACGCACCGGATCGATGGCGACGGTCATGGTCTCGCCGGGCTCGGCGGGCAGACGGGCGCGGATCGAGGCGCCGCCGGCTGTCAGGGTGGCGCGCCAGCCCTGGCCGACAAAACGGGCGTCGGTGACGTCAGCGTGGACGCCCGATCCTGTGACCAGGCCGTCCGGCCTCATCAGAACCAGCGCCGGGCCCTCTGCGACGCCCGCGGCCGGGACATCGCCGAACGCCGTCTCGGCCATGCCGCCGGAGACGCGAGCGGGCAGGATTTCCGCCTCGCCAAGCAGGCGGGCCGCGTCGACGGAGACGGGGTCGAGGTAGCAGTCCCGGGGCGTTCCACGCTGAAGGATCTTGCCCGCGCTCATCAGGATCAGGTCGTCGGCCATCAGCATGGCTTCTTCGGCGTCATGTGTGACGATGAGGACAGCGGCGCCTGAGGCGCGCAGCGCCGCAAGCGCGGCGTCGCGGACTTCGCCCTTGAGATGGGCGTCCAGGCCCGAGAAGGGCTCGTCCAGCAGAACGGCGCGTGGTTCACGCGCCAGAGCCCGGACGAGGGCGACGCGTTGCTGCTCGCCGCCGGAGAGCTCTCCAGGCCAGGCGCGGGCGCGGGCGGCCAGGCGAACCCGCTCGAGTAAGGCCAGGGCGCGGGCCCGGCGCTCCGCCGCCGGCAGGGCCGAGAGCCCGAAGCCGACATTGTCCTCGATCCGCAGGTGGGGAAACAGGGCGTAGTCCTGGAATACCAGCCCGACGTCGCGCCGCTCGGGCGGCAGGCGGGTGATGTCCTCGCCGCCGGAAAGGATCGCGCCGCCATCTGGCGTTTCGAGACCGGCGATCAGGCGCAGCAGGGTGGACTTGCCGCAGCCCGAGGGGCCGAGCAGGCAGGTGATGCGCCCGGCCTCAAGCGTCAGGTCGGCGCCGTCGACGGCGCGCTTGCCCTGATAGGATTTGGTCGCGCCGCGAACCTCGATCACGCTCATGCTTGGGCTCCGGGGCGCGAGGCGGTGACCTTGCGGGTCAGCCAGATGACGGCGGGAATACCGACCAGGACGATAAAGGCGCTGGGCCAGGCCGCTTCGCCCAGCCGCTCGTCCTTGGCGTAGTAGTCGGCCATGACGGCCAGGGTGTCGAAGCCGAAGGGCCTCAGGATCACGGTCGCCGGCAACTCCTTCAGCACATCGATGAAGACCAGAAGGGCGGCGGTGAAGACCGCGCCCGACGCGATCGGCAGGTCCACGCGGCGCGAGGCAGAGGCTTCGGTTTCTCCCAGGCTGCGGGCGGCCCCCTGCATGGAAGGGCTGATCCGGGCGAGGCCGCCCTCGATTGGTTCGAGCGCTGCGGCCATCAGGCGTGACGCATAGGCCAGGATCAAGAGGGTCATGGCGAAGGCCAGGCTGGTCACCAGCGACGGCCAGGTCCGCCAGAACAGGGCGGCGGGGCCCATCAGGCCGATGGCCATCACCGCGCCGGGCGTCGCATAGCCCAAGCTGACCACGCGGTTGAGGATACGGCCCCTGCGTGCGCCCAGGCCGATGGCGAGAGCCAGCAAGGTCGTCACGGCTGCGGCGATGAGCGCCAGCACCAGGGCGTTGCGGCCCGAGGCGATCAGGCGGGCGGTCTCGTGCGGCGCGTTCCAGCCCTTGGCGATCAGCCAGCCGAGCGGAAGCAGCAGGCCCAGTCCGACGAGGGCGATACAGAACAATGTGGCCCCCCAGGCGCGGGCGCCGCTCAGGCGTTCCGGCTGGATGGCGCGCCAGCGGGCCGAGCCAGCCTCACGTGCGGTCTGGCGCTGGGACCGTTCGATGATCAGCAGCACCGCCGCCGCGCCCAGAAGCGGCAGGGCCAGGCGTGCGGCCTCGGCGACCGAGGCGAAGACCGCCCAGGCCCGCACCACGCCGGTCGTCAGGGTCTGGACCGCCAGATAGGAGGTGGCGCCGTAGTCGGCGAGCGTCTCCATGATCACCAGCGCCATTCCAGCGGCGATGGCGGGACGGGCCAGCGGCAGGGCGACGGTGACGAAGGCCTGCCAACGTGACAGGCCGAGCGTGCGCGCCGCCTCCACCTGGCTTGAGGCCTGGTTCACCAGGGCCGCCCGAAGGGTCAGATAGACGTACGGATAGAAGGCCAGGCTGAGGACGATCGCGGCGCCCCAGATCGAGCGCATGTCGAAGGGCGGATCAAAACCGAAGGCGCCGCGCCAGGCCGTGCGGATCGGGCCCGCGACATCGAACAGGTCGGCATAGCCATAGGCCAGAACAAACGCCGGCGCCGCGAGCGGCAGCACCAGAGCCCAGGTGAAGAGCCTGCGGCCGGGAAAGTCATTCAGGGCCACCAGCCAGGCAGCCAGCGCACCCAGCACGCCTGCGCCCAGACCGACCATCGCCGCCAGGGCGGTGGAGGTCCAGGCATAGCGGGCGAAAGTCGCCCAGGTCAGGCTGTCGGCTCCCGGACCGGTCGCCGTCACGGCCACGGCGACCAGCGGCGCCAGGGCCGTGATCGCCGCGAGGACGGCTGCAATGCGGAGAGGGGAGGGAAGGGACATTTCGCGCCTCCCTCTCCCCTCCGTCGCAGGAACGGTCAAGGCCTAGCGCCAGCCCGCCTGTTCGAAGACACGCTGGGCCTCGGCGCGGCGCGCGCCATAGGCGGGCAGCGGCAGGGGATCGGCCGGCTGGTCCATGTACTGGGCCACGTCCTGGGGAAGCTCAGCCTCGGTGGTGGTCGGGAACTCGTTGGTCTCGGTGGCGAAGATGGCCTGAGATTCCGGACCGGTCAGGAATTCCAGGAAGCGGATGGCGTTCTCGCGGTTCGGCGAATGCGCCGCCAGGCCCGCGCCCGACAGGTTGAAGTGCGCGCCGCGGCCTTCAAGGCTCGGGAAGGACAGATGGACCCGCGAGGTCAGATCCTGGTCGGCCCGGTCCTCGGATTCGGCCAGGCGCAGGAAGTAGTAGTGGTTGGTGATCGCCACCTCGCACTGACCGGCGCCGACGGCGCGGATCTGTTCGATGTCGCCGCCTTCGGGCGGGCGGGCCATGTTGGCGACGACGCCGCGGGCCCATTCCAGCGCCCGCTCGGGGCCCCATCGCTCGATCAGGGCCGACATCAGGCTGAGGTTATAGCTGTTGTCCGAGGAGCGGACGCACAGCTTGCCGCGGAAGCGGGGCGAGGCGAGCTCTTCGTAGGTGTCGACTTCCTCGGGGCGGACCCGGGCGGTGTCATAGGCGACGATGCGGGCGCGGCGGGCGATGCCGAACCAGCGGCCTTCGGGGTCACGCCACTGCTCGGGCACGCGGCCGTCGATCACCGCGTCGTCAAAAGCGGTCAGGACGCCGCCCTCGGCCAGGGTGTCCATGGCGCCGGCGTCCTGGATGACCACGACGTCGGCCGGGCTGCCCGCGCCCTCGGCCTGAAGACGGGCCAGCATCTGCTCGGCCGGAATCTCGATCTTCTGCACCCGGATGCCAGTGGCGCAGGTGAAGGCCGCATAGATGGCGTCGTCCGACGCATAGTGGCGCGCGGTGTAGAGATTGACCGTGCCCTCATTGCCCGTCGGCGTCACGCAGTCGGCCAGGGCCGCCGTCCCGGCGCCGGCGTCGGCGGGAGCCTGCTGGCAGGCGGCGACGAGCATGGAAGAGGCCAGGAGGGCCGCGGCGGACAGACGCTTGATCATCGGGTGAAACCTCTTGGGGGAAGAACTGGCGCCTCCTGTCGCACAGCTGCGAATGTTTCGCAACTAGCGCGGCTGCGGTTCCCGCGCCGTCAGGTTTCAGAGCCTTAAATCCAAAGACTAAACGGGAATCCGTTGCTATGAGAAGGCGATGACGCCGGCGAGCTTCCGAGTCGAGGGGGGACGAAACGGACGCCTGGCCCTAGTTCTGGCCGGCGACTGGAGCGCGCGCACGCTCGGCCGTGTGCCGCGTCGGCTGGCCTCGGAACTGCGCGGCCGCACCATCGACAGCGTCGATATTTCAGAACTGGGCCGGTTCGACACCGCCGGGGCCCTGGCCCTGGTCCAGGCCCATCACGGCGTCCTGCCGCGCAAGGGCTGGGACGGCCGCCCGGAGGTCATGCGCATCCTTCAGGTGGTCGAGGAGCTTGAGCGCCATGCGGTCGAGCCGCCGCGCCAGCCCGATCCGGTCACACGCTTCTTCGCCAAGGTCGGGCACGGCGTCTATGACTTCGGCGCCGAGGCCTGGCTGTCGTTTGCCTTCCTGGGCGAGCTGCTGGCGGCGGTGGGCCGCACCCTGGTCAATCCGACCCGCATCCGCTGGGCGGCCTGGTTCAGCCAGGCGGACCGGACGGGCCTGGACGCCATCCCGATCGTCCTGATCACGACCTTCTTCATCGGTGCGGTGGTGGCCTTCATCGGCGCGGACCTGCTGACCGACTTCGGTGCGGGCGTCTTCGCCGTGCAGCTGATCGGCGTGGCCGTGTTCCGCGAGTTCGCCGTGGTCATCACCGCCGTCCTGCTGGCGGGCCGGTCGGCTTCGTCTTTCGCGGCCGAGATCGGGTCAATGAAGATGAACCAGGAGGTCGACGCCATGCGGGTCATGGGTGTGGACCCCTTCCAGGCCCTGGTGATCCCGCGCCTAGCGGCCCTGTTGCTGATGCTGCCGCTGCTGACCTTCCTGGCCATGGTGTCGGGTCTGATCGGCGGCATCGTCGTGACCTGGAGCCAGATGGGCCTGGGGCCCTCGTTCTTCCTCGAGCGGCTGGTGCTGGACGGCTACATGCCCCAGCACATGCTGGCCGGCATGGTGAAGGCGCCGGTCTTCGCCATCGTGGTGGCGGCCATCGGCTGCCGTCAGGGCATGGCCGTCGGCGGTGACGTCGAGAGCCTCGGCCATCGCGTGACCGCCGCCGTGGTGCAATCCATCTTCGCCATCATCGCGCTGGATGCGGTCTTCGCCATGCTCTTCATGAGGATCGGCCTGTGACCGAGCACACCCGCAGCCATATCGACGAGACGGCGCCGCCGATCGTGGTCGAAGGGCTGGTCAACGCCTTTGGCGAGCGCACCATCCATGAAGACCTCGACCTGACCGTCCGCAAGGGCGAGGTCATCGGCATCGTCGGCGGTTCGGGAACCGGCAAGACCGTCCTGCTGAACTCGATCCTGGGCCTGCGCGAACCGACGGCCGGCAAGATCCACCTGTTCGGCGAAGACACCACCGGCATGTCGGACCGCGATCGCGACGAGATCGAGAAGCGCTGGGGCGTCCTGTTCCAGCACGGCGCGCTGTTCTCGTCACTGACGGTGCTGGAGAATGTCTCCTCACCGCTGGTTGAACATTCCGGCCTGCATAAGGACACGATCCGCGAGCTCGCCGAGCTGAAGATCGCCATGGTTGGGCTCGGACCAGAAGCGCACCATCTCAAGCCGGCCGAGCTGTCGGGCGGGATGCGCAAACGTGTGGGCCTGGCCCGCGCGCTGGCCCTGGACCCCGAGCTGGTCTTCCTTGACGAGCCGACGGCGGGTCTGGACCCGATCGGCGCCGCCGCCTTCGACGATCTGATCGCCCAGCTCCAGCGTAACCTGGGCCTGACGGTCTTCATGATTACCCACGATCTGGATAGCCTTTACGCCATCTGCGACCGCATCGCGGTGCTGGCCGACAAGAAGGTGGTCGCCATCGCTCCGCCGCAGGAGCTGGAACGGTCCGACCATCCGTGGATCAAGGAATACTTTCTGGGACCGCGCGGCCGCGCTGCCCAGGCCGCCCGAGGGAACGACTGATGGAACGCAACGCTCACTACGCCGCCGTCGGCCTGGCGACCGTCACCATCATGGTGATGCTGGCCGTGTTCGTCGTCTGGCTGGCGCGCTTCTCCTTCAATCAGGAGTACGACGTCTATGACGTGCTGTTTACCGATCCGGTGCGCGGCCTGTCGGTGGGTGGCGAGGTCCACTTCAACGGCATCCGCGTGGGAGAGGTCACCGACCTGACGCTGGACCGCGAGACGGGCAACCAGGTCATCGCACGGGTTCGCCTCGATGAGGGCATTCCGGTGCGAACCGACAGCCGCGCCCAGCTGGAGCCGCTGGGCATCACGGGTGTGAACTACATCCAGATCACCTCGGGCACGCCGGGCGGCCCGCTGCTGAAGGACCAGTTCCCCGACGGCGTCACGCCCGTGATCCAGAGCCAGCCGAGCCCGATCGCAGAGCTGCTGCAGGGCGGCGGCAACGTCCTAGCCCAGGCGGTCGACGCGCTGGACCGGATCAACCGCGTCCTGTCCGACGACAACATCCGCTCGTTCTCGGCCACTGTTCAGAACGTCGAGAGCGTGACGGCCGAGCTGGAAGCGCGCCGCGCGATCTTTGATGACCTGGAGCTGGCTGTCGCCAACGCCAACTCGGCCATCGTCGAGTACCAGGGTCTGGCCCAGGACGCCCGCGCGCTCATCCAGGGAGACGGAGCCGACGCCATCGCCCATATCGAACAGGCCGCCGCCGAGGCGGAAGCCGCGGCCCGCGACGTGCGCGCCATGACCGGCCAGCTTCAGGGGCCAGTCGGCCAGTTCGCCGACGAAGGCCTGCCGCAACTGACGGGCGCGATCAGTGAGCTTGAAGCCGCAACCGCAACGCTCAACGAGCTCATCGCCGACGTGAACCGCAGTCCGCGCGAGTTCATCCAGCGAGCGCCGTCCCAGGAGATGGAGATCGAACAATGATGCGCGTCATCACAGCCACCGCCCTGTCACTGGCGCTGGCCGGCTGCTCGCTTCTGAGCTCGCCCGATCCGGTGCAGCTCTACCGGTTCGGCAATACGGACCTGCCGCCGACCTCCGCTTCCGCGGACCGCACCGTCGTGGTTTTGAATCCTATCGAGTTTCCCGAAGGTGCGGGCGGCGACCGTATCCTCACCTCTAGCGGGGGGCAGGTCGCCTATTTGGCGGGCGCCCGATGGATCGGTCCGTCCGAGCAACTGTTCCGCAGCGCCGTCGAGGCTGAGTTCTTGCGCAGCGGCCGGTCGGTCAGCCTGTCTGACCGGCGCGAATCGCCGCGTGCGGGTCTGGCGCTCGACCTGGACATGGCCTCGTTCGAAGCTCGCTATCTGAACGGGGTGGAGGCTGCGCCGACCGTCGTCATCGCGGGCCATGCGCGCCTGATCTCGCCGGACCGGACGGTCGCGGCCGAGCGCACCTTCCGCATCGAACAGCCCGCCGGCGCCAACCGCGTCTCAGCGGTGGTCGACGCCTTCGATCTGGCGACCGACGCTTTCACCAGCGAATTGGCAGCCTGGGTCGACGCCACCGCGCGCTAACTCAGGCGAAGCCCATAACTTAGGGGTCCCCTAAAATTGGCTTGCTATTAGGGAAACGCCTAATTAGGCTTCTTCCTATGAACAATCTGTTCAAGGCCCTGTCCCATCCAGCGCGCCGCCAGATCATCGAGATGCTCCGTAAGGGGCCGATGAGCTCGGGCGACATCGCCGCGGCCTTCGACATGACTTGGCCGACGGTGACCGGGCATCTCAATGCCCTGAAAGAGGCCCACCTGGTCTCGCAGGAGCGAGAGGGGACCTCGATCCGCTACCGGCTCGAGATTTCAGCCGTGGAGGAGGCGCTGGGCTTTCTTCTGGCCATGACAGGCGCCCGCCCCAAGGATGACAAGGAGGACAAGCCGTGACAGAGACCCGCAAGCCGACCCTCTCCCTGCTGGACGTAGCGACGGCGGTCGTCGTGGCGGCGATCGCCATCCTGGCCGTCTGGATCGCCGTGCGGGGGCCCACCGGACCGATCCCGGTCCATTTCAACGTCTCGGGCCAGCCGGACCGATATGGTGACCGCAATGAGGTCGCGGCCCTGATGAGCGTCATGGCCCTGCTGGCGGCGATTACCGCCGGCGGCATGGGCTGGGGCGTACGCACAGCGACCGATGCGGCGCGGCGGCGAGGGCTGGCCCTGGGTCAGGGACTTTCGCTGTTCGCCATCGGCGGTGTGACGGTCTTCATGGCCTTGACGATGCTGGCCTCAGCCCAGGGTACGCCGGCGCCGTCTCTGAGCTGGATGCCTCTGGGGCTGAGTGTGATCCTTGTAGTGATCGGCGCCGGGCTGGGCCGGGTGGCGCCCAATCCAGTAATCGGGGTACGCACGCCATGGACCTTCAAGAGCCGCCTGTCCTGGGACCGCAGCAATCGGCTGGCCGGGCGCCTGTTCTTCTGGCTGGGTCTGGCGGGACTGGCCGCTTCCCTGTTCTTGCCTGGCGGGTGGGCCCTGACCGGTCTGGGCGTCGCCATTCTGATCGCCGCCGCCTGGTGTGTAGTCGAGAGTTGGCGCGTCTGGCGTCTCGATCCTGACCGCCAACCCTTCTGACCTGAGAATCGACCTCAAGGAGATAGGCCATGCTCGCCGCAGTCCTGCTATCGTTCGCCCTGACCCAGGCCTCGCCCACGGCCACAGAGGTCTCCATCCCCACCCACCCCGGCGTTCTGGCCGGTACGATGCTGGATGTCGGAGACGGCGCGCCAGCCGCCCTGATCATCGCCGGGTCCGGCCCGACGGACCGGGACGGAAACAGCCGTCTGGGGATCAGCGCCCCGACCTATCGGCTGCTGGCCGAGGGGCTGGCGGCCGAGGGCGTGACGACGCTTCGATACGACAAGCGCGGAGTCGGCGGATCGGCCGGGGCGCTCATCTCCGAGGCAGAGCTGGATTTCGGCGACATGGTCGCCGACGCCCGGGCCTGGGCGAGCCTGCTGCGGGCGGAAACCGGCCAGTCCTGCGTCTGGCTCATCGGTCACAGCGAGGGCTCCCTGATCGGTCAGGCCGCCGCGGTCGACAATCCGGACGTCTGTGGCCTGGTGCTCGTGTCCGGCGCCGGACGCCCGGCGGCGACCATCCTGCGCGAACAGATCAGCGCGACGACGCCCGAGCCCTATCTGAGCCAGGCCCTGACGGTTCTGGCCGAACTGGAGGCCGGCCGCACGGTCGAGTGCCCGCCGCTGATGGCCGCTTTGTGCCGTCCGTCCTTGCAGCCCTACATTATCTCGTGGATGGCGATGGATCCGGTGGCCCTGGCCGCGGCCGAGACCCGGCCGATCTTGGTGGTGCAGGGATCGACCGACATCCAGACAACGGTGGTCGACGCCCAGGCCCTGGCCGGGGCTCGCGACGGGATCGAGCTGGTGGTCCTCGAAGGGGTCAACCACGTGCTCAAAGTCGCTCCGGCGGACCGGGCGGCCAATGTCGCGACCTATTCGAACCCGGACCTTCCGCTGGCGGACGGCGTCGTGGACGCCATCGCTCGCTTCATTATTCAGCGCTAGGCGTCTCGCCGAGCGAGCGGTTCAGTTCATCGAGCCGCTCGGCCACGCGCGTGCGGCGGGCGCGGCCTTCCTCGAGCGCAGAGCGCGCCCGCTGGGCCGCCGCGTCCAGGCGATCGGTGAAGCCGGACAGGACCGACGGCTCGGGCTGGACCTTGCGGCGGCGCTTACCCTCCAGACCAAGAGCCTGCCGCCAGTCATCGCGCCAGGCCTGAACGGCCGAAGCTGCGGCCTCGAGCCGGTCGGCCGCCGCCACATCGGCGTTCTGGAGAATACGCACCAGGGGCAGCTGACCCAGCGCCGCCATACGGCTGGCCGCCAGACGTTCCAGCCGGTCGCTGAGATGCTGGCGCGGCGAAGCCTCTCCCTCGGGCGCCTCGTCCAGGGCATCGGCCAGGCGCTGCCGTCCGGCTTCCAGCCAGGCGCCCAGCTCGACGATCGGCGTGCGCAGGGCGTCCTGGCGCGGCTCGAGCGCGGCGGCCCGCGACTTCAGCCCGGCGATCCGGGCGCCCAGTTCGTCGGACAGGCTCGCCAGCCGGCGGTCTGTCGAGAGAAAGGCCTCTCGCATCCGCTTCAGGCGACGGCTTCGGCTGTCGAACAGGCCGCCCAGCCCCCGACGCGGCGTCAGGGCGTTGGGATCCAGCGACCGGGCGGCATCGCAGATCGCCGCCAGATGCTCACTTGCCTCGTCGGCCGTGCGGCCGCCCTGATCGTCCGCCAGAGCCGCGCAGGCGCTCCGCAGACTGTCGCGCGCGGGCTCGCCAAAGCCAGGAAAGGTGTCCGGTCGTGCCGGATCCAGCTCGGTCCGAAGGGCCGAAACACGGTCTGCGTCGGGCGCCGGTACGACGGCGAAGGGGCGTTCAGCGGTCATGGTAAAGGACTATGCCCGGCTCCAAGGCCAAGGTGAACCCACAGCGCCTGTCGCGCGAAGCGGCGTTACGCCACACGCCGGGGTAGGGGCTCGCGTGCTAGCGGCAGGGCAGGGGGATTTGCGTCATGACCATGCAGCCGGATCGTCGTTTCGTGTTGGCCGGACTGGGCCTGGCGGGGCTGTCAGCCTGTACGCCTGCGAACGGTGTGGCCCCGACAATCGTTCGCCCAGCCTTCGCGCCGCACCGGCTGGCGCCGCTGGACACCGATCCCGGTCGCATCAGCCGGATCACGGTCTGCACCCGTCCGTTCCGGCCAGCCGGTCCGCGTATCGAGGCGGTAGCGTTCGGCGACAAGCGGCTGGTGCACAACTACGGCCACGGCGGCGCGGGCTGGTCGCTCAGCTGGGGCTCGGCGGCCATGGCCCGTGACCTGGCGTTGGAAGGCGGCCAGCGGCACGTGGCGGTGATAGGATGCGGCGCACTCGGACTGACGGCGGCCCTCCAGATTCAGAGGTCGGGCGCACGCACGACCATCTATGCGGCCGAGCGGACCCCCTTCACCCGCTCGGCACGAGCCACCGGGGTGTGGTCGCCGGAATCCCGGATTGCTTCCGAAGCGGCGATGGCGCCGGATTTCTCGGACCGCTGGGAGGCGATGGCCCGGCGCTCCTGGCGTGATCATCACAGCTTCGTCGGGCTGGACGGCGACCCGGTCCGGTTCATGGAGCAGTACAATCTGCGCGACTCCGAAGGCGCGGGCGGCGCTGTCGGGCCGCAGCCGTCACCAGGCGCCATCCCGTTCGCACACTTCCGCGACCGACTGGGCGATCTGACGCCCCGCTCGCGTGCCCTGACATCGGACGAACATCCGTTCCCGGTCCCGACGGCCCGCCGACTGCCGGTGATGACCTTCAATGTCGCCGAATATGCGCGCCAGTTGACCGAGGCCTTCCTGATGGAAGGCGGCCAGATCGTCTCGCGGAGCTTCCATGCGCCGTCAGAGCTGATGGCGCTGGACGAGCCGGTGATCGTCAACTGTACCGGCTATGGAGCGCGGGCCCTGTTCGGAGACGACAGCGTCGTGCCGGTGCGCGGTCAGATCGCCTGGCTGACGCCGCAGCCCGAGGTGACCTATGCGCTGAACTACCGGGCTATCAGCATGGTCCCGCGTGCGGACGGTATCGTCATCCAGGCCAATGGCATCAACGAGATGGTCGGCTACGGTCTGGAAGACGAAACGCCCGACCGCGCGGATGCGGAACGGGCGCTTCAGGTGCTGGCGACGCTGTTCGCCGCCCAGACAAGTTAGATCAGGCGAGGCCCGGCGCCACCGTGTAGGCGGCCTCGGTCTTGGCCGCGACCTCTTCCAGGGTCACGCCGTCGGCCAGTTCGATGAGTTCGAGCCCGCCGCCGTTCGGCTTGACGTCGAAGACGGCCAGGTCGGTGATGATGCGGTTGACCACGCCCGTGCCGGTTAGCGGCAGGGTGCAGGCCTTCAACACCTTGGACTGGCCGTGCTTGTTGGCGTGATCCATCACCACGACGACGCGTTTGACGCCGGCGACCAGGTCCATGGCGCCGCCCATGCCCTTCACCAGCTTGCCCGGGATCATCCAGTTGGCGATGTCGCCGTTCTCGGCCACTTCCATGGCGCCCAGGATGGAGAGGTTGATGTGGCCACCGCGGATCATGGCGAAGGAGTCAGCCGACGAGAAATAGGCGCTCTCGGGGATCTCGGTGATCGTCTGCTTGCCCGCGTTGATCAGGTCGGCGTCGACCTGGTCTTCATAGGGGAAGGGGCCCATGCCCAGCATGCCGTTCTCCGACTGGAGCGTCACCGTCATGCCTTCGGGGATGTAGTTGGCCACCAGCGTCGGGATGCCGATGCCCAGGTTCACATAAAAGCCGTTCTGCAGCTCCTTGGCGGCGCGCTCGGCCAGTTGTTCACGAGTGCGGGCCATTATGCGGTCTCCCGGGTGCGGACGGTGCGCTGCTCGATGCGCTTCTCGGGCGTCGACTGGATGATGCGGTCGACATAGATGCCCGGCGTATGAATGTGGTCCGGATCCAGCGAGCCGGTCGGGACGATCTCTTCCACCTCGACGACACAGGCCTTGCCGGCCGTGGCCATCATCGGATTGAAGTTGCGGGCGGTCTTGCGGAACACGAGGTTGCCGCGCTCGTCAGCCTTCCAGGCCTTCACGATCGACAGGTCGGCGACCAGGCCGGTTTCCATCACATAGTCGCGGCCGCCGAAGTTGCGCACTTCCTTGCCCTCGGCGACCAGAGTGCCGACGCCGGTGGCGGTGAAGAAGGCCGGGATGCCTGCGCCGCCGGCGCGGATGCGCTCGGCCAGAGTGCCCTGCGGGTTGAACTCCAACTGGAGCTCTCCGGCGAGGTACTGGCGTTCGAACTCCTTGTTCTCGCCGACGTAGGACGAGATCATTTTCGCGATCTGGCGCGTCTCCAGGAGCTGGCCCAGGCCGAAGCCGTCCACGCCCGCGTTGTTGGAGATGACCGTCAGGCCCTTGGCGCCCGAGTCGCGCAGGGCCGCGATCAGAAACTCGGGAATGCCGCACAGGCCGAAGCCGCCGGACATCACCGTCATGCCGTCGAAGGTCAGGCCTTCGAGCGCGGATTTCGCGTCTGGATAGACTTTCTGCATCGCTCCCGCCGATTTATTGATCGCCCGATGAATATCATGGGCCTATCCGCTTCCTAAGGGGAAGGCGTCGGGGGGGCAAGGGCGGATGGACCGCTGTCAGGCCACGCGCTTGCCGCGGCGGGCCGCGGGCTGGGTGTCGGAGACGGTCTGGGCCTCGGCGCCGCTCAGGGCGGTGTTGATCGCCGCGCGCAGGCGTTCGGGCTTGATCGGCTTTTCGACCACGGCGGCCATGCCGATCTCGAGATACCGCTTGGCGTCGTCCGGGTCGGCGTTGGCGGTCAGGGCGATGATCGGCAGTTCGCTGACCGGCCCGTCCAGGGCGCGGATCGCGCGGGTCGCCTCGACGCCGTCCATGCGCGGCATCTTGATATCCATCAGGACCAGGTCGTAGCGCCCGGCCTGCACGGCCTCCAGCGCCTCGACGCCGTCCTCGACCTGGGCGGAGGTGCAGCCGAACATTTCGCACAGGGCCTGGGCCACGACGCGGTTGGTCGCATTGTCGTCGACGATCAGGATGTGGGGCTGGGCGGCGAGGTTCAGCTCCGACAGTTCGGCGACGTTGGAGACAGGGGCTTCCTCGGTCTCGATCCAGGCGCGCGGGGCCTTCAGGCCGAAGCGGAAGGTTGCGCCCTGGCCGGCGTTGGATTCTGCGCGGATGCCGCCGCCCATGGCCTCGATGACGAGGCGGCAGATCGGCAGGCCCAGGCCGCCCGACTTGGCGTGATCGGCCTCACCGGCGACTTCGAACAGATGCGGCAGGCGGTCGGCCGGGATGCCTTGGCCGTTGTCGCGGACGCGGGCGTCGACGACGATGCGGTCACCCTCGGCGCGGGCGGCGAGGAAGGCCTCGACCACGCCGTTGCGGGCGTATTTCAGGGCATTGCCGATCAGCTGATTGAAGATCTGCCGCAGACGCAGGGCGTCGATCTCGGCGGCCAATTCGGTGTCGCCTTCATAGCCGATCATCAGGCTGACGCCGTCCTGGACGGCGCGCGGACCCCACAGGGCCTGCAGGTCGTCCATCATCTGGCGCAGCAGGACGGGCTTGGGATTGAGAACCAGTTCGCCGGCCTCGGCGCGGACCAGGTCCAGCGCGTCTTCCAGGATGCGCATGGTGGTCTCGGACGAGTCCATGATCGTCTGGACATAGGCCTGGGCGTCGGGGCCCAGCGGCTGGCGGCGCAGCATGTCGGCCACGGCGGCCACACCGTTCATCGGCGTGCGCAGTTCGCGGCTGAGAAGCGTCAGGAAGCTGGACTTGGAGCGGGCGGCGGCCTCGATGGCCGTCTTCGCCTCCTGGCGGGCGGTTTCCGCCTCGGCCTTGAGGCGTTCGCTTTCGGCGTCCTTGCGGCCGCCGGCCTGGAGCAGGCGCACCAGGGTGCCGACGCCGCGATAGCGCCCCTGCTCGGTGACGATGAAGCCGCGCAGGACGTTGTGGGCGCTCTGGGCCAGCAGGGTGTCGGTCAGGGCCGAGACGGCGATAGAGCCTTCGACCACGACCGGCTCGACGTCCATCAGGGTCGAGACAGGGCGATTTCCATAGAGGGTGCGGCCGTTCTCGGCGGCCAGCTTGCGCAGGAAGGGGTCACGCTCGAGCACACCGACCGGACGGCCGTCCTCGACGACGGCCAGCAGCAGCGCTTCGGGCTCGGCGTCGAAACGCGCGAAAGCCTCCGAGCACAGGGTGTCGGGGGCGACAGGGTGAGAATGCTCACAGAACGCGTCGATCGTCGGCATGCCGCGCCGCTACTCCTTGCTACCGGTGGACAATATCCACAGGAGCGCTTGCGGAAGCGTTAAGCCTGAAAAGAACGATTTCTGGTCGCAATCAGCCGATTTCGTTCCGCAACCAGTCCAGATAGGCGGCGTTCGACCCCTCAAAATTAACGGGCAGGGCCACGACGGCGGGCGTTTCGTAGGGGTGACGCTCGACGATCAGGGCGGTCAGCCGATCGACGGCCGAGGCATCGGTCTTGAAGATGGCCACGGTCTCGACGGCCCGTTCGACCGCGCCCTGCCAGCGATAGATGGAGCGGGCCGATCCCAGGATGTTGACGCAGGCGGCCAGCCGTTCGGCGACCGCCTCGGCCGCCACAGCCTCGGCGGTTTCCGCGTCGGGCCATGTGGTGTAAAGGAGCGCGACCTTATTCACGTCTGGAACCCTCCGCATGCGCGCGGCCGAACGGCCGACCGCAGGTTTGTCATGTCCGAAACCCTCTCACAGCCGCAAGGGTCCGCGCTCGTCCTGTTTTCGGGCGGTCAGGATTCCGCCACCTGCCTGGCCTGGGCGCTGGACCGTTACGCGCGCGTCGAGACGTTGGGCTTCGACTATGGCCAGCGGCATTCGGTCGAACTGGAGGCCCGTCTGCGGGTTCTGGAGCGCCTGCCACGCCTGAAGCCGGAGTGGGCGGGCCGGCTGGGCGAGGATCATTCGATCGATATCCGAGGCTTCGGCCAGATCGCCTCGAGCGCCCTGACCGAGGATCGCGCCATTGAGATGGACGACCGGGGCCTGCCGACCAGCTTCGTGCCGGGACGCAATCTGGTGTTCCTGACCTATGCGGCGGCGCTGGCGGACCGGCGGGGCATGGAGGCGCTGGTCGGCGGCATGTGCGAGACCGACTTCTCGGGCTATCCTGACTGCCGGCGCGATACGCTGGACGCCCTGCAGTCAGCGCTGCGGCTCGGCATGGCGCGCGACTACACGATCGAGACGCCCCTGATGCACCTGAGCAAGGGCGAGACCTGGTTCCTGGCCGAACGGGTCGCGGGCGCGCCTCTGGTCGAGCTGATCCTGGAGGACAGCCACACCTGCTATCTCGGCGAGCGGGGCGAGCGGCACGCCTGGGGTTATGGCTGCGGGACGTGCCCGGCGTGCGAGCTGCGTGCCGCCGGCTGGGCCGAGTACGTCGGGGCGCCGGCATGACCTATTCCGTCAAGGAGATGTTCCTGACCGTGCAGGGGGAGGGCGGTCAGATGGGCCGTCCGGCGGTGTTCCTGCGCTTTGCCGGCTGCAATCTGTGGAACGGTCTGGAAAGCCACCGGGCATCGGCCGTCTGCACCTTCTGCGACACTGATTTTGTCGGAACCGATGGCGACGGCGGCGGCAAGTTCGAGACGCCGCAAGCGGTGGCCGAGGCCGTGGCCGAGAAGTGGATCGGCGCCGAAGGGATGCCGAGGCTGGTCGTCTGCACCGGTGGCGAGCCGCTGCTGCAGCTGGACCCGGCCCTGATCGAGGCTCTGCATGCGCAGGGCTTTGACATCGCGGTGGAGACGAACGGCACGCAAGTCGCGCCCGACGGCATCGACTGGATCTGCGTCAGCCCCAAGGCCGATGCGCCGGTTGTTCAGACCTCAGGCCAGGAACTGAAGCTGGTCTATCCGCAGGACAAGGCGCGGCCGGAGCGCTTCGCCCATCTCGATTTCGAGCGCTTCTGGCTCCAGCCCATGGACGGGCCGGATCTGGAGGCCAATACGCGCGCGGCGTTCGACTACTGCCTCGCCCATCCCCAGTGGCGCCTGAGCGTCCAGACCCACAAGTACATCGGCGTCAGATGAGCCAGATATTCGAAGTCACCAAGGCCACCCATTTCGACGCGGCCCACCATTTCCCGATGGGCCCCGAGGACAGCCCGCACCGGCGCGTGCACGGCCATTCGTTCCTGGTCGAGGCCACGGTGCGCGGCCAGCGTTCAGGCGAGATGGGGTTCGTCGTCGACCTGACGAAGCTCGAAGCCGGGCTGAAGGCCGCGGCGGCCGAGCTGGACCACAGCCTGCTGAACGATCACGCCGGGCTGGAGAAGCCGAGCCTGGAAGGGCTGTGCCTGTGGTTCGCCGACAGGCTGAAGCCGGACTTCCCGGGCCTGTCGAAGATCACCCTGATGCGCCCGACCATCGGCGAGCGGTGCGTGCTCGAGGTCTGAGCCCAGGTTCGACCGTCAGGCGGACTCCAAGACACCGTCCACCTCGTCCACCTCGTCCGGGTTAGAAAGGAAGCGACGGAGGTGAGCGTCACGATGTCAAAGACCGGCGGCCATGCTAGCGCCGGCCTCCGGGGGCGGGGAAAAGCCGCGTTCCGTTCAAGCGGAAAACGACGGAACTCAGAGGTTTGGGGTCGACTGAACCGGGGGCTCAGCGATCAGTCGCGCGGGCGATAGACCGAGCAGTCCTCGTTCGAGCCTCGCCGCACGCGGCGCTGGCATTCGCGCTGCATTTCGCGAAGCTCCTCGGCGTCCGAGGTGGTGACGGCGTCGACGCCGGCGCCCACGACCGCGCCAGTGGCCCCGGCAGCCGCGCCCACGACGGCGCCGGCTGTGCCGACGACGGCGCCCACCAGGCAGCCCTGAAGGCCCAGCGAAGCCGCAAGCACGGCGGCGACGGCGAGGGTGCGAAGGAGGGGCTTGGACATGACGGGCTCCGGAAGGTGTCCCTCCTTAGCCCGCCATGGTTAGCGCAATATGACCGTGTGGTGGTGACCTAGAGGCTGTCGACCATCACCAGTTCGGCGTCCTCGACGGCCTTGATGGTCAGTTCGGTCTCGTCCTTGATGGCCGCGCCGTCGCGGTGGCCGATGGCCACGCCATTGACCTCGACCGAGCCGACGGCCGGCACCAGATAGCCGCGCCGGCCGGCGCCGAGTGGATAGGTGATCACTTCGCCGGCCTTCAGCGTCGCGCCCAGCACACGAGCGTCGGCGTTGATTTTCAGCGCGTCCTCGTCGCCTGCGATGCCCGAGGCGAGGACCTCGAAGCGGCCGTCGCGGTGCGCCTTGGGGAAGGGCTTCTGATCCCAGCTGGGCTGGGCGCCCGGCTTGTCGGTCTCGATCCAGATCTGGAACAGGGTCGTGGCCTCGGGCTCCAGATTGTACTCGGCGTGACGCACGCCGGTGCCGGCGCTCATGACCTGGACGTCGCCGGCGCCCGTGCGGCCCTTGTTGCCCATCGAGTCCTGGTGGGTGATCGCGCCTTTGCGGACATAGGTGATGATTTCCATGTCGGCGTGCGGATGGGGCGGAAAGCCCGAGTTGGCCGCGATGGTGTCGTCGTTCCACACGCGCAGCCGGCCCCAGCCCATGTTGTTGGGGTCATAGTGGCTCGCGAACGAGAAGTGATGCTTGGCGTCCAGCCAGCCGTGGTTGGCGCCGCCGAGTTTGTCGAAGGGTCTGCGCTCGATCATGAGAGGTCCTCCCAAGGGGTGATGATGGCAGATATATAGGTAACAGTATCAGTTACGGAAGGGGCTGCTCTGGCGCGCCGTCGAAACAGTAGGCCGGCTCTGCCCTGTAGAAGGTCCGCCAGACCCCTTCGCGACGGAGGAGCATGATGCGATCCCCCTCGTCGCAACCGTGACCCATCATCAAGCGAACCCGTCCGCGGTCGGTCGAACTCGTCAGTTCGAACTCGGCCGTATCGCCACGATGCCATTCCGCGACGGACAGGATCCGGCCGTCCACACGCTTGGCCGGGCTCAAGGGTAATGAAGTCGCGGCCCCGACGATGACAATCAATCCCAGGACGCCGATCCAGAACCAGGCGGCCAGCTTCTGGCTCCCGACGCGCCGCTCGCCGGCGTCATCCTCAGGCATGGCGAAAGGGTCTCTATCCATCGGCGCGACGGCAGGCTGCGCCGGGGAGGATGCTACTTGGCAAAGGCGGGGTGCAGGGTGTCACGGATTGGACCGGCACGGGCTTGTCGGCTCGGCGCCCAGGTACAGCGTAGGCCTCCGGAAGCGCTCGCGCGTGAATGTCTTCCGCACATCGACGTAGTCACCCACCTGACAATCGACCATTGAGGGCGTCTCAAGTCGAACGACGTCCGCGCCAACGCGGACAAGCGCAAAATGGGGCTGGCTCGACCCGCTCACTGGCCCGGTCGCGACAACCCGGCCAACACCGTCCTCATAAATCCGCGGGGCCATGAACGATGGGCCGAAGACCACGACGATACCCACCGTCACCGCAATGACGACGATAGCGGTCAGAATGAGCCAGGAGGCCAGCCGGCCCAGCCACATGCGAACGGCCTGCCAGGCTCGCCACAACTTCCATGGAAGTTTGTGGCGGTAGGCGACGACCGGTTTCACCCGACCTGCCCCCGGTGCCTCAGCATCGCATCCGCCAGCACGCAGGCCGCCATGGCCTCCACCACCGGCACGGCGCGGATGCCGACGCAGGGATCATGGCGGCCCTTGGTGCGCAGTTCGGTCTCGGCGCCGTCGCGGGTGATCGACTGGCGGGGCGTCAGGATCGAGGAGGTCGGCTTGAAGGCCACACGGGCGGTGATCGGCTGGCCGGTCGAGATGCCGCCGAGGATGCCGCCGGCCTTGTTGGACAGGAAGACAGGCTGGCCGTCCGGGCCCAGCCGCATCTCGTCGGCGTTCTCCTCGCCCGACAGATTCGCCGAGCCGAAGCCCGCGCCGATCTCCACGCCCTTGGCGGCGTTGATCGACATCAGGGCCGAGGCCAGCTCGGCGTCCAGCTTGCCGTAGATCGGCGCGCCCCAGCCGACGGGGGCGCCCGCGACTTCGAGCGCCACCACGGCGCCGATGGATGAACCGGCCTTGCGGACCTCATCGAGGTATTGCTCCCACGCCGCCGTGTCGGCGGTGGCGGCGTACAGAGGGTTGTTCCCCACGGCCGCGAAATCGATCTGGTAGTCAGCCAGTCGGTGCGGCCCGATCTGCACGAGCCCGGCCCGGATGACGACGCCGTCGCCCAGAACCTTCCTCGCCACGGCGCCGGCGGCGACCCGCATGGCGGTCTCGCGGGCCGAGGAGCGGCCGCCGCCCCGGTGGTCCCGCACGCCATACTTGGCCTGATAGACATAGTCCGCATGGCCCGGCCGATAGGCGCGGGCGATCTCGCCGTAGTCCCTGGACCGCTGGTCGACGTTCTCGATCATCAGGCTGATGGGCGTGCCGGTCGTGACCGGGCCGTCTCCATCGTCGAACACGCCCGACAGGATCTTAACCGCATCGGGCTCGCCGCGCTGGGTGACGAACTTGGAGCCGCCGGGCTTCCTGAGGTCCAGCCACGGCTGGATGTCGGCCTCGGTCAGGGCGATCCCGGGCGGACAGCCGTCCACCACACAGCCGATCGCGGGCCCGTGGCTCTCGCCCCAGGTCGTCACGCGAAAGAGATGGCCGAACGTGTTGTGCGACATGGGATCAGGCTTAGCGGAACCGGGGTTCGCCGCCTATCCCCGCCGCATCCAGGCGCGCTTGAAACGGCCCAGCCGCTCGCCGACGGGATCGGTCTTCGACTGGGCGACGGCCTTGAGGGTGAGGAACAGATGTCCCTGCGGCTTGCCGTTTCGCGCCGGCAGGCCCTTTTCCTTGAGCCGCAGCCGGTGCGGCGCGGGCAGTGCCGGGGGCACGGTGACCGAATGCTCGCCTGTCGGCGTGGCGACCCTTATGCGTCCGCCCATGGCCAGCACGCCCGGCTCGACCGGCCAGTCCAGCCAAAGGTCGTCGCCGATGATCCGCATGCCACCCTCGGTCGTGATCGACACCGTGAGCAGAAGATCGCGGCCATCCTCGCCCTGACCGGCGAGCCGCACCGTCTCTCCGGCGCGAAGACCGGCCGGAAGTCGCAGGCCCAGGGCCCGGCCGCGCGCGACCTCGACCTGACGGACCAGGCCCAACATCGCTTCGGTCGGGGTGATTTCCAGGGTCGGCCGCTCAGGCTCGCGTGCAGGTTCGGCGCGGGCGGCGGCGGGCGGCTCGGCGGCCCGAGGCGTCGACAGCGGCGCGCGTGCGTTTTCCAGCGCCTGAAGCAGGCGGTAGGCCTCGATGACGCGCCGGAACTTCTCCTCGTCGCCGCCGTGGTCGGGCCGCGCGGCCTTGGCCGCCTTGCGGAAGGCGGCCTTCAACGCATCGCCGCCCACCGGGCCTTTCAGGCCGAGCAGGGCGCAGGCGTCCTTTGATGTCATCGACCGGGCGACAGGCATATCGGCGGCCAAGCTGCGCCGCAGGCTCTGAAAGTCCGGTTAAGCCGCGACAGCTTCCGAAAAAACGGCGTCCAACTGTAGGATGCCCCGCCGGCCGTTCGACGTAGCGACGAGGCGGGCCACAGGGGCCCCGGCCGAACAAGGGAACGACGCGATGCGGGTCATGGTGATGATGAAGGGCACGGACGCCATCGAGGCGCAGGTCCAGCCGTCCGAACAGCTGATACAGGACATGATGGCCTTCAACGAGGAACTGGTCGCCGCCGGCATGATGATCTCGGGCGAAGGACTGCAGCCGTCGTCGAAAGGCAAGCGGGTGGTCTTCGGCGGCCGCGGGGAGCCCTCGGTCTATGACGGGCCGTTCTCTGAGACAAAGGAGCTGATCGCCGGCTTCTGGATCTGGGAAGTGAAAGACATGGACGAGGCCGTCGCCTGGGCCCGCCGCATCCCCGATACCGACAAGCTGCACGGCGAGGTCGAGATCCGGCCGGTCGTGACCTTCGAGGACTTCGAGAACATGACGCCCGAACTGGCCGCCAAGGAACAGGCGCTGCGGGACAAGACCGAAGGCTGACGGGGCGGGGCGGGGCGCGCTATACCGGGGCCATGAGCCGCGACGACCGCATCCCGCCTAGCCCTTCCGCCGAGGAATACGCCCGCCAGCTCGAGGCGAACGGGAATGAGGCCGAGTTCGAGCGCGACGAACCGTTCGCCCTGTTTGGCGAGTGGTTGGCCCTGGCCCGCAAGTCCGAGCCGAACGATTCCAACGCCATGGCCCTGGCGACCGCCGACGCGCACGGACTGCCGGATTGCCGCATGGTCCTGCTCAAGGACTTCGATACGCGCGGCTTCGTCTTCTATTCGAACGCCGAGAGCGCCAAGGGCGGCCAACTGGCCGAGAACCCTCAGGCGTCCTTGCTGTTTCACTGGAAATCCCTGCGCCGGCAGGTGAGGGCGCGCGGCGCCATCCAGCCGGTCACGCCCGAAGAGGCCGACGCCTATTTCGCCAGCCGCGCCCGCGAGGCGCGGATCGGGGCCTGGGCGTCTGACCAGTCACGCCCGCTCGAGGGGCGTTTCGCCCTGGAGAAGCGCGTCGCGGAATACGGGCTCAAATTCGGTCTCGGCGAAGTGCCGCGTCCGCCGCACTGGACCGGCTGGCGCATCGTGCCCGAACAGATCGAGTTCTGGCGAGACCGGCCGTTCCGCCTTCACGACCGGCTCCAGTTCCGGCGCGCCGGGGATGGCTGGAGCCGGAACCGGCTTTATCCCTGAGGCCTAGGCCGCTTCCTCGATGGCGCGGCGCGCGAAGCGGGCCAGGAAGGTGCACAGGGCGTCGTCGGCGATCTGTTCCGGCGTCCGATCCGTACGGTGGTCATCGCCCAGCATCATGGCCGACATGAACAGCGGCTGCTCGATCATACCCATCAGCTGGCCGACGGCCGTAGCGGGATCCTCGACCTTGAGATAGCCGTCTGCGGCCAGGGTCTCGACCAGGGCGATGCAGGGCGCGCCCACCTCACGCTTGCCGCGCTCATAGACGTCACGCGCCGCGTCCGGGATCCGGTCCCGCTCGGCAGCGGTCAGGCGCAGAACCGCCCGGACGAAAGGATCAGCCAGAAACCGCGCATAGCCATAGGCGAAGGCCTGGATGCGTTCGTGCGGCCGGCCCAGATCCAGGCGCAGGGCGCGCATGGTGCCCGAGAACTCCTCGGCCGTATCCAGCATCACGTGGTGGAATAGCTCCGTCTTGGACGGAAAATGCGCATAGAGCGTGGCGGTCGAAATCTGGGCCCCCCGGGCCACCTTCTCCATCGCCGCCTTTGTGAAACCGTCCTTGAGGAAACGATCACGCGCCACATTGAGGATCACGCGCCGTTTTTCATCCGGCGCGTCGTCGGTCCCGTCCGCCATAGTTAATGTCGCCGCTGACTTCGGCGATCCTTCCCCTCGATAATCGGCGTTCCCTTAAGCCCGGGAAACGGAGTTCTGCAACCCCTAGGCGTTGATTATTCACTGCAAGTGGCATTTCATGCGCGGATCGGCGAGGATCGGGGCGATCAGGCGGTCCACCGAAGTCGGGTCCGTCAGCCGCACCGCGGCGGCCTCATCCAGAATGACGATCTCGGCCTGGGTGCGCGAGGGTTCGACCTGTCGCACGTGCGCGGGTCGGACGGTCGACAGATACTGGGCCACCACCGAATCCCAACTGCGACCGCGCTCGGCCTGATCCCGGATCAGTCGCCGGATGAAGCGTACATCAGCGGGTGTATCGACGAAGACCTTGAGGTCGAACTGGCTGGCCACCGCGGGCGTGCAGAATAGATGCAGCCCCTCGACGATCACCACCTCGGCCGGCCCGAGGGCCGTGCTCTGGTCGGCCAGGCGGCGGTGGGTGACGAAGTCATAGACCGGGACCTGGACCCGCTCGCCCGCCTTCAGCGCCGCCAGCTGCGAGGCCATCAGCGCATG
>JAEYWU010000129.1 GCA_023428785.1 Pseudomonadota bacterium
CCCTTACTCCTCTGGTCAGCCTTCGTAGCGGTCCTGAACCATCTGGTTCAGCAGACGCACGCCATAGCCGGTGGCCCCGGCCGGAACGGTCTCGACCCGCGAATCCTTGGACCAGGCGGTCGGCGCAATGTCGATGTGCGCCCAAGGCGTATTGTTGACGAAGCGCTGCAGGAACAGGGCCGCCGTGATCGAGCCGCCCGAGCGGCCGTTGCCCATGTTCTTCACATCCGCGATCGGGCTGTCGATGTGGCGCTCATAGGCCTCCGGAAGGGGCATGCGCCAGGCGTTCTCGCCGGTCGGGCCGGTGGCCGCCAGAATGTTGCCGGCCAGGGTGTCATCGTTGGAGAAGACGCCCGCATATTCCAGACCCAGCGACACGATCATGGCGCCGGTCAGGGTAGCCAGGTCGATCATGAACTTCGGCTTGAAGCGGTCCTGCGTGTACCAAAGGGCGTCCGCCAGAACGAGGCGACCTTCGGCGTCGGTGTTGATCACCTCGACCGACTGACCCGACATCGAGACGACGACGTCGCCCGGACGCTGCGCGTTTCCGTCAGGCATGTTTTCGACTAGGCCGATGACGCCGATGGCGTTCACCTTGGCCTTGCGGCCAGCCAGGGCATGCATGACGCCGGTCACGGCGGCCGCGCCGCCCATGTCCCACTTCATCTCCTCCATGCCCTCGGCGGGCTTGATGGAGATGCCGCCGGTGTCGAAGCAGACGCCCTTGCCGACGAAGGCGATCGGCTGGTCGGTCTTGCCGCCGCCGTTCCACTTCATGACGACGAGCTGGCTTTCCTTGCGGCTGCCCTGGCCGACACCCAGCAGGGTGCGCATGCCAAGTTTCTCCATTTCCTTCTCGCCCAGCACCTCGACCTCAAGGCCAACTGACTTGAGGCCCTTGCAGCGCTCGGCGAAGGAAGCGGGATAGAGAACATTGGCCGGCTCGGACACCAGGTCGCGGGTGAATGCGACCGCATCAGCGACCGCTTCCCAGGTCTTGGAGGCCGTCTGGGCCGCCTTCACGTCGGCGCACACGATCCGAACCGTCTCGATCGACGGGATTTTCTCGGCTTTCTGGGTCGTGCGGTATTTATCAAAGCGATAGGAGGCCAGTCGCACGGCGAAGGCGGCGCGGGCCGCGCTCTCGGCCGGCAGCTGGGTCAGCTCCAGCGCCAGGGTGCTCGCGCCTGACAGTTTCGCGGCGTTGTAGGCGGCGCCCGCCGCCGTCTCGATCACCAGATCGCGGAAGGCTGATTCGGCGCCACAGCCCACCAGCCAGTACTGCGCCGTGTCCGAAACGCCCCCAAGAGCGACCGTCTGACCCGGCTTGGCGGTGAAGCGTCCCTGCCCCGCAGCCCGGCTGACCGCGCCGCCCAGCGCCTGATCAGCGTCACGGGCCGCTGGAGAAAGCCGCGCTTCTTCATAGACAAAGAGGGCGATAGCATCGGCGTCGCCCGACTTGGCGACAAATTCGATATTCATGAAACTGCTCCTGGCCGACAGCACAACGTCAACCATTGTTCTCTCACGCCAAGAAGCATGGCGTTCGCTTGATGGCGTGATAAATGCCTCGCGCGGGCCTCGCCCGCAACGTCCCGCATGAAGATCATCGAACGCTACCTCTTCCGTCAGCTGGCAGGACCCGTCGTCGTCGCGATCGGGGCGTTGACGCTCGTCGCGGTGCTGGGCCAGAGCCTGGGGCAGCTCGATCTCATCGTTGAGCGGGGCCAGAGCGCCTGGACCCTGGCGAAGGTGACCCTGCTCGCGATGCCGCAGGTCGTGACCCTCGTGCTCCCGATCGGCGTCCTGGTCGGCGCGCTTCTCGCGCTCAATCGCCTGCATTCGGAACACGAGATCGTCGTCTGCTACGCGGGCGGCATGAGCCGCTGGGGCGTGATGGACCCGGCCATGCGCTTGGCGGCCATCGTCGCCCTGGTCGCCCTCGCCTCTAACCTGTTCATTCAACCCGCCGCGATGCGCGAGATGCGGCGTGAGTTGCAGGGCGTCCGCGCAGACCTGGCCGCCGTGCTGGTGCGCGAGGGGGAGTTCGTCGAAGGTGCGCCCGGCCTGACCATCTACGCCCAGCGCGTCGATCAGAACGGCCTGCTGCGAAACCTGTTCATCCACGTCGAAAAGGCTGACGGCGCGACCCTCTATGACGCCGCCGAGGGTCGGATCACGACGCTCGAGGGCCGGCCGGTCATCATCCTGTCCGAGGGCTCGTCGTCCGAGTTTTCGGGCGCTGGCGTGCTCAACTACCTGTCGTTCGACGACTATGTCGTGGAGCTTGGACAGTATGCCGTCCAGGCGGATCCCCTGCACTTCAAGGAATCGGATCGTTGGCTCTCGGAACTGCTCTTCCCTGACCCCGCCAATGAGTGGGAAGTGGGCAACCGTCTGAAGCTTCTGGCCGAGGCGCATGCGCGCCTGGCGTCGCCCCTCTATGTGATCGCCTTCATGGCCGTGGCCCTGGCGGCCGTAACCGGCGGCAGTTTCAGCAGAACGGGCTACGGTCGCCGGATCGCGATCGCCTCGGCCGCCGCCATCACGGTCCGGCTGCTGGGATTTGCGGTTCTGTCGGCGTGCGGATCAAACGGCTGGCTCAACATCCTGCAGTACCTGCTTCCGATCGGCCTGATCTGGTTCTCGCTCCGGCCGATGTTCAAACAGCGCATCCAGCGCTTCGTCGAGATCGGTTCGGGCCGTCATCTGGCTACAGGGAGCGCCAGCGCATGAGGCGGATTCGCTCTCGCCTTCCGGGCGTCCTGAACAACTGGCAAGGCCGTCTAACCAGCCTTGAGCGCTACGTCCTGAAGCGCACCCTGAGGGCCGTCGCCGGGGCGCTCGCGATCATCGCGGGCGTCGTGATGCTGATCGATTTCGTCGAGATTTCCCGCGACATCGGCGGGCGTGTGGACATGTCGGCCGCCGGCCTTATCGGCCTGATGCTGATGAAGTCGCCGGCGGTCATCCTTCAGCTGTTGCCCTTCGTCTTCCTGTTCGGCGTCCTGGCCGCCTTCATCAGCCTCAACCGGCGCAGTGAGCTGATCGCCATGCGCGCGGCCGGCGTCTCGGCCTGGCGGTTCATTTTTCCGGCGGCAGGCGCGGCGTTGGCGATCGGCGTCATCACCGTGGCGGTGCTCAATCCCTTCACGGCCTGGCTGAACGGTCAGTACGAGAGCCAATCCGCGGCCCTGCTGGACACGCGTGAGGGTTTGCCCGCCGGGCCGTCCGCCGTCTGGGTGCGTCAGGGCGATGGCCGCACCCAGGTCGTGGTCCGGGCCAATGAGCGAGAGCCGAACTCCAATCTGCTGCGCGGCGTGTCGATGTTTGTCTATGCGGCCGACGCCGACGGTCGGCGTGTCTTCCAGCGCCGGATCGAGGCCGACACCGCCCGTCTGGTCCCAGGAGCCTGGGAACTGACCAACGCCCGCGAAGCCGCCGCCGGTCAGCAAGCCGTGACCTACGCCACCCTCTCGATCCGCTCGAACCTGTCGCTCGACGAAGCCTTCGATCGCTTCGAACAACCCCGCAGCGTACCCTTCTGGCGGCTGCCCGGAATCATCTCGTCGATCGAATCGGCCGGCTTTTCTGCGACCCAGTATCGGCTCCGCCTGCAGGAGCTTCTGGCCACGCCGCTGATGTTCGCCGCCATGTCGGTTCTGGCGGCCGCCTTCTCCCTGCGGCTGATGCGTCTCGGCGATCTGCCCCTGATGGTCATTTCGGCCATCGGGCTCGGTTTCCTGTTCTATTTCGTCAACGCCTTCATGCGGGCGCTGGGCGAGGCCGAGGTCCTGCCGCCATTCGCCGCAGCCTGGATGCCGGCCATTCTCGTGGTTCTGTCGGCCTTTACCTTGCTCTGCTATACCGAAGACGGCTAACCGGGGCGGAGCATTCTGTAGGACTCGATGTTCAGCTTCATCGCCGACGCTTCTGGCCGATCGACGCCCTGGCGGTCGCGCCTGCTCGCAGGAGCAGCGGCGCTGGCGGGTCTTGCCGTCGCCTCCGCCGCCACCGCCCAGCAGACGCCACCGACACCGCAACGTCAGATCGTTGAGGAGCCCGGCCCCGACGGCCTGACTTCGGATGGTCTCTATCTGGAAGCGGACTCGATCACGCGGGACCGCGACGTCGAGGTCATCATCGCCACCGGCTCGGTTCAGGCCCGATACCAGGGCCGTCTGCTGCGCGCCGACCGGGTCGACTATCACACGGAAACCGGCCTGCTCAGCGCCTCGGGCAATGCTGAACTGATCAATCCGGACGGAACGATCCAGTACGCCGACACGATCGAACTGGACGACGAACTGCGCGCCGGTGTCGCCACAGGTTTCGCTGCGCGGCTGGATGAGAACATCAAGATCGCCGCCGCCACGGCCGTGCGGCGCTCCGAGACGGTCAACGAGCTCAACAACGCCATCTTCACCCCCTGCGATATCTGCAACAGCGAGGGTGAGGCCAGCGAACCAACCTGGTCGATCCAGGCCGACACCGTGGTCCAGGATCAGGACAATGCGGTTGTCTTCTATCGCAATGCCGTCATCCGCATCGCCGGGGTGCCGGTCTTTTATTCTCCGGTCTTCTGGCATCCGGACCCGGCGTCAGAGCGGCAATCCGGTTTTCTGATCCCGACGATCACCTCATCGGACGGTCGTGGCTTCTCCTATGAGCAGCCTTATTTGTGGGTGATCTCGCCGCATCAGGACCTGATCGTCAGCCCGCAGATCAATGCTTCAGTCAATCCGTTCCTCAATCTCGACTGGCGCCGCCGCTTCCACTCGGGCTCTGTCCAGATTCGCGGCGGCTACACGCACGAGCGGCTGTTCGGCAATGTCGACATTGACCCCACCGCCGGTGTCCTCATCGAAAACGAACGCTACGGCGAGGCCGAGGCGCGCGGCTACCTTCTTGGCGACGGCGCCTTCGCCATCAATCAGGACTGGCGCTGGGGCTTCACGATTGAGCGCGTGTCCGACCCGTCGCTCGTCGATCGCTACGACATTGAGGACGTCTTCGCTGATCGCGGCCTGTTCCAGACGGACTATCGCCGGCTGATCAGCCAGGTCTACGTCGAGCGCCAGACGGCCCGGTCCTATTTCTCGGCTGCGGTCCTCAGCTTTCAGTCGATGCGGCTTCTGGGCGTGGACCAGGTCAACTTCGCGCCGAATGATGCGCGCGGCCTGATCTACGAGAACGACGACACCCTGCCGCTGGTCGGCCCGTTGATCGAGGCGCGCTGGGAGCCGGAAGGCCCGGTGTTCGGAGGACGTCTGCGAATGCGCGGCTCCGCCGTCGCCCTGTTCCGCGAGGACTACGTCGGCTCTCCGGTCATCTCGCCTGAATACCTGCCGGCCACGGTCACCGACGACACGCCCGGCGTCGACAGCGCCCGCGCGTCCTTCGAGATGGATTGGCGGCGTGTCCTGACGACTGATTTCGGCCTGCGGCTCGAGCCGTTCGCCACGGTGCGCGGTGATTTCTACACGATCGAGGATCTGCCGGTTCCGGTCACGGACAACAACGCTGTGTCGCGTTTCAACGGCACGCTCGGTCTCGACGTCCGCTATCCGTTGATCCGCCGCTTCGACGGTGGCTCCTTCATCATCGAGCCGATGGCCCAGTTCGCCGTCTCGCCCGACGCCGACATCGACCCGCGCATCCCCAATGAGGACAGCCAGGTCATCGAACTGGATGAGACGACCCTCTTCCAGGAGAACAAGTTCCCCGGCTACGACCTCTATGAGGGCGGCGCGCGCGCCAGCCTGGGCGTGCGCCTCGCCGGAGAGTGGGGCCCGACCCGCAGCGCCAGCCTGTTCGTCGGGCGGATGTTCCGCGCCGAGGAAGAGACCGGTTACCTTCGTCAGGTGGACGGCGCGGTCGCCGGCACGCTCTACGACCCGACCGGCATTTCCGAAACGGCCTCCGACTGGGTCGTGGCTGCGGCCTTCCAGCCCTTTGCCGGCGCTTCCGGATGGGCCCGCACGCGTCTGGACGACAATCTTGAGGTCCGCCAGGCCGAGGTCGGGTTCGGCGCCCGGTTCCGGGAAGCCGACCATGTCGCGCTTCGCTACATTGTCGATCGCACCGATCCGTCGCCGGCCGGCGACCAGAACTACGAGTTCGTCCAGGCCTCCGGCCAGGTCTTCCTCGTTGGCGATTGGGGCGTGTCCTTCAATGCGGTGCGCGACCTGGAGGATGATCTCTGGCGCCAGTCCGAGATCGGTCTTCTGTATGAAGACGAATGCCTTCGCGTCGAAGTGATCTATGAACGCAACGAAGATCTGCTCGCAGGTCGTGGCGTCCGCTCGTCCGAGGGCGTCTTCCTGCGCCTAAACCTCGCCACATTGGGCGGATCAAGGTAAGAGCGTCCAGATGATCTCCAGACAGCGCCCGACGGCGCTCAATTCGTTGACTCCGCACGTCGGAAAAGGAAACCGGTCGCCCATGCGTTGGATGATTTCCGCGGGTGTCCTGGCTGCGGCCATGACCCTCACCCAGCCTTCCGTCGCTCAGGTCGCCGGCCAGCCAGCGCAGCCGCCGGCAGCCCAGGGCGCCGCGCCGGACATCGTCATGGGCGAAGGCGTCATGGTCACCGTCAATGACGAGCTGATCACGAGCTACGACGTCCGTCAGCGAATGCTGTTGCTCATCTTCACCTCGCAGATTCAGCCGACACCGGAAAACCTGCCCTCCATCCAGCAGCAGGCCCTGCGCGCGCTCATTGATCAGCATCTCCAGGCCCAGGAGCTCGAGCGCTTCGACGTCCAGATCTCGGACGATATGATCATCAGCGATATCAACGATATGGCTTCGCAGAGTGGCGGCTCGGGCGCACAGATGCTTGAGGCCATGGAGGCGTTCGGCATCGAGCGCTCACACTTCGCCGAGAAGGTCCGCGTTGACATCGGCTGGGGCATGCTGGTTGGCGGCCGCTACCGCGACCGGGCCCGGGTGGGCTCGGACCAGATCAACGCTGTTCTGGCCCGCATTGAGGACGCCGCCTCGCGTCCCCAGTGGCTGTTGGGCGAGATCTACATCGACGCCGCCACGGTTGGCGGCATGGACGTCGCGATGAACGGCGCCCGCCAGCTGGTCGCCCAGATTCTGCAGGGCGCTCCCTTCACGGGCGTTGCCCGTCAGTTTTCATCGGCGCCCTCGGCCCAGCAGGGCGGCGACGCCGGTTGGGTGATCGACGGTGAAATGCCGGCGCCGGTCCAGACGGCGCTCAACCAGATGAACCCCGGCCAGCTGTCCAACCCCATCCCGGTCGACGGCGGCGTCTATATCGTCCTGGTCCGCGACGAGCGCACGGGCGCGGTTTCCACCATGGCCACCCTGCGTCAGGCCGGCATCCGTCTGGCGCCGGGCGCCTCGGAAGCCGAGGTCGCGGCCGCGACGGCCACCCTGGTCAATCTGCGCGCCAGCGGCCTGACCTGCGACACCATTGTCGACCGGGCCAACGCGACGCCGGGCGTCGTCGGTTCGGACCTCGGCGAAGCGAATGTCGCCGATCTGGCCGGGCCGTTCCAGGAGGTCGCCCGCGACGCTCCGGTCGGCACGATCAGTGAACCGCTTCGCTCCGAGCAGGGCCTGCACCTCGTCGCCATGTGCGGCCGCCGCTCGGCCAGCGATCAGATCCCGTCGCGTGACGAAATCCAGCGCGAGCTGGCCAGCCAGCAGTTGAATATGCTGGCCCGTCGCTACATCCGCGACCTGCGCAACGCGGCCACGATCGAGTCGCGCAACACCGACAGCTAGTCCATGGCGCCCCGCCCTCTCGCCCTGAGCCTGGGCGATCCGGGCGGCGTGGGCCCGGAAATCGTCACTGCGGCCTGGCGTTCGCTTCAGGCGTCTCCGAGGCACACCTTCGTGGCCGTCGGGGACGCCTCGGTCATCAGTGCGGCCGGCGGTCCTGTGGCGCTGGTCCAGACCGCTGCCGAGGCGGCCGACGCCTTCGCGGAAGCCATCCCGGTTCTGGACCGCCCCTGCTCTGCGCCGATCGAGGTGGGCCGGCCAAACCCGGCGCTGGCGGTCGACATCACCGACTGGATCGAGGAGGCCGTCGCCCTGACGCTGTCCGGCGACGCTTCGGGCGTCGTCACCTGCCCGATCTCCAAGGCGCCGCTCTATCAGGCCGGCTTCCGGTTTCCAGGGCACACCGAGTTCATCGCCGAGCTGACCGCCGACGTCCCCTTCGCCGGACCCCGCGGCCCGGTGATGATGCTGACGGCCCGGGATCTGCGAGCCTGTCTCGTGACGATCCATGTTCCGCTGAACGAGGTGCCCGAGCTGGTCACCACGGACCGGGTCATGCTGACCGCCCGCGTGGTCCATGAGGCGCTGATCCGGGATTTCGGCATCGCCGCGCCCCGCCTGGCCCTGGCGGGCCTGAACCCCCACGCCGGCGAGAATGGCGGCATCGGTCTTGAGGAACGCGAGGTCCTCGCCCCTGCCGTCGCCCGCCTCCGCGCGGACGGGATCACGATCACCGATCCCCTGCCCGCCGACACCATGTTCCACGACGCGGCCCGCGCGACCTACGACGCGGCGATCTGCCTCTATCACGACCAGGGCCTGATCCCGGTGAAGACGCTGGACTTCTGGGGCGGCGTGAACGCCACCCTGGGTCTGCCGATCGTGCGCACATCGCCCGACCACGGTGTAGGCTATGACATCGCCGGCAAGGGCGTCGCCCGGGCCGACAGCCTGATCGCGGCGATCAGGCTCGCCGCCGACATGGCCGCGCGGCGCGCCGGCGCATGAGCGAGCTTCCGCCCCTTCGCGAGGTGTTGGAGGCCCACGGCCTGTTCGCCGACAAGCGGTTCGGCCAGCATTTCCTGCTCGACCTGAACGTCACGCGAAAGATCGCCCGGCTGGCCGGACCGTTCGACGGCGAGGTGGTCATCGAGGTCGGCCCCGGTCCTGGCGGCCTGACCCGGGCTCTGCTGGAAACCGAGGCTACGGAGGTGATAGCCGTCGAGAAGGACCGTCGATTCGTGCCGCTCCTGACCGAGCTCGGCGAGGCCAGTGAAAAGCCCCTGACCGTGGTCGAGGCCGACGCCCTCAAGGTCAACGAAGTGGAGCTGCTGGCCGGCCGGACCGGCCACCTGGTCTCGAACCTGCCTTACAACGTCGGCACGCCTCTGCTGATCAAGTGGCTGACCGGGCCCTGGCGGCCCAAGTCCCTGACTCTGATGTTCCAGAAGGAGGTCGCCGATCGCGTCGCCGCCCGTCCGGGAACCTCCGCCTACGGCCGCCTTGGCGTGATCTCCCAGGCGGTCTGCGAAGCCAGGGTGGTGATGGACCTTCCGGCCCGCGCCTTCACCCCGCCTCCCAAGGTGGCGTCCGCCGTCGTTCGGCTGGATCCTCGCTCCGACGCGCCTCCTCCCGCGATCCTGGCCGCGCTCGAGAAGGTCACGGCAGCGGCCTTTGGTCAGCGCCGAAAGATGCTGCGCTCAAGCCTCAAACCTCTCGGCGGCGCGGTGCTCTGCGAGGCGTCCGGCGTCGATCCGGACGCGCGCGCGGAAGTGATCGACGTGGCCGGATTCCTTCGACTCGCCGCCTCGACTCTCTGACCGATCTGGACCAATCGGGTCAGAAAGGTCTGGCCTGTTTCTGTACCCGCTGAGGCGGCTAGGCATCGACCTCTTCGTCGAGCAGCCCGCCCACAAAGGCGCCGATCCACGGATTGCGGGACCGCTTGAGGCGTTCAGCGTGGAAGATGTGCGCCAGGTCGGCATAGGCCCGGTCGAAGTCGTCGTTCAGAATGACGTAGTCGAACGTCTCCCACAGCGAGACCTCGTCCTTGGCCCGAGCGATGCGCTTCTTGATGACCTCTTCGGAGTCCTGAGAGCGCGCCGTCAGGCGCCGGTGCATCTCTGCCAGCGACGGTGGCAGCAGATAGACCAGCACCGAATCCTCGGGCATCTGGCTCGCGATCGTCTGGGCCCCGTGGTGGTCGATGTCGAACAGGGCGCTCTGTCCGTTCTCGAGCGCCGCCACGATCGGCCCCTTGGGGCTGCCGTACCGGTTCCCGTAGACCTCGGCCCACTCCAGGAACGCCCCTTCCTCGACCATGGTGTCGAACGTCGACCGATCCACGAAATGATAGTCGCGCGCGTCGTGCTCGCCTGGCCGCGGGTCCCGCGTCGTATAGGATAGCGACAGATGCAGATCGGGATGGTCCGCGATCAGGCGCCGCGTCAGGCTGGTCTTGCCCACCCCCGACGGCGCCACGACCATGAGCAGCAAGCCCCGCCGGGGCGAATGGCTGGCCTGGCCGTCACTCGACATTCTGCACCTGTTCCCTGAACTGTTCGATGACGGCTTTGAGGTCCAGCCCCGCCGAGGTCAAGGCGAGCGTGGCTGCCTTGGAGCAAAGCGTGTTGGCTTCGCGCATGAATTCCTGGGTCAGGAAGTCGAGCCGTCGTCCGACTGGCCCGCCCTCGTCAATCAGCACCCGGGCCGACGCCGTGTGGGCGTCCAGGCGATCGAGTTCTTCGCGCACATCGGCGCGCGCGGCCATCATGGCCGCCTCCTGGAAAATACGGTCCTCAAGCCCTGCCGCGCCGTCAGTCAGTTCCTCGACCCGTTTGGAGAAGCGTTCGCGTATGGCGACGGATTGGGTGCCGGCCTCGTCGCGGGCGGTCGCCGTCAGCGTGGCGACGCGATCCAGAAATCCCTCAAGAACCGGCCGCAGGCGAGCGCCCTCGTCCAGCCGCGCAGCCTTCAATCCATCCAGCGCGATCGCGAGATCGCGCACCATCAGGGGCTCCGCCGCCGCGCGGCCTTCGTCGGCGGCGTCGGCCGCATCCAGAACGCCCTTGAGCATAAGAAGGCCGTCCGCGCTCGGCGCCGACGCGCCCTGCTCGACCAAGGCCTGGGCGGAGGCTAGATAGGCCTCCAGAACCGGCTGATTGATCGAAACAGTGATCTCGCCCTCGGCTTGGCGCAACTGGACATTCACCCCGACTTGGCCGCGCTGAAAGCGCTTCTGCGCCTCGTCGCGGATCGTGCGGTCCAGGGCGTCGAAGCCTTGTGGGGTCTTGGGCCGGACCTCAAGCGACCGCCCGTTCACCGACCGGGCCTCGATCGTCCACGCCCAGACGCCGAATGCGCCTTCAGCCCGGCCAAAGCCGGTCATGCCGGAGAGCTTGCTCATGGCGTCGGCTCCGTCACGGACGGCCCGGTTGCCGTGACAGGCGGCGCAGGCGCGCTCGGCGCCGCTCCCTGCACCGGTTGACGCGCCCGCTCGATAGCGCGCCACCGGGCCACGTTCGCGAGATGCTGCTGATAGCTCGGTGCGAAGATGTGGCCTCCGGTCCCGTCGGCCACGAAGAACAGGTCCTCGCTGGCGGGCGGATTGAGGACGGCCTCGATCGCGGCCCGGCCAGGGTTGGCGATGGGCGACGGCGGCAATCCCGCGATCTGGTAGGTATTGAACGGCGTAGCCCGATCCAGCTCAGAGCGCCGTAGCCCTCGGCCAAGCGGCCGACCGCCAGATACGCCGTAAACGACAGTCGGGTCGCTCTCCAGCCGCATGCCAAGGCGCAGGCGATTGACGAAGACCGCAGCGACCCGAGGACGCTCGGCAGCCAATCCGGTTTCCTTCTCCACGATTGAGGCCAGGATCACCGCCTCTTCTGGTGTGGAGAACGGCAGTCCCTGCGCGCGGGTCGGCCAGAGCTCCTCCATCAGGGCGACCTGGGCCGCCTGCATGCGCGCGATGACCGACTGCCGGGTCTCTCCGCGCATGACCTCATAGGTGTCCGGCATCAGCGATCCCTCTGCGGGGATTTCGCTCACCTCCCCGGTCAGGACCTCCTCGGCGTTGAGGATGTCGATCGCCTGTGCGACCGACCACCCCTCAGGGATGGTTACGAAGTGCCGCACGACCTCGCCCGACCGGAGAGTCTCGATCACGTCGGAGAGCGAAGCCCGGCTCTCGATCCGATACTCGCCCGCCCTCAGGCCGCGATCGGCCCCGGTCAGCTGAGCCGCGACGCGGAAGGCGGTCTCGGAGCGGATCACCCCGGCCTCGCGCAGCGTGCCCGCGATCTCGCTGACGCCTGCGCCCGAGCGCAGGATCACCAGCGTCTCTTCGCCCTGGGCCGCTTCCGGGCCATTGGCGGTATAGCTGCTCCAGCCCCAGGCCAGGACCGCGATGCCTAAAAGGATCGCAGTCGCCAGGGCGCTCAGGATGCCGGCGCGCAAAGATCGACCGCTCATGCGACCTTCTTGAAGATCACCGAGGCGTTGGTGCCCCCGAAGCCGAACGAGTTGGACATGGCGACCTCGATTTCCATCGGCTTGGCTGCATTGGCGCACAGGTCGATCGGGGTCTCGAACTCCGGATCGTCCAGATTGATCGTCGGCGGCGCCACTTGGTCACGGATGGCCAGCACGCTGAACGCCGCCTCGATAGCGCCGGCAGCGCCCAGCAGGTGACCGGTCATCGACTTGGTCGAAGACATCGCGACATTGGCGGCGTGGTTGCCCAGCAGACGCTCGACGGCCTTCAGTTCGATGCCGTCCGCCATGGTCGAAGTGCCGTGGGCGTTGACGTAGTCGATGTCCGAAGGCGTAAGCCGGGCGTTCTTCAGCGCCGCCATCATCGCGCGGAAGCCGCCGTCGCCATCCTCGGACGGCGCGGTGATGTGATAGGCGTCGCCCGACCGGCCATAGCCCGCGACCTCGGCGTAGATTTTCGCGCCACGCGCCTTGGCGTGCTCGTATTCCTCGAGAACCAGAACGCCCGCGCCCTCGCCCATGACGAAGCCGTCCCGCCCCTTGTCATAGGGGCGCGAGGCCTTCTCGGGCGTCTCGTTGTAGCTGGTGCACAGGGCCCGACAGGCTACGAAGCCCGCCACCCCGATCGGTACGATGGAGCTCTCGGCGCCGCCCGCGACCATGACATCGGCGTCGCCGAACATGATCAGACGCGCCGCGTCGCCGATGGCGTGGGCGCCGGTCGCACAGGCGGTGACGACCGCGTGGTTCGGGCCCTTCAGGCCATGGCGGATCGAGACCTGGCCGCCGGCCAGATTGATCAGGGCCGAGGGAATGAAGAAGGGGCTGATGCGGCGAGGTCCCTCTTCCTTCAGCTTGACCGCCGTCTCGGCGACGGGCCCGAGCCCGCCTATGCCCGAGCCGATCATCACGCCCGTGCGCTCACGGTCTTCGTCGGTTTCCGGCTTCCAGTTCGCGTCAGCGAGCGCCTCGTCAGCCGCCGCCACAGCGTACAGAATGAAATCGTCGACGCGCTTGCGGTCCTTGGCCGACATCACCTGATCGGGATCGAAGGCGCCGTCCTGACCGGGCGCACCGCCGCCACGACCGTCGACGGACGGAATCTCGCCGGCGATCGTGCAGCCATAGCCTTCGGGGTCGAAGCAGGTGATCTGGCCGATCCCGGACTGACCGTCCAGAATCCGCTTCCAGGTCAGTTCCCGACCCCATCCCAGGGGTGTCAGCAGGCCGATGCCGGTGACCACGACGCGACGCATGGCGGCTCCTTGATCCGTGAATCTCGCGCGGAAAATAGCGAGGCGCGCGCTGAACCGCCAGCGCCGCAAAAGAAAACGGCCGCCGGAGCCATGCTCCGGCGGCCGAATTCGCGGTCCGAAGAACCGGCTCTTACGAGCCCGACTTCTCCGAGATGAACTTCACGGCGTCGCCGACCGTCTGGATGTGCTCGGCAGCGTCGTCCGGGATCTCGATGTCGAATTCTTCTTCGAAGGCCATCACCAGCTCAACGTTGTCGAGCGAGTCGGCGCCGAGGTCGTCGATGAAGGAGGCCTTCTCCGTGACCTTGTCCGGGTCGGCGTCGAGGTGCTCGATAACGATCTTGCGGACGCGCTCGAGGATGTCGGACATGGGTGTCTCTCTGTCTAGAACCGCCGGAGCGGCGTTGTATTCGGTTCCTGCCGTAGGCCCACGGCGCCGCTTAGGCAAGTCATAACGGACGACTCCGCCAGCGGTTGCGGGGCTTTAGCACAGTCCTCCCGTTAGGGAAGTCACGATCAGATCATCGCCATGCCGCCGTTCACGTGCAGCGTCTGCCCGGTCACATAGGCGGCTTCGTCCGAGGCAAGGTAGCAGGCGGCCGCGGCGATCTCGTCACCGGTGCCAAGACGGCCGGCCGGGATAGAGCCCATGATGGCCTCCTTCTGCTGGTCGGTCAGGACGTCGGTCATCGGCGAGGCGATGAAGCCCGGCGCGATACAGTTCACCGTGATCCCACGCGAGGCGACTTCCTGGGCGAGGGACTTGGAAAAGCCGATCATTCCGGCCTTGGAGGCCGCATAGTTGGTCTGGCCCGGGTTTCCGGTCACGCCCACGACCGAGGTCACGCCAATGATGCGGCCGGCCCGGCGTTTCATCATCCCGCGCATGGCGGCGCGGCTCAGGCGGAAATAGCTTTCCAGATTGATCCGGATGACGTCGGCGAAGTCCTCGTCCTTCATCCGCATCAGAAGGCCGTCCCTGGTGATGCCCGCATTGGCGACCAGGATATCGAGACCGGCGCCGGCCGCCTCTTCCGCGCGACCGACCAGGCCGTCGACCGATTCTGCATCGGACAGATTCGCCGCCGCCACGAAGGCGCGGCCGCCCAGCTCTCCAGCCAGGTCCTGCAGGACCGCCTCACGAGTGCCCGACAGCACGACGGTTGCGCCCTGCGCGTGGAGCGCCCGGGCGACCGCTCCGCCGATCCCGCCCGTCGCGCCGGTCACCAGCGCGGTCTTGCCTTCAAGGTTGAACATGGATCGCTCCTTCAGAGGGATTTCGCAAAGGCTTCGAGGTCTTCGGCGCCGTTCAGCGCCACGGCTTCGGCGTCAGGCGCGATGCGCTTGGCCATGCCGGTGAGGACCTTGCCGGAGCCCAGCTCAACAAATCGGGTGACGCCGCCCTCGCCGGCCATCCACTCCATGCTCTCACGCCAGCGGACGCGGCCGGTGACCTGCTCGACCAACAGGCGGCGGATGGCCTCAGCATCGTTCTCCGGGCGGGCGGTGACGTTGTCGACGACAGGAATGACCGGAGCCAAAATGGTCGCATCCGCGAGCGCCGCAGCCATCTCCTCGGCAGCCGGCTGCATCAGCGGGCTGTGGAACGGCGCTGACACATTCAACGGAATAGCGCGAGCGCCCAGTTCCTTGGCCTTCTCGATCGCACGATCGACCGCGGCCTTCTCGCCGGAGATGACGATGTTGCCCGCGTTGTTGTCATTGGCCACGACGCAGACGCCAACCGCCGATCCTGCCGCGGCGGACTCTTCGGCCAGGGCAAGGTCCGACTTGGGTCCGATGAGCGACGCCATGGCGCCCTGCCCCACCGGGACGGCGCGCTGCATGGCTTGGCCGCGCAGCTTCAGGAGCCGGGCCGTGTCCGCCAGAGCCAGCGATCCGGCCGCACACAGGGCCGAATACTGGCCAAGAGAATGACCGGCCACCCAGGCGCCTTGGCCGATGGCCACGCCGAAATCCTTCTCCAGAACACGCGCGACCGCCACCGACACGGCCATCAGGGCCGGCTGGGCGTTCTCGGTCAGGGTCAGCTGATCGTCCGGACCATCGCGCATCAGGGCCGACAGCTTCTGGTTCAGCGCGTCATCGACTTCCTGGAATACAGCCCTGGCGACCGGGAAGGCTTCCGACAGGATCTGTCCCATGCCGACGGCCTGGCTGCCCTGGCCGGGGAAGAGGAAGGCGATGGTCATGATGGCCTCGTTGCGCCGATTCAAACGGCGGCAAGGCTTAGGCCCTCGTCGACGCAGCGGCAAGCCGCGAGCCCGAGCGTGCTAGTCGAGCGGCCAGCCCTCGGTGACTACGAGCACCGGCTCGTCCGAACCGTAAAGCATCATGTCATCCAGGCTCATGCCACGCGCAGTCGGTGAGCTGCGGTCCATCTGACGGGACGGCGTCGCACTCTCGAGAAAGTCCTCGCCGCCACTCCCGTACATGGCCGCAGCGGCCGAAGGGTCGATACCCATCGCAGCCAGCATCTCGGGCATGCGCTCGTACATCAGGCCCGTCATCCGGGTCTCCAGCGTCGCCTGACGCCGCAGGATCGAGCGGCCGACCTCGGTTTCATAGAAGCCGACAAGCGCCACAAGCTCGGGCTCCGGATAGGTCTCGGCGATGGCCTGGACGAGAATGTCCTCGATGAAGACGATCATCGGCTCCATCCCGTCCAGCGATCCGTCCGGCACGAAGGTCGGGATCTCGCCGGCCGCATCGCTCTTCACGGGGACGCCCAGGGCTTCGAAGCCGGTCATCATCTCGTCCTGCAGGCCGGTCATGCCCTGCATCTGGGCCAGCATCATGCCGCGCAGATCGGCGAGCTCCACGTAGCGGGCGGCCAGTTCGCGGGCGCGCGGCGACGGGTCCTCCCCCGTCTGGGCCATCGCCCCATTGGCCCAGAACAGGGCCAGGCCCGCTGCCAGAATAGCGACCAGACGCATGCGGAACCCCCTCAGCAATCAACCCACAGTGATCCTGGCCACGCCCATGCGCAAGGCGAATCCGGCGACGGATCCCCGCATCGAAGCGAGGGTGTGGAACGCCTCACCCTTTTTTCTTTCGTTACCCTCGGGCTTGAACCGAGGGTAAGTCGGTCGGCCGCTCAGCCCTCGCCGGACAGGCCTCTCAACCCCACGTCCGACCCTGGGGTCGCTGCTTCGCCTTGCCCGAGGATGACGAACTGAGACCGCGCGCGAAAAAGAATCTCGCGGGCCTTCGTCCCCGCCGCTTGGCCCCAGCCCTATTCTGCCCTCGTCTCCACCGCAGGAGAGGCGCCTCGGTACCAGGCTCCGACGCGGCGGCGGGGATCGGTCGAGCGGGATGCGCGGCCGCGAACCGGGAGGTCCTTCGTTGCAGGCTATCACAGGCCTGATCC
>JAEYWU010000073.1 GCA_023428785.1 Pseudomonadota bacterium
GCCGGGGGGCGGGGCGCGCGCCGTGCGGGGCGGGGGCGCGGGCCCCCCTGGCGCCCCCCGAGGCGGGGCCGTGGATCGATTGGCTGTGGGCCGGCGTTCTCGCCTTCATTCAATGGCCGTTGCTGGCCGGCTATTCGGTCGGCCTGTGGCGGACCGCCCAGTCCGGAGTGTCCTGATGAGCAAGCATGTCGTCGTCCTGTTGCAGCCCGGGGCCGCCGATTGGGAAATGGGGCCGGTCCTGCCCGTGCTGAAGGAATATTTCGGCGCGACGATCCGTACCGCCAGCCCGGACGGCAAGACGGTCGTGTCGATGGGCGGGGTGATGCTGGACGTCGACACAGGCTATGACACCGCCGATCTGCGCGAGGCCGACCTGGTGGTCATCATCGGATCCGACGCCTGGATGCGGTTCGACGACGCCGCCCTGTCAAACCGGCTCAAGGCGCGGGCCGACGAAGGCAAGCCGATCGCGGCCATCTGCGCCGGAACTCTGGCGCTGGCGCGCGCGGGCGTGCTGGACGAACGGCCGCACACCTCGAACTCCGGGCCCTTCCTGTCCGAGAACGCAGCGGTCTATGCCGGCGCTGACCGGTATCGTGACGTAGCCCACGCCGTGTCCGACGGTGTGGTGGCGACCGCGCCAGGCTCGGCGCCCGCCAGCTTCGCCGTGGCCTGCGCGGCCCTGCTGGAACCGGCCCGCCAGGCGGAGGTCGTGGGCTACTGGAACATGACCCGCGGCGAGTTCGAGGCGCTGGGCACCGAGCTGGGGCCGATCTGGAAGGCCTAGGGCTGTCGCGCGGCGGCAACACCTTGCAAAGACTTAATCAAAAGACCGCCGGTGTGGCGCGGCTCTGCCGCAAATCAGCCGCATGAAATCTTTGTAAAGCAAGGGTCCGCTACTTTACGAAGCCGGTTACGGCTCCCACCTTGGGTCGCGGCACGATTACCACGTTCGGGCGTTTATCCGGACATCGCTGCAACACCCCTTGGGCCCCTAACCATGACGCTGGCCATGACCGTCGAGACGACCGCCTTGCCGACCCTCCAGAGGGTGCGGACGCGTGCGCGTGTCGGTCTGCTGGCCCGGCTCGCACGGGTGGCCCTGATGGCGCTGGGCGTGCTGGTCATCATCGCCGGCATCCTGATTTCGCCGCTGCCTGGCCCGTTCGGCCTGCCCATCGCGGTCGTCGGGGTGATGCTGGTGCTCCGGAACTCCTACTGGGCCAAGCGGCAGTTCATCCGCATGCAGCAGGCGCGTCCGAATTGGGTTTTCCCAGTCCGTCGCCTGATGCGCAAACGCCCGGAGTTCGCGCCGGTGTTCTGGCAGCAGCTGCTGCGTATCGAGCGCCTGCTGCTCAAGAAGGGTCAGCGGATCCTCGGGCGGTTGCGCCGCCGGAGCCGGGCCCACGCGCGCCGCACGGCGTCGTGATCGCTACGGGTTTCAATTAAGGCTGAATTGGGACTAGACTTCCCGCACGTCGATAAGTGGACGCGTGCCTTCGCCGCCGATCCGTTCGATCTGACGACGACAGGGACGCGCCCGCGATAATCGCGCGGCGGGCGCCCGACAAATGACGCCCCTCCGACGGCCGCGCGCCTTGGGAGAGCGATATGCAGTCTCGTATTCAAAAAGGAATGATCGCAGGTCTTGTAGCGACCGCGGTGGTTTCGATCGTCGATCTGGTAGCCAGCTTCGTGCAGGGCGCCATGGGCGAACGTGTGTTCCATAGCTTCCAGTCCCTGCTGTCGGCCATGGCAGGACAGGTGCTGGGCTCGGGCTTCAACTCGTCCTGGATCGGCTGGGCGATGCACTTCGCGGCGGGCATCTTCGTGCTCGGGCCGCTGTTCGCGGTGCTTTGTCCGCGCCTGCCGACCGATACGGCGGCCACCAAGGGCATCTTCTTCGCCGTGGGGGCCTGGCTGGTCATGTGCCTGACGGTGATGCCGCTGGCGGGCATGGGCATGTTTGGCGCCGCAGCCGGTTTCGGCACCATTGCCTGGATGCTGGTCAGCCACATCATCTTCGGCGTGGCTCTGGGCCGGACCTATGCGCGCCTGCATGGTGAGATCGGCCATCGCAAGCCGCTCAAGGCCATGGCCGCCTGAGGAATCGAAAAGGGCCCGGATCGTGCGATCCGGGCCCTTGATCGATTGGAGCCGTTTCAGCCCTAGTTGAGGCGCGTGCCGATCTGGCCGATAGCCTGATCGAGGAGGGCGTCCTCAGAGCCGGAAGCGAGCCGGGCCGCGAGAATGCGCTCGGCGGCGGCTGAGGCCTGGTCAGCGGCGGCTGCCTTGACCTCGGCGGTGGCCTGGGCCTCGGCCTGGGCGATGCGGCGCTCGGCCAGTTGTTCGCGGCGGGCGATGCTTTCAGCCAGACGCTCTTCGGCCTCGGACTGCAGGCGGACAGCCTCTTCCTCGGCGGCCTCCAGCATGGCCTTGGCCTGGGCCTCGGCCTCGGCCTTCTCCTTGCGGATCTGGGCCAGCATGGCTTCGGCCTCGGCGCGCAGGCGGGCGGCCTCGTCGAGGTCTCCCTGGATCTTGGCGGCCTTGGCGTCCAGGGCAGCGGCGACCATGGCCGGGACCTTGGCGACGATCACGATCACGAAGAACAGGATCAGGCCGACGGCGACCCAGAGCTCCGGGTTCGCGAGGTCGTAGAGGTGCGGATTGAAGAATTCCATCAGGCCGTTCCCTTGGCGGCGGTGAGCTCGGCGGCCGTGGGGGCCTTGCCGGTCAGCTTCTCGACGATCGCCTTGGTGGTGTCGGTGGCGACGGTGTCGACCTGGGCCATGGCGGCGTCGCGCATCTTGGCGATGCGGCCTTCGGCCTCGGCGACCCGCTCGGCCAGAACAGCTTCCTGGGCGGCGGTACGGCGAGCGATGTCTTCGCTGACACGGGCCTTGGCGGCGCCGGCGGTGCGGCGGGCCGAGGCGCGGGCCTCAGCCAGTTCGGCCTGGGCCTGAGCGGCCTGGTTCTGGGCTTCTTCCTGAACCGAGCGCGCTTCCTCGACGGCCTTGCCGATCGTCTCGGCCCGCTCGTCGAAGACCTTGCGCATACGGGGCGCGAAGACCTTGGCGATCAGGAGGTAGAGAACGATGAACAGGAAGACCAGATAGACGATCTGGCCGAACCAGTGCTGGAACTCGAATTGCGGCAGCCCGCCGCCCGAGCCGTGCTCGGCTTCGGTGGATGCGTGCGTTTCGCCCGGAGCGCCGTGGGCGTCCGCGGGAAGGGGAGCGTGAGGATCAGCCATCGTCTTCTACGTCAGAAAGGCAAGGAGGCGGCCGGCGAACCGGCCGCCCGGGTCCGGATTACGAGATCCAGATCAGGATGCCCATGACGAAGGCCAGGATGCCCAGCGCTTCGGCAAGGGCGGCGCCGACGAACAGGTTGCCAACCTGCGAGGCGGCGGCCGACGGGTTGCGCAGGGCGCCCGCGACGAAGTTGCCGAAGATGTTGCCGACGCCGATGCCGGCGCCGATCATGCCCGACATCGCGATGCCGGCGCCGATGAGCTTGGCGGCTTCTGCTTCCATGGTTCTCTAAGTCCTAGTTGGAGTTGCTTTGGTAGGGATGGACTGGGTCGGGCCTAGTGGCCGTGACCCAGGTTGACCACATCGTTGAGGTAAATGCAGGTCAGAACGGCGAAAACGAAGGCCTGAAGGAAGGCCACGAGGAACTCTAGCGCCGTCAGACCCACGGTCATGCCCAGCGAGAGCGGGAAGATGAAGATGCCCGCGAGACCAGCCGCGCCCACGGCGGCGGTGGCGACGAAGCCGGCAAAGACCTTCAGAGCGATGTGGCCGCCCATCATGTTGCCGAACAGACGAAGCATCAGGGTGATCGGGCGAAGCAGGAACGAGAAGAACTCGATCAGGCCGACCACCGGGCGCATGACCAGCGGCGCGCCGGTCGGCCAGAACAGCGAGAAGAAGCCGAGACCGTTCTTCACAAAGCCGACCACCAGCACCAAGCCGAAGGTCAGGACAGCGAAGGTCGCGGTGATCGCCAGCTGCGAGGTGGCGGTGAACGACAGGAACATGCCCAGCAGGTTCATGCCGAGGATGAAGGTGAAGATCGTGAAGACGAACGGGAAGTACTTCTTGCCGTCGTGGCCGATGATCGAGTCCGTCATGTTGTCGATCATGCCGAACAGGGTCTCGCCGACGGTCTGAAGACGACCCGGCACCACCTTGGCGCCCGAGGTGACCATCGTCAGGAAACCGACCACCACGACGAACGCGATGGTCATCGCGATGTGCGAGTTGGTGATGGCCAGGTCGACCGTGCCGAGAACGGGCAGGGTGACGTCCGGGAGGTCCACGACCTTCTGGATCTGGAACTGGTGAAGCGGATCAGCCATCTGTCCTAAGCGTCTTCTTCTTCATCGTCGAAGGGAACGGCCTGCGGCTGCACCCCGGCTCTTTCGGCTTCAGCCTGGATTCGCTTGGCGGTGCGCCAGGCCATCCAGACCGAAATGGCGAAGCCCACGAGGACGCCGCCGATGATTCCGACCGGCGAGGTGCCGGCCACGTAGTCCACGCCAAACCCTAGCGCGATGCCCACGAGAACGCCGCCGAACAGGTCGGCGATGATCTTCCAGGCCTGGCCGGCCGCCCGTTGTCCGGCGAGCTCCTGAGCGAGACGGTTTTCGGTCCGCCGCTCCAAAGCGTCAGCCTGCTCGTTGAGGCGTTTGATCGCCTCTTCGCGCGATTCAGGTGACATGGACATTAGGTTGCCGCTCAGCGCCCCGACGCGAACGTCGGAGGGGGTCTGAAATCGGCGCGGAACCTATCCGCGAGACCTCGAATGGTCAAGGGCGCCGCGCGGCTATTTATCGCACTGATTTTCTTGGAATTTCGCCTTCGCCGGAATGGCGAGGGGAGAGGCCGATGGCTCCGCGGGTAGGATTCGAACCTACGACCAGCCGATTAACAGTCGGCTGCTCTACCACTGAGCTACCGCGGATCAGGGCTCATCGGAGGCGGGCGTATAGCAGCCTCCTGTTCGCGGACGCAAGCACCCGCAAAAAAAGAGCCCGGCGAAGCGCCGGGCTTTATGAAGTCTGGTGATGGGGTGTCTCCAAGAGAGAAGAAGACCTGCCCAATGGGCGCTGATTTGGTTAAGGCCGCGTAAATGAAACCCGTCGTTATCCAGGACCCGGCCGATCCGCGGATCGCGGCTTTCCGCGACGTCCGCGAGCGTGATCTGGTCGGGCGTCAGGGCCGGTTCATCGCCGAGGGCGAGGTTGTGCTACGCCATCTGCTGAGCCCGCGCTCGCTCTATGAGGCGGAAGCGGTGCTTGTGGCGGAGAAGCGGCTTACTGGGCTCGCTGACGCTCTCGCTGGCATACGCGCGCCGGTCTATGCGGCCGATCAGGCAGTCATGGACGTCATCACCGGCTTTCCTATTCACCGCGGCATTCTGGCGGTGGGCCGCAAGGGGGCAGGCGTTCCAGCCGAGACGATGCTGGGCGATCCGCAGCGCAAGGACATCGTCCTGGCCGTCGTCGGCGTCGGAAATCACGACAATATGGGTGGCCTGTTCCGGGCGGCGGCGGGATTCGGTGCGCGTGGCGTGCTTCTGGACGCCGGCTGCTGTGATCCGCTTTACCGCAAGGCGATTCGGGTGTCGGTCGGGGCGGCGCTGATCACGCCCCACGCGCGGGTCGCGGACGGCGAAGCGGTCGTACAGACGCTTGTGGGCCTGGGCTACCAGCTTGTCGCCCTGACCCCCGGCGCGGAGGAGCGGCTCTCGGATCTGCGGCCCAACGGCCCGACGGCCCTCGTGGTTGGAGCGGAGGGGCCGGGGTTGCCCGATTCGGTGATGGACCATTGCCGACGCATCGCCATCCCGATGGCCGACGGCTTCGATTCGCTGAATGTCGCGACGGCGGCGGCCATCGCATTGCATCATCTAAGGGCGGTCCAGTCCTAGCCACGCCGGAGGGTCGGCCCGAACCTCCATGCCGCCGGCCGCCAGGGCGCCGCCGATTCGGTCGAGACGAAGCAGGGCCATGGCGCGGCCGTCCTGACCCGAACGAATCTCGCCGGCGCGCAGGTCGCCGTTCAGAATCTCCGTGCCGACGGCCGGGACGGGCCCGTCGAAGATCACAGGCACGAGCCGGGTGCGAATCGCGCCGCGGCGCTTCATGCGCGAGGTCGTTTCCTGTCCGACGAAACAGCCCTTGTGGAAGGCGATGCCGTTCAGGAGGTCGAGGTCGCACTCGATCGGATAGTCGGCGTCGGGCTTCATGTCGCGCGCATCGGGGACGCCGAGAGCGAGCTGGTGTTCGAGCCAGGCCGGTTCGGACGCATTGGACTGACCCTCTCCGATCCAGCGGCGGCCGAGGCCGGGGAGGCGCGGGTCGATGGGCCAGTCGGAAGGCGCATCCGCGCCCCAGGCGACGAAGATGGGCCCGTCGTCGGCCGAGACCTGCGCCTTCGCCCGTAGGCGATAAAGGGTCAGGCGCTGGATGAGCGCGTCGCGTTGGTCTGCCGGGCAGTCGATCAACACGCCGTGGGCCTGTCCGTGGAGGAAAAGCTCGATCAGGAGCCTTCCCTGGGGTCCGAGCAAGGCGCCGTAGCGGACCTCGCCGTCCGCCAAGGTCTCGACGTCTTGCGTCAGCAGGCCCTGAAGGAAGGAGCGGGCGTCTTCTCCGGTTACGGATACGGCGGCGCGATAATCGAGGCGGGCGACGGGCATACGCCTATTTAGGGACGATCCGGGCCTCAGGCGACAGCGCGGTCGCGATCGCGGCGGTCCAGGGCGCTGGCGTCGGCGACGGATCGGGCCACGGCGGTGACGGTTACCGGCTTTCTGAGCACAGCGTCGGCGCCAGCCTTGGTCATGGACTCCACCTCCTCGGCGTCGCCACCGGTCACGGCGACCACAGGGATGCTGGCCACGGGGCCCGGAAGAGCACGCAGGGCGCGGATCATGGCGGGGCCGTCCATGATGGGCATACGCCCGTCGACCATGATCAAATCCAGGTCGCCCATCTGCAGCAGCTCCAGGCCGCGCTGGCCATCGCCGACGGCAAGAACCTTGTGGCCCAGCTGCTCGAGAACGGCGCGCAGCATGGCGGCGTTCAGCGGATCATCCTCGGCCACCAGAATCCGCAGTGCGCGATCAGCGGGGACGGGGACAGGAGGCGCGGACGGCGTGTCCTGCAGGACCGCGGCCTCATCCCAAGGCAGGTCCATCCAGAAGCGCGAGCCGACGCCGGGGGCGCTCTCGGCGCCGAGGGAGCCCCCCATCAGGGCCGCCAGGCGGCGCGATAGGGCCAGGCCGAGGCCGGCGCCGGGAACGCCGGCGCCGGTGCGGGCGACACGCTCGAAGGGTTCGAAAGCCTTGGACAGTTCGTCGGCGGACAGGCCCGGGCCGGTGTCGGCGACCTCGAGACGGATCAGGCCATTCTGCGGCCGGTGAGCGCGCAGCTCGATGCGGCCGCGCAGGGTGTACTTCACGGCGTTGGCCACGAGGTTGTTCAGGACCTGACGGGCGCGGGCGCTGTCGGCGACTGCGGCGCCGGGCGTGAGAGGCAGGCCGGAATCGATCTGGGCGATGATCTCGAGGCCCTTGGCGGCGGCGGCGCCCCGGTGGAGGAGGGCGATGTCCTGGACCAGGCCTGCGGCGTCGAGGGGGCGCTTCTGGACGACCAGACGGCCCGATTCGGCGACCTCGGAATCGAGGGTCGCGTCGAGAACCTCGACGAGGTCGCGGGCAGCGGACAGGGCGGCCTTGAGTTGATCACGTGACGGCGCGCCGCGCGAGCCGGCTCCCAGGGCTCCGGCCAGCACATGGGCGACGCCTGACAGGCCGTTGCGGATTTCGTGGGAGAGGGTGGCGAGGATGTCAGACTTGGACTTGGCAAGCTTTCGGGTCTCATCCAGCGCGCCTTCGCGCTCGATGATCAGGCCCTCGCGTTCCAGAGCCATGGCGAAGTGGCCGCGTAGATGCTTGTTGAGGATCAGGGCCAGGGCCATGGCGAGGGCCGTTCCGCACAGGGCGTAGAGGCCGGTCGTGGCGGTCTCGGGATTGAAACGCAGGGCGATGATCGGACCGGCCGCCGCGGCCGGGCCGACGAGCAGCAGGCTGGGCAGGCTGGGTGAGGAGAAGAAGACTACTCCGATGGCCGCGCCAACGCACAGCACCAGGAGGATTTCGGCCAGGGGACCGGCCGCCTGAGCGAAGAAGGAGGTCTGCAGAAGCGCCATCGACCAGAGAAGGCCTGCTGAAATGTGGACCGCAGTGTGCAGCCGCAGGTTCCTCAGGTTCGGCTGGTGCGTCTTTCGCCAATCTACGATCGCGTAGAATACGGCCCAGTTGAAGGCGTACAGACCCATAGAGGCGACCAGCCAGATGGAGTTCGGCGCATAGCCCGCGGCGGTCACGAAGATCGGCAGGCAGATGCCGAAGAACCCAAGCGCATAAGGCAGGAGCTGGATCTGGGCCTCCAGGCCCATCATGGCGATGGCGCGCTCCCAGTCCTCGGAGGCGGGCTCTGGAATCTCGATCCGCGGTCTGCTGGCAGGTTCGCTCATGGACGAACCATGCGCCGAAAGCGGTTTCCGTGCGGTTACCCTGATCCAGATGGAAAAGGTAAAGGATCATTAGGGTTGATGATCGGATAGTCTGGGCAAAGCCCTGGATTCGCAGCCATGATCACCTCGCGCGCCCGCCTCACCGAAGCTGACATCCGCCGACTGGTGAAGGCGGAGGATGAAGAGGACCGCGCCGCCGCCGCGCACAAGCTGTGCCGAACGATGGATGTGGCCGAGCTGGATCCCATGGAGCGCGAGGCCGCCCACAAGATCATGCGCGTGCTGGCCGCCGACGCGGCGGAACTGGTGCGCCGGGCGCTGGCGGTGACGCTGAAGTCCTCGGATCTGCTGCCGCGCGACGTGGCGCTCCGGCTGGCGCGCGATGTCGACAGCATCGCCTTGCCGATCATCTCGGCGTCGCCGGCCTTTTCGGACGAGGACCTGATCGAGGTCATCCGGGTCGGCGACCGGGCGCGTCAGGTGGCGGTGGCCGGCAGGCCCTTCGTGTCGCGCGACGTCGGTGAGATCATCGCCGCTGAGGGCGTAGAGGCGGCGGTCCGCACCTTGGTGGCCAATGACAACGCCGACCTGTCGGAAAAGGCGCTGGGCTGCGCCGTGGACCGTTTCCCGACCACCGACATCGTCACCGCCATGGCCTATCGGAAGGTCCTGCCGGTCTCGATCACCGAGCGCCTCATCGAGATGGCGTCCGACGCGGTGAAGGAGCATCTGGTGTCGCGCCACGCCCTGTCGGCTGACACGGCGATCCGTCTGGCGACCGGCGCGCGCGAGCGAGCCACGGTGGACCTGATCGACCAGGCCGACGCCAGCCAGGACATCGGCGCCTTCACCGCCCAACTTCATGCCCGCAAGGCGCTGACGGCTTCGCTTCTGATGCGGGCGGTCGCGCGGGGTGTGATGCCGCTGGTCGAGCACGGGATCGCTGAACTGGCCGGAGTGCCGCACAGCCGCGCCTGGCTGATGATCCACGACGCGGGCCCGCTCGGGCTCAAGGCCATCTATGACCGGGCCGGGCTGCCGCCGCGCCTTTTCGGAGCGTTCCGCGCGGGCATCGACACCTGGCGCGAACTGGTGGCCGAGGACGCACCGCTGGACCGCGAGCGCTTCCAGCAGCGGATGCTGGAGCGATTCCTGAGCCAGCGGCCCTACGCCGGGCGCGAAGACACCGCCTATCTGCTCGAGAAGCTGGACTACGGCCCGGCGGACGACATCTTGGTGGCGCCGGCCAACGCGGCCTAGGCCGTCAAACCGCACGACACACTGATCAAATCGAACAGCCCGGACGGTCGAAAACACAGTGCGGGTCGTTCGGGTCGTTCGGGTACGACGGGGCTTTGGCGTCGTTTCAGAATGTCAAAGACCGCAGGGTGGGAGCCTAGCTCGACGGATTGCGGCGGGGAAAACTCGCCGATACGCCGATTATAAATCATTTCAGATGAGCATCTTACGATATTCGGCTACGGGCGATTATCAGGCTGCGTCGAACAGACTCATCTGGTCGCCGGGTTTGGGCGGGACGCGGAAGGCGGTCAGGTCGGCCTCCACCCGGGTGGTGTTGAGCCTGTAGCGGCGGCAGGCGGCGGCGAAACGCTGGGCGAGGATGTCGGCGAGCGGCCCGGTCCCCTTCATGCGCGAGCCCCATTCAGGGTCGTAGTCGCGGCCACCGCGCGCCTGACGGATCAGGGACATGATCTTCGACGCCCGGTCCGGTCGGGCGTCGGCCAGCCATTCGCGAAACAGGTCCTTGATCTCGAGCGGCAGCCGCAGCGTCACGAACATGGCGCGCGTGGCGCCGGCCTGGGCGGCGGCTTCGAGCACCGCCTCCATCTCCTGATCGTTCAGGCCGGGAATGACCGGGGCGAAGCCGACCATGACGGGCACGCCTGCGTCGGCCAGCCGCTTGATGGCGTCCAGGCGTCGTGGGGGCGTGGCGGCGCGGGGCTCCATGTCTCGGGCCAGCGTGCGGTCGAGCGTCGTGATCGAGATACAGGCCGAGGCGAGGTTGCGGGCGGCGAGCCGGCCCAGGATGTCGACGTCGCGCGTGATCAGGTGCGACTTGGTGATGATCGAGACCGGGTGATTGAACCGGTCGAACACCTCCAAGATGCCGCGCGTAATGCCGAGCTTTTTCTCGGCCGGCTGATAGGGGTCTGTGTCGCCGCCGATATGGATGCGTTTGGGGCGGTAGCTGGGCTTCGACAGTTCGGCCTCGAGCAGCCGGGCGCCCTCGGGCTTGAAGTAGATCTTCGTCTCGAAGTCCTGACCCGGCGACAAGCCGAGGTAGGCATGGTTGGGCCGCGCATAGCAGTAGATGCAGCCGTGCTCACAGCCCTTGTAGGGATTGATCGAGCGGTCGAAGCCGATGTCCGGGCTGTCGTTGGTCGAGATGATCCTGCGCGCCCGCTCGGGCATCAGCTGGGTGTCGAGACGGGGGAGGGCGTCTTCCTCCTGGTCAGGCTCCCAGCCATCGTCGAAGGCCTCGCGCTTGTCGGAGACGTAGCGGCTCGTCGCGTTCGAACGCGCGCCGCGACCCTTCAATGCCTCCTTGCCGGCCATCCACGAAGGATAGCCAACAACTAGAACAAAACAAGAACTTTTGTTCTAGTTGTTGAACAGGAAGTTCATCACGTCGCCGTCCTTGACGACGTAGGACTTGCCCTCGGCGCGGAGCTTGCCGGCTTCGCGGGCCTTGGCCTCGCCGCGCAGGGCCACATAATCCTCGTAGGCGATGGTCTCGGCGCGGATGAAGCCCTTCTCGAAATCGGTGTGGATGACGCCGGCCGCCTGGGGCGCGGTGTCGCCGATGTGGATGGTCCAGGCGCGGGCTTCCTTGGGGCCGACCGTGAAGTAGGACTGCAGGCCGAGCAGGGCGTAGGCCTCGCGGATCAGGCGGTTCAGGCCGGGCTCGGCCAGGCCCAGGGTTTCGAGGAATTCGAGCTGTTCGGCCTCGTCCAGCACGGCGAGCTCGGAATCGATCTTGGCCGAGATGACGACGGAGTTGGCGTTGTCCTCGGCGGCGCGCTTCGCGACGAGGTCCGAAAGCTCGTTGCCATTGTCGGCCGAGCCTTCGTCGACGTTGGCGACATAGAGGGCGGGCAGGGCCGTCAGGAGCTGGAGCATGTCCCAGGCCTTGCGGTCTTCCTTGGAGATCTCGGCGGTGCGGGCGGGCTTGCCGATGTTCAGCTGGGCCAGGGCCAGGTCGACCAGCTTGAGGTTCAGCTGGCTTTCCTTGTCGCCGCCCTTGGCGCGCTTCTCCATCTGGACCCGGCGGCGCTCCAGGCTTTCCATGTCGGCGAGCATGAGCTCGGTCTCGATGATCTCCAGATCGGCGATCGGATCGATGCGGTCCTCGACGTGGGTGATGTCGTCGTCGACGAAGCAGCGGGCGACGAAGGCAATGGCGTCACAGTCGCGGATATTGGCCAGGAACTGGTTGCCCAGACCCTCGCCCTTGGAGGCACCGCGCACGAGGCCGGCGATGTCCATGAAGGTGATGCGCGAGGGAATGATCTCCTTCGAACCGGCGATTTCCGCCAGCACATTCAGGCGGGGTTCGGGGACCGCCACGTCGCCGGTGTTCGGTTCGATCGTGCAGAACGGGTAGTTGGCCGCCTGGGCCGCCGCGGTCTTGGTGAGGGCGTTGAAGAGGGTGGACTTGCCGACGTTGGGCAGGCCGACGATCGCAACTTTGAGGGCCATGGTGTTCCGGGCTCGAAAGGGAGGCGCGAGCCTTTAGCCGGTTCGGACCGAAATGTCAGTCCATGACCGACGCGAAGGGCCGAACCTCGCACAGGGCGTCGCCGTAGGTGCGGCCCGGCTCGCCGACCCGGCGCATGATCTGGGTGAGCCAGCCGGTCTGGGGATCATAGAGACGGAACATCTGGAACTCGGTGTCGCCGTCGCTGAACAGATAGCTGAACTCCAGGAATCTGCCCTGACGGACGACGTCGGCGCAGCGCGGATTGCCGCGCCGGCAGACGGTCATGGCGTCGAGGTCCACCGAGAAGTTGTGGTCGATCACGGTGCTGGGCGTGTCGGGGTCGTCGAACTCGCGGCAGTAGAGGTTGAACTGCTGCGCCTCCTGGGCGGCGACAGGCGATGCGGCGAGGATCAGCAGCAGGGCGAGGGGCAGACGCATGGCGGACCTCCTGTGGGGTCAGCCGACCACAGCCGCGCGCCGTTTCGCTAATGCCGGAACCTGACGATCAGGCCTCGGCGATATCCAGCAGGTCGGACCAGACGCTTTCGGTCGTGGGCCAGCGGCCGGCGCCGCGGCCCCGGCAGGGGAAGGTCTGGCCGTCGGCGCAGGTGACGCGCAGGGCGTTCCACTCGTCGGGCAGGTCGGCGAAGAGCGGGTCGCCGGCGACGGCCTCGAAGGCGACCGAGGCGGTCGTCGCGTCGGCGCGCGCGATCTGGCGAACCGGGCCCTCAGGCAGTGCAGTTTCAGGGCAGAGTTTCTGGACAGAAGGAACAGTTTTGCGGTCCACAAAGGCCAGATGGGAGAGGATCTGGAGCTTGGCGGAGGCGTCGCGGCCCTCGAGGTCTGAGGACGGGTCGGCCTCGGCGAAGCCGGCGGCCTGGGCCTCGGCCACAGCGTCTGACAGGGCCGCGCCCGTGGCCAGCCGGTTCAGGAGGAAGTTGACCGTGCCGTTCAGCACGCCCTCGATGGCGACGATCGGGCCGTGGTCGCGAGCGCGCAGCAGGGTCTCGATCAACGGACCACCGCCGCCGACGCAGGCCGAGACGCCGAGACGGGCGCCGGTGCGGTCGGCCAGGGCCTGAAGCTGATCCAGTTCGGCGCCCAGGGCCTGTTTGTTGGCGGAGACGACGGAGATACCGCGCGCGAGCGCGACGCGGGTGAGGAAGCGGCCAGCCTCGGCGTCGGACAGGGCGTCGATGATGACGTCCGGGCTGGTGGCCAGAAGGGCGTCGATGTTGGTGACGAGTTTGGTCGGATCGGGCTGCGGTTTTCGGCGGCGGCGCGGATCGCGGACCAGAACCGAGGCGATCTCGAAGCGGGGGTCGTCCCAGAGACGAATGTAGAGCCCACCGCCGACGACGCCGCAGCCGGCGAGCGCCACGCGAACGGGGCGGGCGACGGCTTCGACCTCATTGGGCTCGGACGGCACGCCCTCGACCACGACGACGGGGGCGCTGACGAGCTCCGGCGCATGAGCCTTCGCCGCGACGGCGGAGACGCCGATCCGGTGCAGCACCGAGACCAAAGGGTCGACCGGGCCCGCGCTGACGGCGATGACGCGGCGGCCCTGTCGGGTCTGGCGATAGACGGCGGTGGCGGCGTCACGGACGGCGCGCGGGCTGCCGACGGTGACGTGCACGAGGGCGACCGGCGGCTCCTCGTTCGTCGAGGGTCGGGGCGTGACGGGTACGAGGAGCGGAACCGCGGACATCAGGCCGCCTCGGCCTGGGCCGGAATGGCGGCGAGCGCCTGGGCGAGGTCGGCCAGGAGGTCGTCCTCGTGTTCCAGACCGACCGAGAAGCGGACAAGTCCGTCGCCGATGCCGGCGGTGCGGCGGGCTTCCGGGTCCATGGCGGCATGGGTCATCAGGGCGGGGTGGGCGATCAGACTTTCCACGCCGCCGAGTGACTCGGCCAGGGTGAAGATCGACAGGTTTTCGGCGAAGGCGCGGACCGCGTCGATGCCGCCGAGCAGTTCGACCGACAGCATGGCGCCGAAGCCCTTCTGCTGGCGGGCGGCGAGGTCGTGGTTGGGGTGGGACTTGAGGCCCGGATAGTTGACCTTGGCGACTTGGGGCTGGGCTTCGAGCCATTCGGCGATCTTGCCGGCGGAGGCCTGCTGGCGCTCGACGCGGGCGAAGAGGGTCCGCACGCCGCGCAGGGTCAACCAGCTGTCGAAGGGCGAACCAGTGGTGCCGAGACAGTTGGCCCACCAGGCCAGTTGCTGGAGGACTTCCGGATCGGCGGCGACGACCGCGCCGCCGACCACGTCGGAGTGGCCGTTGATGTATTTGGTGGTCGAGTGGATCACCAGATCGGCGCCCAGGGCGATCGGGTTCTGAAGCGCCGGCGACAGGAAGGTGTTGTCCACTGCCGTCAGCGCGCCCGCCGCCCGGGAGCGGCTACAGAGCGAGGTGACGTCGACCACGCGCAGCAGCGGATTGGACGGAGTCTCGATCAGCAGAAGGCGGGGCTTGAGCTTGAGCGCCTCGTCGACGGCTGCGTCATCGCCCTGATCCACGAAGGTGACGGTGAAATGGCCCCGGCGGGCGCGCGCGGTCAGCAGACGGTGGGTGCCGCCGTAGCAGTCGTGCGGCGCGATCAGAAGGTCGCCGGGCTCGAGCACCGAGAGGGCCAGATCGACGGCGGCCATGCCCGTGGCGGTCACAACCGCGCCGCAGCCGCCTTCGAGTTCGGCGATGGCGTCCGCGAGGAGATCGCGGGTCGGATTGCCCGAGCGCGTGTAGTCGTACTTCCGCTTTCCATCGAGGCCGTCGAAGCTGAAGTTCGAGGACAGATAGAGCGGCGGGATCACCGCGCCGTGGGTCGGATCGACATTGACGCCCGAACGGCAGACTTGGGTCGAGGGAGCGAGAGGGCGGGTCACGCGGCGATCTCCTGGGAGGAACAGCTGAACTGGAGGCCCTCGAGGGCGGTGGTGATGACATCGGCGATCACGGCGCGTTCCTTGAGGAAGGCGTCATGGCCGTAGAGCGAGGGGGCCTCGACGAAGCGGGCGAGGTTGGCGGCCCTGTCGGCCAGCGCACGGCTGTCGGCGACAGGGACGAGGCGGTCGGAGATGAAGCCCACGACGGTCAGGGTCGCCGTGATGGCCTCGGGCGCGACCGTGTGGCGGTCGAGCGAGTCCGAGAGAGCGATCCAGCGGCGGGCCGAAGTCTGGCCGGGATAGGCGGCGCCGCGCGACACCAGATAATCGCAGATGGGATAGGGCTGACCGGCGGCATCGGGGGCGTCGCCGGTTGAGAAGCGAGCGTCGAACTCTTCGGGGGAGCGATAGGTGGTCATGGCCAGCTCGCGGGCGAGCGCGATGGCGTCGTCCTCGCGGCCGGTCTTAAGGCCGAACTGAAGCAGGCGGCGCTGGACGCCTCGCCAGGCGGTGGCGGCGGGATGGGCGCGGTGGGCGGCCGATATGACGACAAGACGGCTGATGCGGTCAGGGAACAGCTCGGCGAAGGCCAGGCCAACGCAGCCGCCATAGGAGGCGCCGACAAAGGCGTCGATGACGGGCTCGCCCAGATCGTCGAGAACCAGCGCCAGCAGGCGGGCCTGATCGGCGGTCGAGATGGTGAGGACGTCGCCGATATCGGTCTCGGGCAGCCAGTCGACGGCCAGCAGGCGGTGGCGGGCGGTGTCGACGGGGGCGCCGTCGCCGATCAGCCAGCCCCACCAGCCGGGGCCCGCCGCGCTGTCGGCCGCCTTGCGGCCGGCCGAGATGCCGCCGGCCACGACGATCAGGGAGCCGGTCTTCGGACCGGTCAGGCGAGCGCGGACGACGCCGGCCAAAATCTGTCCCGAGGCCAGCCGGAAGTCGGCCGGAATCGCGACGACGCGTTCCTGGCTGTCAGGCGTGCAGGGGGAGGACAGGTTGGTCACGGGCCGCTCGATCTCCGCTCATCGAAGACCCGAACGGTTGAGAAGACCCGTGAAGATGACGAAGCGCACGCGGGCGCCGGTCCCTTCACTCATCTCTCGCGGCTCTGGAACAGAACCCCGCAGGAGTTGGCACCATCTCCGGGATCGGGTGGATCCTGGTAGGTTGCCCCGGCGTCAAAGGGCCTATCCCTCAGCCGGTCTTGATGAGTGACCCTAGGCTGACGGAAATCCGGGCCAGCCGTCAAGCGGAAATTATTGCGCTGCAGAATCCGTAGCTTCGACCGGAGCCGGGGCGGGCGTACCGCCAGGCGCGGAGGCCGTGACCGGGAACTCCATCGCGATCTGGGAGCCCGAGGCGAAGGTGATGGCGACGGGCACGAGGTCGCCTTCGGCCAGGGGCACGGTCACGCCGGTCAGCATAATGTGGTCGCCTCCGGGGGCCAGGGCGACGGCCTGACCGGCGGGCAGCTCGAGGCCGTCTTCCATGGCGTTCATCGACATCACGCCGCCATCGGTCGAGACCGCGTGGATCATCGACTGGGCCGCGCGCGGCGAGATGACGGCGATCGCCCGGTCCCCGAAAGGTGAGGTCAGGGTGACGTAGCAGGCCGTCATGTCCATGCCGTTCGGCGTCGGCCGGCACCAGGGACCGGTCGCCTCGACGGCGGCGACGGTCTGGCCGTCGACGGTGGTCTCGGTGGAGGCGGTGGTGCGGGATTCGCCCTGACAAGCGGTGAGGAGCAGCGGGAGGGCGAGGAGAGCGAGGTGGCGCATGGGCCTCACCACCACTTGTCCGGACGCGCCGTGAAGCCGGCTGCCTGTTCGAGGGTGTCCGCCACCTGGAACACGGTGGCCTCGTCGAGCGCCTTGCCGATGACCTGGAGGCCGAGGGGGAGGCCGCCGGAATCGAGGCCGGCCGGGACCGAAATCCCGGGCAATCCCGCGAGGTTGGCGGTGACAGTGAAGACGTCGTTCAAATACATCGTCACCGGGTCGATCTGCTTGTCGCCGAGCGCGAAGGCGGCAGACGGCGTGGACGGGGTGACGATGGCGTCGACCTTGTCCCAGACGTTGTCGAAGTCCTCGGCGATGCGGCGGCGGACCTTGAGCGCCTTGACGTAGAAGGCGTCGTAGAAGCCGGCGGAGAGGACGTAGGCCCCGATGGTCAGGCGGCGCTGGACCTCCTTGCCGAAGCCTTCGGCGCGGCTGGTCTCATAGAGATCGGCGAGGCTGGAGGCCTTCTCTGCGCGGTGGCCGAAGCGCATGCCGTCGTAGCGGGCGAGGTTCGAGGAGGCCTCGGCCGGGGCCACGATGTAGTAGGTCGGCAGGGCGTATTTGGTGTGAGGCAGGGAGATCTCGACGATCTCGGCGCCGGCGGCCTTCAGCCACTGGACGCCCTGGTCCCAGAGGGCCTGGATCTCGGCGGGCATGCCGTCGACGACGTACTCCCTGGGCACGCCGATGCGCAGGCCTTTGACGCCCTTACCTAGCGCCTTGGTCCAGTCCGGCGTCTCGACGTCGAGGCTGGTCGAATCCTTCGGATCGAACGAGCACATGGAGCGCAGCAGGATGGCGGCGTCCTCGACGGTCTTCGTGATCGGGCCGGCCTGATCGAGCGAGGAGGCGAAGGCGACCATGCCGAAGCGGCTGGCGCGGCCATAGGTGGGCTTGATGCCGACCGTGCCGGTGAAGGCGGCCGGCTGGCGGATCGAGCCGCCGGTGTCGGACGCCGTTGCGGCCAGGCACAGGTCGCCGGCGACGGCCGAGGCGGAGCCGCCGGAGCTACCGCCTGGCGTGAGGTCAGCGTTGGAAGATTTTGACTTCCATGGATTCTTGACTGGGCCGTAGGCCGAGGTCTCGTTGGACGAGCCCATGGCGAACTCGTCCATGTTCAGCTTGCCCAGCATGACCGCGCCGTCAGCCCAGAGATTGGCCGTGACGGTCGATTCATAGGGCGGGACGAAGCCGCGCAGCATGTTGGAGCCGGCGGTCGTCTGGACGCCGTCGGTGCAGAAAAGGTCCTTGATGCCCAGCGGGGTGCCTTCCAGCGCGCCGCCTTCGCCCTTGGCCAGCTTCGCGTCGGAGGCCTTGGCCATCTCCAGCGCCTTGTCCGAGGTCTGGACGACATAAGCGTTCAGGGTCGGGTTGGCGGCGTCGATATTGGCGATGAAGGCGCGCGTGATTTCCTCGGACGAGAAGTCGCGGGCCTTGAGGCCGTCGATCGCGGCCTTGAGAGTCAGTTTTGTGAGATCGGTCATAGGCTTACTCGACGACCTTGGGGACGACGAAGAAGCCGTCAGCGGACTTCGGGGCGTTGGACAGGACGTCGGCGACCTTGTCGCCGTCGGTCACTTCGTCGTCCCTGAGGCGCAGTGGTTGCGAGACGTTGGAGGTCATCGGCTCGACCCCCTGGATGTCGACCTCGTCCAGCTGTTCGATCCACTTGAGGATGCCGTTCAGTTCCTGGGCCAGCGGCTCCAGGCGGTCTTCAGGGGTCTTGATGCGGGCGAGGTGCGCGACCTTGCGCACCGTCTCGGCGTCGACGGCCATCCGGCCCTCCGATAGCGACAGTGGAAGCGGCGGGATTAGCCGTCCGGGCCCGGATTCACAAGGCGGTCAGCGGGCGGGGGCCACGGAGATGGATTCCGGGGCGCCACCCTCGACGGGCGTCCAGCTCACGATCAGGCGGCGCGTACGGCTCGAGATCTCGTCCGTCGCGGGATCCAGGGTGCTTTCGGTGATCTCCAGGTCGACGCGGCCGGGCGCCTCGGCCACGATCCGGTATTCCAGAAAGTCGCCAAGGCGGAACACCCGCCAGCCGTCCGCCACGCCCGCGAAGAAGGCGATGTGGGTGTATAGGCCGTTCATGGCCGGGTCGCCGCCCGCCGTCCCGAACAGCTTGATGGTGTTCTGGCCGCCCTGGTTTTCCAGATAGTCGACGTCGACCACCGAGGCCGTCCATTGGAGGTATTCGTCCGGATCGGGGGCCAAGGTTTCGCCGGGCCCCGCGGCCGTCAGGGCCGGGGTGATCGAGACGGTGGCCGGTCCCTCATCGGCGTCTTCCATGGCGACGCGGCGGCTCTCGGAGCCCGCGGCGCAGGCGGTCAGCATCAGCAGGGCGGTGACGAACAGGGCGGGCTTCATCGAGGCCTCCGGGCTCAAGCTTGACCACAATGCGCTTTGACAATGCGGTTCGCCAGTCCTACCGCGCGATCATGACGGTTGTGACCCTTCAGGAACTGAGCGAGCAGACCCCGGTGGGGACCCCGTGGTTCGGGCTGGATCTGGGCGAAAAGACCATCGGTGTGGCGGCCTCGGACGCGACCCGGATGATCGCCAGTCCACTGGAAGTGATCCGCAAGGCCAAGTTCACCGAGGACGCCAACCGCCTGTTCAAACTGATGGATCAGCGCAAGGCGTCCGGGCTGGTCATCGGCCTGCCGCTGAACATGGATGGGACTGAGGGGCCGCGGGCCCAGTCCTGCCGGGCTTTCGCGCGAAACCTGGAGCGCATCCGGCCGGTTATGGTGGCCTTCCAGGACGAGCGGCTGTCCACGACGGCGGTCGAGCGGTTTCTGGTCGAGGACCTCGATCTGTCGAGGAAGCGTCGGGCCGAGGTCGTGGACCGCAATGCGGCGGCCTTCATCCTTCAGGGCGCTCTGGACCGGCTGGGCTGGACGGGCTGATGGGCGGTCTGATCGCCGGCGTCCTGCCGGTCTTCGTGCTGATCGCGATCGGCTATGGACTGCGCAAGTCGGACTTCCTGCCGGACGCGACTTGGCGGCCGATCGAGAAGCTGACGGTCAATCTGCTCTATCCGGCCTTTCTCGTCCCGGCGGTGTGGAACGCCGACTTGGCCGGGGCCAGCGCCAGCGCCGCGGCGATCAGCGCGGTGCTGGCGGTTCTGATCGTGGCGGCGATCACCTTCGCGGTCCGGCCGATGCTGAGCGTCGACGGTCCGGGCTTCACCAGCGTGCTGCAGGGCGTGATCCGCTGGAACAGCTTCGTCTTCATCCCGGTGATCCAGAGCGTCTTCGGCGAGCAGGGACTGGGGCTTGCCGCGGTGATGATCGCGGCGATCATTCCGGTGACCAATACGATCTGCGTGGTGGCGCTGGCAAAATGGGGCGAGAACCAGCGGGGTCTTAGGCCGCTCGCGCTGGCGCGGGCGATCCTGACCAATCCGATCCTTGTGGCCTGTCTGGTCGGGCTGGCGCTGAACTTCCTCGGCGTGCCGCCGATCCCGGGGGTATCGGAAGTCCTGGCCTTGCTAGGCGGCGCCTCCCTGCCGCTGGGGCTGGTCGTGGCGGGCGCGGGCCTCAGCTTCGCGGCCGTCGCCCGGCGCCGTTGGACGGTCGCAGGCGTAACCTTCGTCAAGCTGATCTTGATGCCGCCCCTGATGTGGGGCCTGTGCCGCCTGCTCGGCGGTGACCAGACCGCCCAGGCGGTGGCCATGCTATGCGGCGCGGCGCCGGGGGCGGCGGCGAGCTACCTTCTCGCCCGCCAGATGGGCGGGGATGCGCCGCTGATGGCGGGCATTGTGGCGGCCACGACCGTCGGAAGCGCGCTGACGATCCCGGTGATGCTGGCGGTGTTTCACCTCGCGTGAGTTTAGGCCGGGCCGGTGACCACCGGCGCGTCGGGCAAGGCGCCCCATTCGGACCAGGAGCCGTCGTAGATCGCGACCGTCTGGTTGCCCGCGCGGGCGGCTGCGAGGGCCAGGATGGCGGCGGTGAGGCCCGATCCGCAGGTGGTGGTGATCTCGCTGGTCAGGTCGATGCCGGCGTCGGCGAAGGCCGCGGCCAGTTCGCCGTTTGATTTGAGGCAGCCGTCTACGTCGAGCACTTCCGGGAATGGCAGGTTCAGGGAGCCGGGGACATGGCCGGACCGGAGACCCGCGCGGGGCTCCGGCGCCTCGCCACGAAAGCGGCCGGCTGGACGCGCGTCGAGTAGCTGTCGGCCTGCTTCGAGGTCGGGGATGATTTCGGCGGCGGCCCGAACCAACTCTGGCCGGAAGTCCGAGATGAAGCTCTGGCCGGCGATGGGCGCGGCCGGCCCCTTCTCGACGGGATGCTCCTCGGCGAGCCATTTCGGCAAGCCGCCGTCCAGCACACGGATGCGGTCGTGGCCGAAGGCGCGGAAGGTCCACCAAACGCGCGGGGCGGAGCGGATGCCGATCTGGTCGTAGACGACGATCTCGTCGTCCGAGCCGACGCCCAAGGCCGAGACGGCCTCGGCGAAGGCTTCAGGCGTCGGCAGCATGTGGGGCAGGGGGCTGTCGGCCTCGGCGATCCGGTCGATGTCGAAGAAGACCGCCCCGGGGATGTGGCAGGCCTCGAACGGGTCGAGCGCATCGGAGCCGTCCAGATGCCAGGTCGCGTCGATCACCTTGAGGCCCGGCTCGCCCAGCCGGAGGGCCAGGGCCTCGGTCGAAATCAACGGATCATGCACAGACTTGGCCTCCTGATGCTCACACGCCTTGCCTTGAAACGCGTGAGGGACGACATAGCGCCCAAATGGTCACCCTGATCGACAATCTGGCGCCCAAGGCGCAACTCCGTCACCCGGAGAAGCAGAACCGTCCCGAGGCGCCGGTGCTGCGCAAGCCCGACTGGCTGCGGGTCAAGGCGCCCGGCTCGGGCCAGTACAACGCCACCAAGGCGATCGTGCGCGAGAAGGGGCTGCATACGGTCTGCGAAGAGGCCGCCTGCCCCAACATCGGCGAGTGCTGGAGCCAGAAGCACGCCACCCTGATGATCATGGGTGACACCTGCACGCGGGCCTGCGCCTTCTGCAACGTGAAGACCGGCCTGCCGCAGCCGCTGGATCCGGAAGAGCCCTTCAAGGTCGGCCTGGCGGTCCAGCAGATGGGCCTGAACCACGTGGTGATTACCTCGGTGGACCGCGATGATGTCGAGGATGGCGGCGCGGCCCACTTCGCCGAGGTCGTGCGGCAGATCCGCCTGCAGGCGCCGAACACGACCATCGAAATCCTGACGCCGGACTTCCTGCGCAAGGACGGCGCGGCCGAGGTGATGATCGACGCCAGGCCTGACGTCTTCAACCACAATCTGGAGACCGTGCCGCGCCTGTATCTGAAGATCCGGCCGGGCGCGCGGTACTTCCACTCCCTGCGCCTCTTGCAGATGGTCAAGGAGCGCGACCCCAACCAGTTCACCAAGTCCGGCGTCATGGTCGGGCTGGGCGAGACCAAGGAAGAGGTCATGCAGGTGATGGACGACATGCGGTCTGCCGGCGTCGACTTCATCACCATCGGCCAGTATCTGGCGCCGACCCGCAAGCATGCGCCGATCGACCGGTTCGTGACGCCTGACGAGTTCAAGGCCTATGAGGCGATCGCCCGGGCCAAGGGCTTCCTGATGGTGTCATCGAGCCCGCTGACCCGGTCGTCGCACCATGCGGGCGACGACTTCGCCCGACTGAAGGCCGCGCGCGAAGCGCTCAACGCCGGCTGAGCCATTGGCCGTCCACCGCGTAACCCGCATCCTGCCGTACCGGCCCGAGGACCTGTTCGCCCTCGTCGGCGGCGTGCGCGCCTATCCGGAATTCGTACCGTGGATCTCGTCCATGCGGGTCTGGAACGAGCGCGAGACGGCGCCCGGCGTGACCGAACTGGACGCGGAGGCTGCGGTCGGCTTCGCCATGATCCGCGAGCGGTTCACGACGACCGTGAAGCGCGACGCCAACGACAGGCTGATCGAGGTCCGGCTGGTGCGGGGGCCGTTCAAGCACCTGCGGAATGAATGGAAGTTCCTGCCACATCCCACGGGAACGCAGGTCGAATTCTTCATCGACTTCGAGTTCCGCTCCAAGCTGCTCGACAAGGTTCTGCAGGCCAACTTCGACCGTGCGGCGCACCGGTTGATCAGCTGTTTCGAGGCCCGGGCCGAGACCCTCTACGGCGCGAAAGCCTAGGCGAGACCGTCCTCAAGCAGGTCGAGGGCGACCCTTACCGAGGCGATCCGCACCTGCTCGCGGCCGAGGTCGCCGAACCGCATCTCGCGATGGCGTGTGGAGCCGTCTGCAAGAGCCAGCCCGAAGTGGACCAGGCCCACCGGCTTTTCCGCCGATCCGCCGCCCGGGCCGGCGATCCCGGTGATGCTGACGGCCAGGTCCGCGCCGGAGCGTTTCCGGGCTCCGGCGGCCATGGCCCGGGCGACGGGTTCCGACACGGCGCCGTGCGCCTCGAGCAGAGCCTCGTCGACGCCAAGCAGGACCGCCTTGGCGGCGTTGGAATAGGTGATGAAGCCCCGGTCGTAGACCGCCGACGAGCCCGCGACGCTGGTGATGGCGGCGCCGACCAGACCGCCGGTGCAGCTCTCGGCGGTGGACAGCGAGACGCCGGCGTCGATTGCGGCCTTAACCAGGCGTTGCGCGGCGGCTTCGATATCATCCGGGAACATGGCAGTTTGGACTGTGGCGGGCTTGAGTCGATGAGGCGGCCCCGCCGGGCGTATCATCCGGGGGCGAGACCACATGACCGACGCGACCGCTGCGCCGCAAGCCCAAAGGCCGTCATCGACCGCCCTGGTCTTCGCCGTGGCCATCTTCACCTCGGCGGCCCTGGTGTTTTCGGTCCAGCCGATCATGGGGCGGCTTCTGCTGCCGATGCTGGGCGGATCGCCCTCGGTCTGGAACACCTCAATGGTCTTCTTCCAGGCGGCGCTGCTGGTCGGCTACGCCTATGCGCACCTGCTGCAGCGGGTGAGTTCGCTGCGGGGTCAGGTCGGCGTGCACCTGGTCATGCTGGCCGTGGCGCTCGCGGCCTTCTGGCCCCTGCGGCTGCATGAGGCGTTCGGGGCGCCGGACACCAGTGCGCCGATCCCCTGGCTGATCGCCAGCCTGGCCCTGTCGGTGGGCGCGCCCTTCGCGGTGCTGTCCGCGACCGCGCCGCTGCTTCAGGCGTGGTTCGCGCGCCTACGACAGGGAACGGCGGAAGGGGCGAACCCCTATGTCCTCTATGCCGCCTCGAATCTCGGCAGTTTCGCGGCGCTGCTGGCCTATCCGGTTCTGATCGAGCCGCTGGCCGGTCTGGCGGCCCAGACGCTCGGCTGGTCGATCGGCTACGGCGTCTTCTTCGCCCTGATCGCCGGGCTCGGCGTCTATGCCTGGCGCCGGAAGGATGCGCCGGGCCTCACCGAGCCGCTGGAGCGCAGTCCGCCGGTGACCTGGCGCGAGCGGATCAGCTGGGTCCTGATCGCCGCCGTGCCGTCCAGCCTAATGCTGGGCGTGACCATGCACCTGTCGGTCGACGTGGCGTCGGCGCCGTTCCTGTGGGTCGTGCCGCTTGCGATCTACCTGCTGACCTTCGTGATCGCCTTCTCCGCAAGGCCGCTGATCCCGCTGGAGACTACCCTGATCGTCCAGGCCGCCGCCGGCGCCATCTGTCTTGCGGTCTTTTCGGTGACCAACGGCCAGTGGCTGCTGATGCTGGCGATCCATCTCGGATGCTTCTTCATCACCGCCCTGATGTGCCACCAGCTCTTGGCGGAGCGGCGGCCGGCGCCGGACCGTCTGACTGAGTTCTTCCTGCTGCTGGCCTTCGGCGGAGTGCTGGGCGGGGCGTTCAATGCGCTGTTGGCTCCGTGGCTGTTCAACACGGTCGTGGAATATCCGCTGATGCTGTGCCTGGCGGCCTTGGCGCGGCCCGTGCTTCAGCGCGAGGGCGGGATCAGGCCCTGGATCCTGCTTGGCGCGATCGCCGTGCTCGTACTGGTTCCGCCGGCGCTGTTCTACTGGCTGCAGAACGACGGCGCGCCGCACCGGGCGGGCTTCAGCTATGACGAGGGCCGGCGCGTGGCTCTGATGGTGCTGGCGATCGCGGCCGTATGCGCCTTCATGATCCGGGATCGGCCGCGGATGTTCTTCGCGGGCCTGGGGATGATCGCCTTGTCGGGCAGTCAGCTGTCCGTCCGTTATGACTGGAACGAAAGCGACCGCAGCTTCTTCGGGGTGATCCGTCGCGCCGACGAGCAGTTCCAGGGCGTGGGGACGATGCGGATCCTGATGCATGGCACGACCCTGCACGGGGCCCAGGCGCAGGCGGCGGAATGGCGCTGTCGCCCGACGCTCTACTATGCGCCGACGACGCCGATCGGCGAGGCGGTCATCGTGACCCAGAACCGCAATGCGGCCGCCGTGATCGGTGTGGTGGGGCAGGGCTCGGGTTCGCTGGCGGCCTACAAGAGGGCCAGCGACGAGTTCACCTTCTTCGAGATCGATCCGATGGTGGACCGTTGGGCCCGCGACCCGGACAGGTTCACCTACATGACCGAATGCGCCGACGGGCCGATCCGCACCGTGATTGGCGACGCCCGCCTCACGCTCAGGGACGAGGTGGCCGGGCGCTATGACCTGCTGGTGGTCGACGCCTTCTCGTCGGACGCCGTGCCGACCCACATGCTGACGGTCGAGGCGATCCGCGAATATCTGCGCCTGCTGCGTCCGGACGGCCTTCTGGTGCTGCATCTGTCGAACCGGAACCTGGAAATCACCTCGCCGACGATCGCGGCGGCTCAGGCGCTGGGCGTGCCCTATATGCACAAGATCTACGGGGCGAACCCCGATGCGCCGCAACTGACCGAAGCCGCGACCGAGGTCCTGATCATGTCACCGACCAGCGCAGGCCTGGAGCCGTTCCGCATCGATGCGCGCTGGCGCGAGGACCTGACCACAGACGTGTCGCCCTGGACCGATGACTATGTGAACCTATTCGGAGCCCTGGTGCGCGAGATTGAGCTCGGCGACTAAAGCCGAGACCAGCCTTCTGGCCGCAGCACCTCGAGGGGCCTGAAGTTGGCCTTGTAGTCCATCTTGGGCGAGCCCTGGACCCAGTAGCCGAGATAGACGTAGTCGAGCCCGACGGCCGTCGCCTGGCGTAGGTGGTCAAGGATGACGTAGCGGCCCAGGCCGAGCCGCGGCAGATCGGGATCGAAGAAGCTGTAGACCATCGACAGGCCGTCCGAGAGGAGGTCCGTCAGGACGCAGGCCACCAGCCTGTGATCCGGCGTGCGATATTCGATCAGGTGGGTGCGCACGGCCGTGTCCTCCACCATGGCCACATAGTCGAGCCAGCCCATGTCGGTCATGCCGCCGCCGGGGTGGCGCGCATTCAGATAGCGCTGCAGGAGGTCGAACTGCTCGGGGGCGGCTTCCGGCTCGACCAGGGTGCGCGACAGACCCTCATTGACCTTGAGGACGCGCCGCTGGGACCGGGACGCCTGGAACTCCGAAACCGGGATGCGCACGGATGTGCAGGCGTCACACGCCTCACAGGCGGGGCGGTAGGCGATGTTCTGGCTGCGGCGGAAGCCGACCTGGGTGAGGGAGTCATTGACCAGCGCCCCGTCCGACATCGGCAGATGCGCGAAGACCTTACGCTCGAACCGGTCAGGCAGATACGGGCAGGGCGACGGCCCTGTCAGGAAGAACCGAAGCTGTCGCGTCGGAACGTACTGGGTCACCTGGCTACTTAGTCTCCCTCAACCCCCTGATTTGGCGGCAAGACGAGGCGGTGTGCAAGTGCAATCAGAGGCTGGTGTCCTCAGGCAGAACCGGCGCCTCGCGCAGCAGGATGATGGCGATTCGGCGATTTCCGGCCAGGGTCGGGTCATCGGGGTAGAGCGGATCGGACCCGGCCTTGCCCGAGACCTGATAGACGCGGTCGGCGTCCACGCCGGCGCCTTCCAGAATCTGGCGCGAGGCGTCGGCGCGGGCCGAGGACAGGGCCCAATCGCCGGGCGCCGAGGCGCGTGTGCCCGTCGCCGAGGTATGGCCCGAGATGCTGATCCGGTTCGGAAGCTGATTGATTACCCGGCTGATGGCGCGCAGCAGGACGCGGGCCCTTTCGTTGGGGCGGGACGAATTCTGTTCGAACATCGAGCGGCCTTCCTGATCCACAAGCTGGATCCGAAGACCTTCAGGGGTTTGGTCGATGATCAGGTGCCGTGACAGCTCGGCCAGTTCCGGCATGTCCTGCATGGCCTGGCGCAGCGATGCGGCCGCTGAGGCGAAGTCCGCGGCTTCGCGGCGCGCGATCTCTTCACGGAGTTCCGCCTCGGACGCGGCGGCGAGGTCCGAGGTGCGGCCGGCGCGGTCGACCTGCTGGTCGGGCGCCTCGGGCGCCAGTTGGTTGACGATGGCGGTGGAGCCGTCGCTCTTGACCCCGTCATCGCCTAGCGAAGTCCCGCCCAGGAGACCGCCGGACCCGGAGGTCGTGGGCGATACGCTGGCCGGCGCGAAATATTCGGCGATGCCGCGCTTCTGCTCGGGGTCGGTCGTGTTGATCAGCCACATCAGAAGGAAGAAGGCCATCATGGCCGTGACGAAGTCGGCGTAGGCCACTTTCCACGCGCCGCCATGGTGGCCGTGATCGCCACCCTTCTTGACCTTCTTGATGAGGATGGGCCGATCGCTCATCGACATGGTTAGGACGCCCCGTAATCGCTTCCACCTTCTTCGGCGATTCAAGGTTAAGGGGGCGTTGCAGTTGCTAATGCCGGCGACGCGCCCTAGGTCCGGAGCGTGGATTCAGCCGTGACGCCTCCTGTCGATACCCGTTCCCTGCGCCGAGCCCTGGGCGGTTTCGCCACGGGGATCTGTGTGGTCACCGCCACGGGCCCCGACGGGCCGATGGGGATCACCGTCAACTCCTTCACCTCCGTGTCGCTGGACCCGCCGACGGTGCTGTGGAGCCTGGGGCGAGGATCGGAACGATGGCGCACCTTCTCCGAGGCCGATCACTTCGCGGTTCATGTGCTGGACGCCGGAGGGCTGGAGGCCTGCCAGAGGTTCGCCTGGGGCGATTCACGGATCGGCGAGGATGAACATGTCGCCGGCCTGGGCGACGCGCCGCTGATCGGTGGCTGGGTGTCACGCTTTGAATGCCGGACGATCCAGCGCGTCGAGGTCGAGGACCACCTCCTGATCGTCGGCCGGATCGAGCGCTTCGAGGCCCGCGAGGGCGAGGCCCTGGCGCTGTATCGTGGGGCCTATGGGCCACTTGGGGGAAGCTGAATGAAGACCGCATTCGCCGGGCTGGGCGTGATGGGCGGACCGATGGCCGGTCACCTGATCAAGGCCGGGCACGAAGTCGTCGGCTACAACCGCTCGCCGGAAAAGGCGCGGGCCTGGGCGGACAGGCACGGGGCCGCGATCGCCGATACGCCCGAAGCGGCGGCGGACGGCGTGGCGCTGTTCATCCTGTGCGTCGGCAATGACGCGGATGTGCGTCAGGTCGTGACGGCTGCTCTCGAGACCGCGGCGCCGGGCTGCGTCTTTGTGGATCACACGACGACCTCGGCGCAGGTGGCGCGCGAGATGGCGGCCCTGACCGAAAGCCGGGGCTGCGCGTTCGTCGATGCGCCGGTGTCGGGCGGACAGGCGGGCGCCGAGAACGGCCAACTTAGCGTCATGGCCGGGGGAACGGACGCGGCCATGGCCACGGCGACGCCGGTGATGCAGGCCTATTCCAAGGCCATCAAGCACATGGGGCCGGCGGGCGCGGGGCAGCTGACCAAGATGGTCAACCAGATCTGCATCGCAGGCGTGGTCCAGGGTCTGGCCGAAGCAGTCCATTTCGCCCAGCAGGCCGGGCTGGACACCGACGCCGTCTATGAGGCGATCTCCAAGGGGGCGGCCCAGTCCTGGCAGATGGACAACCGCTGGAAGACGATGGCGAAGGGCGAGTTCGAGTTCGGGTTCGCGGTCGACTGGATGCGCAAGGATCTGGGACTGGTGCTGGACGAGGCGCGGACGAACCGTAGCCATCTGGCCCTGACCGCCCTGGTCGATCAGTTCTATTCCGAGGTTCAGGCGCTGGGCGGCGCGCGGTGGGACACGTCCAGCTTGGCGGCCCGCCTGCAGGATCGCAGTGGCAAATGAGGGCGGCGGCTCCCTTCGCAGCCGTGGCCGGAGTAGCGGCGGGCGCGCTTCTGTCGCTGATGGCGGTGGGCAGTGCGGCCGCCCGCAAAGACCCGGAGCCCGTGGTGGCCGCGGAAGCAGGCGTCAGTCCCATCGTCCTGCCGGTCCTGACCATGCAGGAAGGCGCTCTGCCCCAATTGCGCGAACGGCTCGAGCGGCTGGAGGCCGCAGGCCAGTTCATGGGCGTTGTGCTGGTGACGCGCGGCGACCAGGTGCTCCTGCGGGAGGCCTATGGCCCCGCCGATTCCGAAACCGGGGCAGCCAATACGCCGGATAGCCGGTTCCGGCTGGCTTCGGTCAGCAAGCAATTCACGGCGGCGGCGATCCTGCGCCTGCATGACGAGGGCAGGCTGTCGATCGACGATCCGGTGTGCCGCTGGATATCGCCTTGCCCGGCTGGCTGGGAAGGTATCCGCCTGACCCATCTGCTCAGCCACACCTCGGGCCTGCCGGATCTGATGGACCGCCCGGGATGGGGAGATCGGCGGGTGACGCCGGCGACGATCAGCCAGCTGACGGCGGACACCTTACAGTACCGGCCGCGCTTCGAGCCGGGCGCACGGGCCGACTACAACAACGCGGGCTACAACTTGTTGGCCGACATCGTCGAACGGGCGAGCGGCCAGCCCTATGAAGCGTTTCTGCGCTCCGCCTTCTTCGAGCCGCTCGGCATGGACGACACCGGCTCTGACGCTGACGCTATGGGCCACGGCATCGTCATGGGCCACAACAGCGGCGGTGGCGGCCCGGTGCACGGGCCGTTGCCGAACGTCTCGATCATTCCCGGCGCGGGGGCCCTGTATTCGACGGCGGACGACATGCTGACGTGGCAGCGGGCGCTGCACCACGGCCGGCTGCTTTCGGCGGACAGCTATCGGGCGATGATCGCGGACCACGCGCCGGAGGATCAGGGGTTGCCGGCGGGCGCCCGGCCTCGCGCCTGGGGCTACGGGCTGTTCACGAGTGACCTGGGATCGGGCGCCGATCCGCAGTTCCACGCCTTTCAGATCTATCACACGGGCAGCTGGGCGGGATTCCGCAATCTGGTCAGCTATCTGCCGGGCGAGGATGTCACCGTGGTGGTTCTGACCAACAACTATCACCAGCGCGACCAGGTGTTCCTGATCGTCCAGCAGGCGATGGCCGAGGCGATCGGCGCGCCGTTCCCAACGGGTCTTCAGACCTGACGAGGCCCGGGAGGTTCCCATGAGACTGCTCGCTCTATTCGGCCTTGTGCTCGGTCTGGCCGGTCCGGCGGCGGCGCAGGGATGGCCTGTCACCGAGGGCGACGTGATCCTCTCGGATTTCGCCTTCAGCGACGGCGAGACCCTGTCGGAGCTGAGGATGCATTACCGCACGCTCGGCACGCCCCGGCGGGATGCGGACGGGACGATCACCAATGCGGTCATGGTCCTGCACGGTACGGGCGGCTCGGGAGCCCAGTTCCTGCAGCCGCAGTTCGCTGACGAACTGTACAGCCCGGGCCAGCCGCTCGATATCGAGCGCTATTATGTGATCCTGCCGGACAATATCGGCCATGGCGCGTCGTCGAGGCCGTCTGACGGGATGCGGGCCGCGTTTCCCGAGTACGGCTATGCCGACATGGTCGAGGCGCAGCGCCGGATGCTGGTCGACGGGCTGGGTGTGACCCGGCTGCGGCTGCTGATGGGAACCTCGATGGGCTGCATGCACGCCTTCATGTGGGGCGAGGCGCATCCGGATTTCGCCCAGGCCCTGATGCCCCTGGCCTGTCAGCCGACCGAGATCGCGGGCCGCAATCGGCTGTGGCGGGCCATGCTGATGGACGCCATTCGCTCCGATCCGGCCTGGATGGGCGGTGATTACGAGAGCCAGCCGGTCGAGGGGCTGCGGACGGCGGCGGACCTGCTGATGCTGGCGGGCGCCGCGCCGATGCAAATGCAGGAGATGCTGCCGACGCGAGAGGCGACCGACGCCTGGCTGGCGGAGCAACTGCCTCGGCGCATCGGCGGTCTGGATGCCAACGACCTCTGGTATCAGGTCAACGCCTCGCGCGACTACGATCCCTCGGCGGGTCTGGAGGCGATCACCGCGCCGATGACCTGGATCAACTCGGCTGACGACTTCATCAATCCGCCGGAGCTGGGTCTGGCCGAGCAGTTCGCCCCTCGTCTGGCGACGGCGCGCTACGTCCTGATTCCGGCGACAGCAGAGACGCGCGGCCACGGCACCCACACCTGGGCGCGGTTCTGGAAGGACGAACTGATCGACCTTCTGGAGCGGTCCGAGCCCTAGACCGGCTCGAGCTCGGCAGCGGGCGCGGTTTCAACCGCCTCGGGCTCAGGCGTGTCCAGGAAATGGACGCGGCCTGTTCCCATGTGTTTGACGGCGGCGACGACCATCAGGGTCCCGGCTTCGATCGCGTCGGCCAGGGAGGTGTCGGCGGTGGCCAGCTTGGCGGCGACCCGGCGGGCATTTTCCTCGACGGCGGCGACCGCCTGATCGACCGGGCAGGTGCGGCGCGCGGAGAGCACGGCCGGGATGATCGGCACGATCATCTCCTCGAGCGACGGATCCAGCTCGTTGCGGCCGTCAACGATGGCCTCGGCGGCGGCGACGGCGCCGCAGCCGGTGTGGCCCATCACGACCACCAGCGGGCAGTTGAGGTGCTTCACGGCGTAGACGATCGAGGCCAGGCCCCGGCGATCCACGGTGTTTCCCGCCACCCGGATGCTGAACAGGCGGCCGAATCCCTGGTTGAACAGGATGGTCGGGGGCGTACGGCTGTCGGCGCAGCCGACGATGGTGGCGATCGGGTTCTGACCGCCCTGGAGTTCATCGAGGTCGGCGGCCTTGACGTGGCCCAGGTTGTTCTCGCCGGCCAGGAAGGCGGCGTTGCCGGCGCGCAGGGCCGCGAGGGCCTCGGCGGGCGTCGGCCCGGCCGGCGCGGCGGGCGCTGGCTCTGGATGCGTCTCTGGTGCGGCGGGCTCGGCCTCGAGTTGAGAATAGGTCGGACGCACGCTTTCGCGGCTCCGCTTGCCAAACCACCAGCCCATATGCCCCTCCAGACACAGTCCCTGAGGCGCTTGTCGAACGGCGCCGCGTAGCCGTCAAGGCAAAGCTTAACGTCGCCGAGGCGGGCTCAGGCGTCGGGTTCGCTGGCGGTATTGACCATCCACGGAATGCCGAACCGGTCGGTGAATGAGCCGTAGCCCGGCGACCAGAAGACCGGGGCGAAATCCATCACCACCTTGCCGCCCTCGGACAGGCCGTCGAACCAGCGGCGTGCGGTCTCAACGTTATCGGCGGTGATGCAGACGTCGAAGCCGTTCTTGGGCTTTTCGATATTGGGAGCCCACTCCTGCATCATGTCAGCGCCCATCAGGGCCTGATCGCCGATCTCGAGCCAGCAGTGCATCAGCCAGTCCTTGTATTCAGGACCGATGGGCCTGTCGGGCGGGCCCTCGCTGTAGGGGAAGGCGGCGGTGATCGTGCCGCCAAGCACCTTGGCGTAGAACTCGAAGGCCTCGCGGCACTGTCCGTTGAAGCTGAGGCTGGTGACCAGTTTCATGGGGCGTCTCCTTGTCCGACCGGCAATCTGGCGCCGAACGGTGACGGAGGCGAGACGCCCCTATGCGCCTAGAAGTCGCGCCGCCTGGGGGGCGTAGTAGGTCAGGACACCTGAGCAGCCCGCACGCTTGAAGGCGGACAGGGTTTCGAGAATGGCGCGGTCTTCCTCGAGCCACCCTTGCGCGACCGAGGCCTTCATCATCGCGTACTCGCCGGACACCTGATAGGCGAGGGTGGGCACACGGAAGGTCTCTGAGACGCGGCGGACGATGTCGAGATAGGGCATGCCCGGCTTGACCATCACCATGTCGGCGCCTTCGGCCAGGTCCATGGCGACTTCCTTGAGGGCCTCGTCGGTGTTGGACGGGTCCATCTGATAGGTCTTCTTGTCGCCCGACAGGGCCTTGGCCGAGCCGACGGCGTCGCGGTACGGGCCATAGAAGGCCGAGGCGTATTTGGCGGCGTAGGCGAGGATCATGGTGTCCTGGAAGCCGTTGCCCTCCAGCGCCTCGCGGATGGCGGCGACGCGGCCGTCCATCATGTCCGAAGGCGCGACGACATCCGCGCCGGCGTGGGCGTGGATGAAGGCCTGTTCGGCGAGGCGCTCCAGCGTGGCGTCATTGAGGATGACGCCGTCTTCCAGCACGCCGTCGTGGCCGTGGTCTGTGTAGCAGTCGAGCGCGACGTCGGTAATGACGCCGACCTCGGGCGCGGCATCCTTGATGGCGCGGATGCAGTCGGGGACCAGACCGTCAGGGTCGGTCGCGCCGGTGCCGACGCCGTCCTTGATCGAGCCATCGACGTTGGGGAACAGGGCGACGGCGGGGATGCCCAGGTCTCGGGCCAGCACGGCGGCCTTGGCGGCCTCGGCCGGGGACAGGCGGTCGACGCCGGGCATGGACGGCACGGGAATGCGGGGCTCGGCGCCGTCATGAACGATCAGCGGCCAGACCAGATCGGCGGGCGTGACGGTCGTTTCGGCGACCAGGCGGCGGATCCACGGCTGGCTGCGCAGACGGCGCGGGCGGGCATAGGGAAACGCGGCGGGGGCGATCATGGGTTTCGATCCCTGGAGCCGATGCACTGGCCCGATGAAAGACGAACGGCGCCGACGACGGAGGCGAGGATCATCCAGCCGGCTGTGCCCAGCCAGGCGGCGCCAGCGACGATCAGGCTGACGAAGGCGGCGACCGGGAAGCGGACGTCCAGATCCTGGGACACGGCGTCCCAGCCATCCGAAGGGACATCGGCGATCACGGCGCCGGCCACCTTGATGAAGAGCAGGCCCATGCCGAGCATCAGGCCGAGGGCCGCGAGTAGGGCCAGGCCGAAGCCGATCCAGAAGGTTCGGATCTGGAAACGGTAGTGGGAGCGCAGGACGCCCTCGGCCTCGGCCTTGCGGACATAGGCGATGGCCACGCCGATCAGGCTGGTCAGGCCGAAGACGAAGGGCGAAACGAAGTGCATCGCATAGACCACGAAGGCCAGGGTGCGATCGTCGCTTTGCGTGCGGGCGGTCGCTCCACTAGAAACCGTGTCCGACATCGATGAGCGGCTCCGAACGGCCGTTTCGGCCCCCAAGGGGGCGGCTTAACCCAAACAGACGGCGGCGCAAACCGCCGCAGACGAGGAACGAGAGTAGATGGACTTCGCCCTGACCGAAGATCAACGCGCGATCCAGGACGCCGCGCGCGCCTTCGCGGACGCCGAACTGGCCCCGAATTCGGCCGAGTGGGACGAGACCAAGCACTTCCCGGTCGAGACGATGCGGGCGGCGGCCGAGATGGGCTTTTGCGGCATCTACACCGGCGAGGAGCACGGCGGGATGGCGCTGGGCCGGGTCGAGGCGGCGGTGATCTTCGAGGAACTGAGCCGGGGCGATGTATCGACCGCGGCCTTCATCTCGATCCACAACATGGCGACCTGGATGATCGACAAGTTCGGCTCGGACGAGCTGGGAGCGCGGCTGGTGCCGTCGCTGGTGTCGATGGAGAAGCTGGCGAGCTATTGCCTGACCGAGCCGGGCTCGGGATCGGACGCCGCGGCGCTGAGGACGACGGCGCGGCTGGACGGCGACCACTATGTGCTGAACGGCTCCAAGGCCTTCATCTCGGGCGCGGGCGTCTCGGACGTCTATGTGGTGATGGTGCGGACCGGCGACGACGGGCCCAAGGGCATTTCATGCCTGGTGGTCGAGAAGGGCACGCCGGGGCTGAGCTTCGGGGCCAATGAGAAGAAGATGGGCTGGTCCAGCCAGCCGACGGCCATGGTCAGTTTCGACGATTGCCGTGTGCCGGTGGCGAACCGCGTGGGCGGGGAAGGCGAAGGCTTCCGCTATGCGATGGCCGGGCTGGACGGCGGGCGGCTGAACATCGCGGCCTGCTCGCTGGGCGGGGCGCGGCTGGCGCTGGAGACGGCCCAGGAATACGTCAAGACGCGCAGGCAGTTCGGCAAGGCGATCGGCGACTTCCAGAACACCCAGTTCAAGCTGGCCGACATGGCGACCCAGCTGGAGGCGTGCCGGCTGATGGTGCTGCGTGGGGCCTGGGCGATCGACACCAACCATCCCGAAAAGACCAAGTGGTGCGCGATGGCCAAGCGGATGACGACCGACGCCTGTTTCCAGATCGCCGACGACGCGCTGCAGCTGCATGGCGGCTATGGCTATCTGAAGGACTATCCGCTGGAGCGGATCGTTCGGGACCTGCGGGTTCACCGCATCCTGGAAGGCACCAACGAGATCATGCGCATGATCACGGCGCGGGAGCTCGGCCGGCAGTGAGCGAGACTGCTACCGAGCCGCGGTTCCAGAAGCCGCTGGAGCAGGAGGTGCATCGGATCCTGTGGGAGGAGTGGGATCCCTATGGCGTTCGGGAAATCGGTGGTGATGACCGAACGTACGAGCAGTATGTCCTTCGGGTTGCTGGGCGCGTCCGCAGCGGCGAGCCAGCTGCTGCCATTGCTCGTTATCTCTCTGAAATACGCAAGCCGATGAAGTGCCCCTCCACACAAGATGCGGTTGATCAGGCCGTCGGCGAAATGCTTGCCGGGCTGACTGGCAAGCGGGATTGGCAATAGGCTTGCCGACTCCGCTTCGCATCTGCGAAACGCGTAGGTCATGATCGAGCCCGAAGTCCTTACCCGCGTCGAGTCCGGCGTGGGCCGCATCACCCTGAACCGGCCCAAGGCGCTGCATGCGCTGAACCGGGGCATGTGCGAGGTTATGACCGAGGCGCTCTTGGCGTGGCGCCAAGACGACGCAGTGCGGTCCGTCCTGATTGACCATGCGGGCGAGCGCGGTTTCTGCGCCGGGGGCGATATCCGGATGATCGCCGAGAGCGGGGCGACGGATGCGGTCGAGGCGAAGGCCTTCTTCGAGACCGAGTATCGGCTGAACCACCTGATGTTCGAATATCCCAAGCCGATCACTGCGGTCGTCGACGGGATCGTGATGGGCGGCGGGGTCGGGATTTCCGAACCGGCCAAGGTGCGAGTCGCGACCGAGCGGACGATGTACGCCATGCCCGAGACGGGGATCGGCCTGTTTCCCGATGTGGGCGGCGGCTGGTTCCTGCCGCGGCTCCCCGGCCAGACCGGCGTGTGGCTGGCCCTGACCGGCGCGCGCCTGAAGGCGGCCGATACGGTGGCGCTGGGCATCCACTCCCATTTCGTGCCGAGCGAGGGCGTCGAGGCTCTGGAGGCCGCGATCGAGGCCGATCCGGCCAATCCCGAGGCGGTGGCGGACCGGCTGGGGCAGGATGCCGGGCCGGCGCCGCTCAAGGCGCATCGTGAGGCTATCGACCGGTGCTTCGCCTTCGATACGGTCGAGGAGATCGTGGCCGCGCTCCAGGCCGAGGGGACGGAATGGGCCGAGGCCCAGCTGGCGGTCCTCAAGACCAAGTCTCCGCAGTCGATGAAGGTGTCGCTGCGCCAGATGCGGGGCGGTCGCGTCATGGAGACCTTCGCCGAGGTCATGGCCATGGAATACGCCCTGGGCGGTCGCGTGGTGCGAACCCACGACTTCCAGGAAGGCGTGCGCGCCGTGATCGTCGACAAGGACAATGCGCCGAAATGGAAGCCGGAGACGCTCGAGGGCGTGACGGACGCCATGCTGGACGCGCTTTTTGAGCCCTTGCCGGCGGATGAGGCGTGGACGCCGATCGGCTGACTGACTGTGTGAAAAGCCCTAGCACTGTCGTCGGCTGACAGGACCGGTGTTGTGGGCGCCACTCCGAAAACACCCTGCCAACCCTGCCAAACCGTGCCAACCCTGCCACTCGGGTGGCGTCGTGCTGACGATGTCAAAGACCGAGCGGACAGGATAGTCGGGCGGGCGCAGGCGGGGATTTATGATCCCTCTCCACTTGGAAAGCGCTTGAACGCAGGCGAGCAAAACGGCCGGTTGCGCGAGCCGATGGCCAGCGCCAAGCCTGAAAGGCGAGGGGGTGAGCCCTTTCCGGGCAAGGCCTAGCCCCTCATCCCCCGCGCAGACCTCCGCACGACGGCTCCGGTGCGCGGGTCCCCTTCGCCCTCTGGGAGAGGGGATCAGGCGCGGGGAAAACTTGCGTCGGAAAAAATATGCGGGCCTAGTCAGGCCGCCTTGGAGGAGGTCGCATGAAACGCCTGATCGTAGTCGCCAGTCTGGTCCTGTCCGCCTGTGCGAGTGGAGGCGTCACGCCGGTCCCGATGCCCGAATCGGATGCCGGTGCGGCTCTGCGAGGCGCGGTGTCGGGCGCGATCGACGCTCAGGAAAGCGCGGTGATCGAGAGCTATCGCGCGGCCATCACGGCCCCGCGTCCTGCGGAGGAGGTCGCACGTGATCCGCATCGTCTGCCGCTTGAGATGCTGGAGTTCATCGGCCTGCAGCCCGGCTGGCGCATCGCCGACATCCGGCCCGAGGAAGGCTACTTCACCCGCCTGTTCGCGCCTGTGGTCGGGCCAACCGGGCAGGTTTACGCCTTTGTGCCGACCCTGACGGCGACCCGCGAGCAGCCCTTCGCCGAAGGGCTGCAAGCCGAATACGGCAACGTCACGCCGGTGATCGGACTGCTGGACCAGATGAGTTTCGACCAGCCGCTCGACGCGGTCTTCATGGGCCAGGAATATCACGACTTCCACATCGACCGTTTCGGCGTCGACGTGGCCGAGATGAACCGTCGGGTGTTCGCGGCGCTACGTCCCGGCGGGGTCTATGTGATCCTCGACCACTCGGGGCGGCCGGGCACGGGTAATACTGAGGTCGCGTCCCTGCACCGGATCGAGGGCGCCTTCCTGCGCCGCGAGATCGAGGCTGCGGGGTTCATCTTCGAGGCCGAAACCCGCGTACTGGCCAATCCGGATGACGCGATGGACATCAGCGTCTTCGACGAGAGCATCCGCGGCCGCACCGACCAGTTCGTCTATCGCTTCCGCAAACCGGAATAGGAGTTCGCCATGCGTATCCTGCTGACCGCTTCGCTTTTCGCCCTGATCGCCGCGTCGCCGGTGATCGCCCAGGATCTGCCTGCCTATGTGAGCGCGGCCCTGGCCGATGAGAGCCGCCCCGCCGAAGACACCGAGCGCGACAGTGCACGCCGGGCCGGCGAGATCCTGGCCCTGACCGGCGTGGAGCCGGGCGATCAGGTGGCCGATCTGGTGGTCGGGGGTGGCTATTTCACCCGGCTGTTCTCGTCGATCGTCGGGCCGGAGGGACACGTCTACGCTTGGCAGCCCGGCGAGTTCGTCGCCTTCCAGGCTTCCTATGGCGAGCAACTCGAGGCGGTCGCAGCCGCCTATGAGAACGTCTCGGGCCAGACCAACGCCTTCGCCGACCTCGACCTTCCGGAGGGAACGCTCGATCTGGCGTTCACGGCCCAGAATTATCACGACTTCCACCTGAATCCCTTCCCCGAGACGACGGCGGCGTCTGTCAACGCGGAGATCTTCCGGGCGCTGGGGCCGTGTGGGCGCTATTTCGTGATCGACCACCATGCTGAAGCTGGCAGCGGTCTGGCGGCGGCTGACAGCCTGCACCGGATCGAGGAGGCCGCCGTCACCGCCGAGATCGAGGCGGCCGGGTTCCAGCTGATCGGGTCGAGCGACATTCTTGAGAACGCAGACGACGCTTTGACGACCAATGTCTTCGACCCGTCCATCCGGGGCCACACGAGCCAGTTCATCCTGATCTTCCAGAAGCCGGGGGAAGGGTGCGCGGCGGCATGAAGCTGGCCTGCGACCCTGTACGGCGCTAGGACCCATTCCAGCTTTCGGGAGTGAGTCACATGACGAAGATCGCCTTCATCGGCCTGGGCAACATGGGCGGCGGGATGGCTGCGAACCAGGCGAAGGCCGGGCACGCGGTCAAGGCTTTCGACCTGTCGCAGGCGGCGCTGGACCGGGCGAAGGACAACGGCTGTGAGCCGGTCGGCTCGGTCGTCGAGGCGGTCAAGGACGCCGACATCGTCATCACCATGCTGCCGGCCGGGCCGCATGTGCTGAAGGTCTATTCGGAAGAGATCATCGGGGCGGCGCCGACCTCGGCGCTGCTGCTGGACTGCTCAACCATCGACGTGGACACGGCCCGCAAGGTTGCGGGTCTGGCCCGGGAAGCGGGCTATGTCTTCGCCGATGCGCCGGTGTCAGGCGGGACGATGGCGGCGGACGCCGGGACCCTGGCCTTCATGGTCGGGTGCGACGAACCGGAATTCGGGCGAATCGAGGCGGCGCTCGAGCCCATGAGCCGCGCGACGTTCCGCGCCGGCGACCATGGCGCGGGGCAGGCGGCCAAGATCTGCAACAACATGGTGCTCGGCATCACCATGCTGGCGACCTGCGAGGGCGTGGCGCTGGCCGAGAAGCTGGGTCTGGAGCCCGAGAAGCTGTTCGAGATCATGGCCAAGTCGTCGGGTCAGAGCTGGTCGGTGACGACCTATTACCCGTGGCCTGGACCGGTGCCGACCGCCCCGTCGAACCGGAACTATGACGGCGGTTTCGCGACCGCCATGATGCTCAAGGACCTGAAGCTGGCACAGGACGCGGCGGCCAAGGCGGGGGCGACTACGCCGCTGGGGGCGCAGACCGAGGCCCTTTTCCAGATGTTCAACGGACTGGGCTACGGCGGCCGGGACTTCTCGGCGATCTTGCAGATGCTGCGCGGCAAGCTGGACGATCTGCCGAAGGCTTGACCTCGATCAAGGCGCATACCGGGCGTGCGGCGCATCGTGGCGCATGACCGGACGCGATCGTGAGAACCGTTATCAATTAAGGTCGTGTGCTGGATTTCCAGCCCGGCTTAATGGACATTTGGACGCGTCGGGCGCATTACCCCGGCCAATTCTGGAACCAGCGAGTCACACGGGCTTGTTCGACTACCGATCCGCATTTGAAACCGCCATTGAGCAGGTCAAGGGCGAGGGACGTTATCGCGTCTTCGCCGACCTGAAGCGGCAGCGTGGGCAGTTCCCGCGCGCGGTGCGTCGGCGCGAGGACGGGTCAGAGCAGGATGTCGTGGTCTGGTGCTCGAACGACTACCTCGGCATGGGCCAGCATCCGGTGGTACTGGACGCCATGAAGGCGGCGGTCGATGAGGCCGGGGCGGGCGCCGGCGGCACGCGTAACATCTCGGGCACCACGCGCTATCACGTCGATCTGGAGCGCGAACTGGCTGACTGGCACGGCAAGGAAGCCGCGCTGCTGTTCACCTCGGGCTATGTGGGCAACGAGGCGACTCTGTCGACCCTGCAGAAGATCCTGCCGGACCTGATCATTTTTTCGGATGCGCTGAACCACGCCTCGATGATCGCGGGCATCCGCCAGGGCGGCTGTGAGCGGCATGTGTTCCGTCACAACGACCTGGAGCATCTGGAAGGTCTGCTGGCCGCGGCCCCGGCCGATGCGCCCAAGCTGATCGCCTTCGAGAGCGTCTATTCCATGGACGGCGACATCGCTGACCTGAAGGGCACCATCGCGCTGGCCAGGACGTACGGCGCCATGACCTATCTGGACGAGGTCCATGCGGTGGGCCTCTACGGCGAGACCGGCGCGGGCATCGCCGAGCGCGACGGCGTTCTGGACCAGATCGACATCATCGAATGCACGCTGGGCAAGGCCATCGGCGTGATGGGCGGCTATATCGCCGCGGACGCCGCGGTCTGTGACGCTATCCGGTCGTGGGCCTCGGGCTTCATCTTCACCACCAGCCTGCCGCCGGCCCTGACGGCGGGGGCGCTGGCCTCGGTGCGGCACCTCAAGACGCATCCGGAGCTGCGGGTGGCGCACCAGGAACGGGCGGCGGCGCTGAAAGCGCGGTTCAAGGCCCGGGGC
>JAEYWU010000144.1 GCA_023428785.1 Pseudomonadota bacterium
CAGCTACACCTACGACACGATGGTGACCTATGCGTCGCCGTCGCTGGAGCGGATCACCGGCATCAAGCCCGAGGAGATGGTCGGCACGACCGTGAACCGTCTGCTGCACCCGGAGGACTGCGCGGGCGTGGTGGCCAAGCTGGCCGAGTTCATCCGGGACAACCCCGACAAGGATGCGACGACCCAGAAGTACCGCGCCTTCGTCAAGAGCGGCGAGGTCCGCCACTATGAGACGCGCACGCGGATCGTGCGCGACGCCGAGGGCCAGGTGCTGGAGATCCAGGACGTGGCGCGCGACGTGACCGAGACGCGGCGGCTGGAGGCCGAGCTGCGCGAGGCGCGCGACCGCGCCGAGGCGGCGGCCCAGGCCAAGTCGGAATTCCTGGCCAATATGAGCCATGAGCTGCGCACGCCGCTGACCAGCGTGGTCGGGTTCGCGGGCCTGTTGAGGGACAGCCCGAACCTGCTGGCTGATGACCGGCGCCACGTCGAACGGATCGCGACGGGGTCGGAAGCCCTTCTGAGCGTGATCAACGACATCCTCGACTATTCCAAGCTGGAGGCCGAGGCGCTGGAGATGGATCCGGAGCCGTTCCACCCGTTCGACCTGGCGCACGGGGCGGCGGACCTGATGGAGGCGCAGCGCGCGGCCAAGGGGCTGGACCTGAAGGTCGAGGTAGACGAGGCGGCGCCGCGGGCCCTGATGGGCGACGTCGGGCGGTTGAGACAGGTGACGCTGAACTTCCTGTCCAATGCGATGAAGTTCACCTCGGACGGAGCGGTGACCCTGAAGGTCGGCGGCCGTACGGGCGAGGCGGGCGACTGGCGGCTGCGGGTCGAGGTGTCGGACACCGGCATCGGGGTGGAGCCGCAGAAGCTGGAAAGCCTGTTCGAGCGGTTCACCCAGGCGGATCAGTCGACCACGCGCAACTTCGGCGGCACGGGCCTGGGGCTGGCGATCTGCAAGCGGCTGATCGAGGCGATGGGCGGCGAGATCGGGGCGCACAGCGCACCGGGCGAAGGCTCGACCTTCTGGTTCGAGGTCCCGGTGGCGGTGACGGACGCAGAGGGTCCGGCGCACGAGGCCGATGCGGCCATGCCGGAGCGCAGCGCGCGTATCCTGATTGCGGACGACGCGGCGGCGAACCGCGAACTGGTGAGCGCGATCCTGACGCAGCTGGGCGCGCGGGCCGATGCGGTGGCGGACGGCGCCGAGGCGGTCGAGGCGGCCGCGACCGGCTTCTACGACCTGGTGCTGATGGACATGCACATGCCGGTCATGGACGGGCTGGAGGCCACCCGCCGGATCCGGGCGCTGGACGGCGACGTCGCAGGCCTGCCGATCATCGCCCTGACGGCCAACGTGCAGGGCGAGCAGGTCAAGAAATGCTTGGAAGCCGGGATGGACGCCCACGTCGGCAAGCCGATCAACGTGGCCGACCTTGCGCGGGCGGTGGCGACCTGGCTGGGCCGCCGTCATGGGGAAGCGGCGGAAGAGGTCGCGGCCTAGAAACGGGCGCGGGCGCGGCCAGGCGCCCACTTTCGGACGGGCAAGACTCTGACGGGACGCGACTTTCCGGAATTCGATCGCAGGTTTTCCGCCAGTGACGCTGGTCGGATAGATTGAGGGCTGGCTCGACAGCTGGGCCTGAGGCGAACCCCCGGAGACTGTGATGATCGACTGGCGACGGCCCTTTGGCCGGCGGCGAGACCCTGCGCCCGAGACCAAGCAGAGCGCGGCAGGCCCCCTGATCGCCCTGTCGCAGGCGGGGCGGCCGGTGTGGAGTTCGCGGGACTATGCGAGCTTGGCGCGGCTGGGCTTTCAACAGAACCCGGTGGCCTATCGCTGCATCCGGATGATCGCCGAGGCGGCGGCGAGCGTGCCGTTCATGGTGCTGGAGGCCGGCGAGCGAAGAGACGACCATCCGCTGTTCCAGCGGCTGAAGGCGCCCAATCCTGAACAGTCGGGCGCCGAGCTGATGGAGCAGGTCTATGGGCACCTGCAGACGGCGGGCAACGCCTATGTCGAGGCGGCAGGCGAGGCGGAGGAGTTCTATGCGCTGAGGCCGGACCGGGTGCAGGTCGTGCCGGGCGCGAGCGGCTGGCCGGCGGCCTATGACTATTCGGTGGGGATGCGGACGCGGCGGCTGATGCGCGAGGCGGATGGGTTCTCGCCGGTGCTGCATCTCAAGCTCTTCAGCCCGGTGGACGACTGGTACGGCGCCTCGCCGCTCGAAGCCGCCGCCTATGCGATCGACATCCACACGGCCTCGGGCGGATGGAACAAGGCGCTGCTGGACAATGCGGCGCGACCGTCAGGGGCGCTGGTCTATTCGGGCGGCAATCTGGGCGAGGTCCAGTTCAACCAGCTCAAGACGCAGCTGGAGGACGCCTACACCGGGGCGGCCAATGCGGGGCGGCCGATGGTGCTGGAAGGCGGGCTGGACTGGCGGCCAATGTCGCTGACGCCGAGGGACCTGGATTATATCGAGGGCAAGCACGCCGCCGCGCGCGAGATCGCGCTGGCGTTCGGGGTTCCGCCGCAGCTGCTGGGGATCCCCGGCGACAACACCTATCAGAACTTCAAGGAGGCCCAGGCGGCCTTCTGGCGGCAGACGATCACGCCGCTGGTCGCCAAGGCGGCGGGGGCGATGACGGCCTGGCTGAAGCCGCGCTTTGAGGCGGTGGAGGTGCGGGCAGACCTGGACGCCGTGCCGGCCCTGTCGGGGGAGCGGGAGGCGCTTTGGGCGCGGCTGGAGGCGGCAATCTTCCTGACGCCGGATGAGCGGCGACGGATGGCGGGGCTGGCGGGATGAGCGAGGCGGTGAAGGCGCGCATCCCCGCCGCCGTTCTGGTGGCGGTGGTGGTGCAGGCGGCGGCGGCCCTGTTGTGGGCGGGCGGCGCCTCGGCGCGGATCGCGGTGCTGGAGAGCCGGGTCGAGGGGCAGGGCTCGGTCGCCGAACGGCTGGCGCGGCCGGAGGAACAGACGGCCGCGACGCGACAGGCCGTGGAGCGGATCGAGCGGCGGCTGGAGGGCGGCGGTGGGTGAGGTCGCGATCGAGGGCTACGCCTCGCTGTGGAACGTGGCGGACCTGAACCGGGACGTGACGGTGAGAGGGTGTTTCGCCGGGAGCCTGGAGGCGGGCGGCGTGAAGATGCTGCACCAGCATGACGGGGAGCCGGTGGGCGTGTGGGACCGGCTGGTCGAGGACGAGCGCGGGCTGTTCGTCCGTGGACGGATCATGGACTGGTCGGCGGCGGCGCGGTTCGCCCAGGCGTTGGTCCGGGCCGGGGCGCTGGATGGGTTGTCGATCGGTTTTCGGGCGGCGGCGGCGCGACGGGATGGGGCGCTGCGGGTGCTGACGCGGGCCGAGCTTTGGGAGGTGTCTCTGGTGACGTTTCCGATGCTGCCGGGGGCGAGGCTCAGCGCCGCGTCAGGGTGACTGATCGCGGTCGCTACGCTGGTCGTCCGGCCCTGACGACGCGGACGAAGGCGACGGCGGCCATGGCCAGCATGACGACGACCGGGATGACCAGGGCGGCCGATCCGAACCGCCCGTAGCTGAGGCCACCCACGACGGCACCGCCGCACAGGCCCAGCCAGAGAGCGAGATACCAGACCCAGCCGAAGACCGGGCCGCCCCAGAGCGCGGCGGTGATGCGTTTGCCAAGCTTTACCAGCGTGCCGGTCATGTAGGTGAGGCCGACGCGGACGTCTCCGTCTTCGGAAAAGACCGTGTTCTGCGCGCCCATCGCCAAGGCAAGAGCAACGATGGCCGTGAGGCGATAATCCAGCCCGTGCGCTGCGAGCGACGCGGACAAAAGCACCGTGACGAGCGTCAGGATTGCCGGCTCCCTGTAGCCCTTGGCAATCCGACCCAGACTTGCGCCGGCCACGACGCCGAAGACGAAGGACAGGGTTAGGCCTGCGGCGATCAAGCCCGCGAAGGACTGTGCCGCCACGCCGATGCCCAGCCGGGTCGTGTTGCCGCTCATGAAGGAGACGAAGAACCCGCCGGTCGAAAGAAAGCCCACGACATCCACGAACCCGGCGACACCGGCGACGCAGATCGCCAGCCCTCTCGAGCGCAGATCAAGCGTAACCATAGGCTCCCTCGGCGAACGTCCGCAGCATGGTCCAATCCTGCGATGAGTGATGAGCCTGGCTCAAGACAAAGCGGCGTCGGACGGACCCAACACGCCCGAGCTTACCAGCCAGGCAATGCCACCCAGCACGAGCAGGCCCATCAGCAGGTGGCTGAGCCGCAACGCCATGATGACCGGGCGGCGTGATCGGGCGGCGGCGGCATAGACGGCGGGATCGAAGGCGTAGGACAGGTTCCGCAAATAGCCGCCGATGTGCCAGGGCACGCCCAGGCGACACCCTGGGCGTCGCGCTCGTCGGCGAGAATGATCGAGGCGAGGTAGACGTTGATGCCGCTGAATACCACCAGCGCCGCCGCGACCTGCAGGGCCAGGTCTTGCGCCAGTGCCAGGTCAGGCGAGGTCAGCGCGGTCTGGATCTGATCGATCATGCGGCGGCCCGGTGGCGGCTCCTGCTCCCCAGTGGTGACGACGGGCTAGAGTGTGTGGAGCGCAGGCAATCTGCAAGCCACACTCGCAATAGGAGTTGGCTTGTCTCCCAGTCGGTAGGCGCAGCCCAACAACTCGATTGCAGGGGCTGAGAGCCTGCGGCATGATCGTCGACGATCATGATGTCGTCCCGTTTCCCGCTGATCTGAGCCGCTTCACGCGCCGGCGCAGCCATGCGTCGTTCAGATCAATCCGGCCCCGCCCGGCGCGAGGGCCAAGGGACACATGCATGCCTGACACCGAGACACTGGATCTGACCGAGGGTCAGATCGAAACCTTTATCGAAGACGGATTCCTGAAGCTGGAGGCCGCCTTCAGCCCCGGGCTCGCGGCCGTCTGCAGGGACGAACTGTGGCGCGACATCGGCCTGTTGCCTGACGAGCCCAGTAGCTGGACGGAGCCGGTCATTCGCGTTCCGTTCAAGGCCAGCGCGCCCTTCGTTGAGGCGGCCAATGCGCCACGCCTGAGACGCGCCTACGATCAGTTGGTCGGGGAGGGTCGATGGATTGCGCCGACCGGCCTTGGGACCATCCCGATCCGGTTTCCGTCGGACCGCTCAGCCGGCGACGATGGATGGCACATCGACGTGAGCTTCGGGGACAGTCCGGACTTCATGGACTGGAAGGCCAATGTCACGAGCCGCGGGCGGGCGTTGTTGATGCTGTTTCTGCTGTCCGACGTCGGCGAGGAGGACGCGCCGACCCGGATACGGAAGGGATCACATGCGGTCATCGCCCGCCAACTGGCTCCGTTCGGGAAGGAGGGAGCATCGCTTCGGACGCTCGCAGCCGACGGGTTTTCGTCGAGCGGGGACTGCGCGGTGGAGCTGGCCTGCGGACCAGCCGGCACGGTGTTCCTGTGTCACCCGTTCGTGGTGCACGCGGCGCAAGCCCATCGGGGCTCCAGGCCGCGCTTCATGGCCCAGCCGCCGCTCCTGCCGGTCGGGGAATTCGATCCCGGCTTGCCGCCTTCGCCGGTCCAGATGGCCATCCGTCGGGCCTGCGGCTTCGGCGGGTGACGAAAGGCGCACGGAGCCGACCTTCCGGGCACGGTACCCTCGTTCCGGCTAGTCCCGATCCGGCGCGCCCAGGGGGAAGTAGTGGCGGTAGGGGCGGGCTTCGTCGACGGCGCGGGCGAAGGAGGGGCGCTCGAGGAGGCGGGCGCGATAGGCGTGCAGGTGCTGGAACCGCTCGGGGATGCGGTGGGTCCAGTCGGCGTAGAAGAGCGACGGGGCGGCGGCGCAGTCGGCCAGGCTGAAGACGTCGCCGACGGCCCAGGTGCGGCCTTCGAGGCGCTGGTCGAGCCAGGCGTAGATGGTGTCCAGCGTCTGGCCGGCCTCGGCCACGCCGTAGGGATCGCGGTCCTGCGGCGCGCGCAGGCTGTCGTAGACGAACTTGCCCTGCGAGGTCATGACGTAGTTGTCGAAGATGCGGTCCAGCATCCGCGCCTCTATGACCAGATCGGGGTCGTCGGGGATCAGCCTGACCGGCCCCGGATGATGGCTGTGCAGATAGTCGATGATGGTGGTGGTCTCGAGGATCACGCGGTCGCCGTCACGCAGCAGCGGGAAGCGTTTGATGGGCCAGAGGCCGGCGAACTCCTCGCCGACGCCGGGGTCCTCCATCATCCGGTAGGTGAAGGGGATGTCGTTCTCGTAGAGGGCGATCAGCGCCTTCTGGCAATAGGACGAGAAGGGGTGGGCGAAGAGTTCGAGGGTCATTGGAAAGCTTTCGGTTCGCGGCCCTCGATGACGGCCACGAGGTTGTCGACATGCCAGCCGGTGCCGTGCTCGCGGCCCTGCACGGCCTCGATGCCGCCGGAGAAGTAGGAGCCCTGTTCGGTGTGAAGCAGGCGGGTGCGCGGACCGTCGGCGATGAGTTCGATGGTCTGGAGCGAGACCGACAGCTTCTCGTCGTTGTGGAACAGGTCGTAGACCAGGATGATCCGCTCGTTGGGGACGATGTCGTGATAGACGGCGCGGAAGTCGCTGGTCATGCCGCTGGGCCAGCGGGCGTGGAAGCGCTCGGTCCCGCCGACGCGGAAGTCGAAATCGCGGTTCAGGGTGACGATGTCGGCGGGCGCCTTGAACCAGGCCATCTTGGCCTCAAGCGTGGTGTAGGCGGCGAAGACCCGCTCGGGCGATGCGTTCAGCATGCGCTCGATGACGAAGGTGGCGTTGGTCAGGCTCATTGCGGTTCCTCGGGGGCGGTCTCGGCCAGGAAGGCCTCGAGCTGGTCGTACTGCTGCTCCCAGTAGCGGCGGCGTTCGGCGATCCAGCGCTCGACCTGGGTCATGGCCTGGACCTGAAGGGTGCAGGTGCGGACACGGCCGGTTTTCTCGCTTTTCACCAGACCCGAGGCCTCAAGGATCTTGAGATGCTGGACCACGGCCGAGAGGGTCATGGGCAGGGGCTTGGCCAGCTGGCTGACGGTCGCCGAGCCCAGGCTGAGCTGCTCGACCATGGCGCGGCGCGCCGGGTCGGACAGGGCCTGGAAGGCGAGGTCGAGGGGCTCGGGTTGATACTGTAGCATTCACTTAAGTATTGAGGCGAGCGAACGGACTGTCAAGGGCGTGGCGCTCGGACCAGATCAGGCGGGGACGTAGCGCAGGCGAACGGCCTGCTCGCCGAGCTGTTCGAAGCCGGCCAGTTTCAGAGGTGGCGGCGTGACGGCGAAGAAGGGCGCGCCCTTACCCAGGGCGACCGGGTGAACATAGAGCTGATACTCGTCGATCAGGTCCATCGGCATGAGGCTGGAGGCCAGCATGGGGCCGGCGACCTCGATCTCGCCGTCGAGGCTGTCCTTGAGGCCCCGGACCGCGGTGGCGAGGTCGCCTTTGAGCAGGGTCGCATTGGGACCGACGGAGGTGAGGGTGGTCGAGACCACCCATTTCGGCGTCGCGCGCCAGGCTTCGGCATAGGCGTGCTCGGCCTCGGTCCAGCCCGGCTGGTCGTCCTGCCAGTAGCTCATGATCTCATAGAGGCGGCGGCCGTAGAGCGAGGCGCTGACCGACGCCATGTGGTCGATGAAATGCTGGAACAGGCCGGCGTCGGGGCCGAACCGGTCATGGTCGACAAAGCCGTCGAGCGAGGTGTTCATGCCGTAGATCAGTCGGGCCATGGGGTTCCTTGCGGGCTTGAAGGGGTGGATCATGATCCGGCCGGACGGCGGCCCTGGAAGGCGTCCTGGATGCGTTCGAACGCCGGGCCGCGGGTCAGGGCGCTGCCGATCCAGAAGGCGGCGATCAGGCAGAAGATCAATGAAAGGCCGGCGGCCAGCCAGGCGATCAGGGCGACGACGAAGACGGCGGCCCAGATCACCAGCTTGAGTTCGTCTATTCGACCACGCCTGTCCTGAGGCGGGAGGGCCTGTTCGGCGCGCAGGGTGAAAACCTCAACAACCGCGACGGCCGGGCCGACCTGATGGTGTCGCTCGACCAGCTGCAGGCGCAGTTGCCGAATCTGAAGCGGGTGACGCTGGTGGTGAGCTGGTTCGGCGACGACCTGAGGTGCGGCGTCTGCTCGGTGAGGCCCCGGGTCGACCAGGCGGACAAGATGATCCTGGGGACCGAGTGGAGCGTGGCAGGTGTCGGGCGCGGCGAGGCGGAGGTGGTCTCGCAGATCGATGGAGCACCGGCCTATGGCGGCACGCCGTCGGACGCCTCGGTCATCGCGGCCATCAAGGAACTCAAACGGCGCGGGCTCGAGGTGACGTTGGCGCCGTTCCTGATGATGGACATCGTCGGCGGGAACGGCCAACCGGACCCCTACGGGCAGACCGAGCAACCGGCCTTCCCCTGGCGGGGGCGCATCACCTGCCATCCAGCGCAGGGCCGGCCGGATACGGTCGACGGGACGAGTGAAGCCGGGGCGCAGACCGGAGCCTTCTTCGGCGTGGCTGCTGCGGAGGACTTCGCCGAGGTGAACGGGCATGTCGCCTACGCCGGGCCGGACGAATGGTCGTGGCGCCGGATGGTGCTGCACTATGCATGGCTGGCGCGGATCAGCGGTGCTGACGGCCTGTTGATCGGATCGGAGCTGCGTGGCCTGACGACGGTTCGGGACGGCGTCGGCTATCCGGCGGTCGACGCACTGAAGACGCTGGCCCAGGACTGCCGGGAGATCCTGGGGCCGTCGGCCCTGATCACCTATGCGGCGGACTGGAGCGAATGGTCGCGCGTGCAACACGCTGACGACCCAGGCGGGCATGTATACCATCTGGATCCGCTGTGGGCGGATCCGGCGATCAGCTGTGTCGGGATCGACTGGTATCCGCCGCTGACGGACTGGCGCGACGGTGAGGATCACCTGGATCGCCTGGCTGGCTGGATCAGCGCCTCCGATCCGGACTACTTGGCCGACCGGGTGCAGGGAGGCGAGGCGTACGACTGGTTCTATGCTGACGAGGCGGGGCGACTAGCGCAGGACCGGATCCCCATCACAGACGGGACACATGACGAGCCGTGGGTCTATCGGCCCAAGGACATACTGGCTTGGTGGAGCCATACGCACCACCACCGGATCGGAGGCGAGCGCGCGATGACCTCGACCGATTGGGCGGCCGGAATGAAGCCGGTGCGGCTGATCGAGTTCGGATGTGGTGCGGTCGATCGGGGCGGCAACGCTCCGAACCTGTTCATCGACCCCAAGAGCAACGAGAGCGCAGCGCCTCCCTTTTCGTCCGGCGCGCGGGACGATCTGGTCCAGCGACGGGCGATCGAGGCGACCCTGTCAGCCTTCGACAGCGAAGCCGCGAACCCGGCGGCGACCGCCTATGACGGCCGCATGCTGGAGGCTATGGATGCGTGGTGCTGGGACGCGCGGCCCTTCCCGGACTTTCCGGCGCGGCGCGAAATCTGGTCCGACGGCGCGAACTGGTGGACAGGTCACTGGCTGAATGGCCGCCTCACCGGCGAGGCGGCAGACCTGATTCAGGCGGTCGCCCGCTGGGCCGGCCTATCCGAGGACGAGCTGGACATCTCCGGCGTCGAAGGCGTCGCCGACGGCTATATTGTCGATCGGCCCATGACAGGGGCCGAGGCGCTTCTGCCCCTGGCGGCGGCGTTTGGACTGGACGTGGCGGAGCGTGGCCGTCGGGTCGCTCTGCTGGCGCGAAGACCTGTGCTTGCGCTGGACGATGACGCCATGGCCATGCCGGTCGAAACAAGCGCGACCTCGATGTCGCGTGTCCTGGGCGACCCGCTGGGGTCGCTAAGACTGCGCTTCATCGACGGGGCGGCGGACTATGCAACGGGCGCTGTTGTCGTGAGGCGGTCGGGTGAAGGAACCGGGGGCGTCGAGGTCATGGACATGCCGCTGGTCCTGGACGAGGCGCGGGCCAAAGCCACGGCGTTCGGCCTGCTGGGCAGGAGCGGTGCGGCGGCCGAACGCGTGACCGTCGCGCTTTCACCGATCGCGGCGCTGCGGATCGAGGCCGGCGATCTCGTCACCCTTCCGGAGGATGCACGGACGATGCGGATCATCGGTATCGATCTGGGCGAGGAGGCCGCCGCCCTGCTGGAGCCGGTCGCCGGAGCTCGGGAAATTGAAGATGGAAGCGAGACATGGCGGCCAGGACCTGTGGTCCCATCCGTCGCGCCCCCCTGGTTTCTGGTCCTGGATCTGCCGGGAGGGGGACGAGCCGAGGACGATGCGCCCATGATCGCGGCGGCGGCGAGACCCTGGCGGCCACTCGATATTCACGCGGGGCGGACGATCGATGACCTGAAGCTGCGAGGGCGGGTCACACGGTGTGCGACGGCAGGGATCCTGTGCGAGCCGCTGCCGGCTGGTCCGTGCGACAGGTGGGACGAGGCGGCAAATATGATCGTGCGACTGGAGGGCGGGGAGCTCCAGTCAAGGAGCGCTGGAGCGGTGCTGGCGGGGAGCAATGCCGTCGCCGTGGCCGTTGGAAGCGAGCCGGTGGAGGTGATCCACTTCCGCGACGCCACCGTCGTCGCGGACGGTGTCTGGCGGCTGTGCGGGTTGCTGCGCGGACAGGGCGGTACGGAGCGTCGCGCGGCTGCCGGCGCTCCGGCGGGAGCCTGGGTGGTGGTCCTCGACGATGCGGTGGTCGCAATGCGTCTGGAGCCGCAGGAGCGGGATGCGCCCCTGGTCTGGAGAACGGCGGCGACAGGCGGGCCAGCTTTGGCTCCGCCTGGCGAAGAAACTGTCGCGATCCATCGGGGCCTGGCTCTGCGGCACTGGGCGCCTGCGCATCTCAAGGCGGGCGTCCATTCGGATGGCGCGGTCGCAATCAGCTGGTTTCGGCGTGCGCGCACCGACGGCGACGGCTGGGACCGCGAGCCGCCGTTGAACGAAGAGGCGGAGATCTATCTGGTGGACATTGTCTCGGACAGCGAAGTGCGAGCCTCCTTCGAGGTCTCCGCACCGAGCTACACGTGGACAGCGGAACAGCAGCTTGAAGCGTTTCCAGGGGGGATGCCCGCAACGGCCAGCGTTCGTGTTCGTCAGGGGTCCGCCACCTATGGATGGGGTGAGCCCGCCGAGATCGTACTGTGACCGGCTCTTGCGAACCGCCACGAAAGGTCTAACTCAGCCGGTCTTGTATCAGAGCGGATCAGAGGGTTCCGGCGCGTGGCGGGCGATCCTTATCAGGAATTGGGCGTAGCCCGCACAGCGAGCCAGGCGGACATCCGCAAGGCCTTCCACAAGCTCGCCAAGGAACTGCATCCGGACCGGAACCCCGGGGACAAGGCAGCCGAGGAACGTTTCAAGCGTGTGAGTTCGGCGTTCGACCTGCTGGGCGATGCCGAGAAGCGCGCCAAGTTCGACCGCGGCGAAATCGACGCCGACGGCCGCGAGCAATTCCGTGGCTTCGGCGGCGGTCGGGGCGCGGGCGGCGGGCAGGGCGGCGGCTATTCGGGCCGCTTCGAAGGCGCGGACCTTGATGACATCTTTGACATATTCGGCGGCCTGGGTGGCCGTCAGCGCGGTCCGTCTCGTGGCCAGGACATCCGGGCGCGGATGGAGATTTCGCTTGAGGAGTCGATTACCGGCGGCAATCGCCGCATCGCCTTCTCGGACGGTCGGACACTGGACGTCGCCATTCCGAAAGGCGCCGCAGATGGACAAACGCTGAGACTCAAAGGGCAGGGTGCGCCTGGTCGCCAGGGCGCGGCCGCGGGCGACGCTCTGATCGAGATCATCGTGGCGCCGCATCCCGTCTATCGCCGTGAAGGAGCGGACCTGCATATGGATGTGCCGGTTTCCGTCCCGGATGCGGTGCTCGGCGGGAAGGTTGCGGTCCAGACGCCCGACGGACAGGTCAATCTGACGGTCGCTAAGGGCTCAAACTCTGGCCAGGTCCTGAGACTGAAGGGGCGCGGCGCTTTCGACGCGCGGACCGGCAGGCGCGGGGACCTGCTGGCGCGTTTGGTCGTGACCTTGCCGCAGAAGGCAGACGCGGAACTGGAAGCATTCGCCCAGACCTGGCGAGCCGATCGGCCCTACTCGCCCGGCGCGCGTTGAGCTTGGCTCAACTCCCGAGCAATCCGTAAACTGGCTGTTCAGTCCCCGTTCAGGGCTCCGCCCATAGCTTCGGACCGTCATGAAGCGCAGCGTTGTCATCCTCGCCGCCCTGGCGGCTCTGGCCGTCCCGGTGGCGGCTCACGCCGGAACCGAGGCACAGGTTCGGCCGCCCGAGGCCACTCGCGTCGCGCAGCAGCGGGGCGATGACGGCCAACGCGTCAGTCTGAGCGAAGTCGTGCGCCGCCTGCGGGCCACGCGCCAGGGCTCCATGCTCGACGCCCAGGCAACGACACGTGGGGGCCGCGCAATCTATGTCGTGATCTGGGAATATCCCGGGGGCCGAATCGGCAACATCTATGTCGACCAGCGCACCGGCGCGGTCATCGGAGAAGATTAATCCATGCGCATTCTGCTGGTCGAGGACGATCCTGATCTGTCGCGTCAGTTGAAGGCGGCGCTTGCCGACGCCGGCTATGCGGTCGATCACGCCCCCGATGGGGAAGAGGCGCACTTCCTGGGCGACACCGAACCCTATGATGCGGTGATACTCGACCTGGGTCTGCCCAAGATCGATGGCGTTTCCGTGCTGGAGCGCTGGCGGCGGGAGGGGCGCAGCACCCCGGTGCTGATCCTGACGGCGCGCGGGTCCTGGTCGGACAAGGTGGCCGGCTTCGACGCCGGCGCCGATGACTATCTGACCAAGCCTTTCCACACCGAGGAATTGCTCGCGCGGCTGCGCGCATTGCTGCGCCGCTCCGCCGGGCATGCGACGGCGACCCTGGCCTGCGGCGACCTGAGGCTGGATCCTCGTGCGGCCCGCGCCAGCGTCAATGGCGAACCGATTCGCCTGACCTCGCTGGAATACCGGCTGCTGCATTATCTCATGATGCATCAGGGTCGGGTCATCAGCCGGACCGAACTGGTGGAGCACCTGTACGATCAGGACTTCGACCGGGATTCGAACACCATTGAGGTGTTTGTCGGACGGGTGAGAAAGAAGATCGGGTCTGACCGGATCGAGACCGTCCGTGGCCTGGGCTACCGCCTGATCCCGCTGGAAGGCGAGACCGCGGCATGACCGAAGCGCCGGTCGGCGGGCCGGCCGTGGAGACACGAGGCTCCCTGACCGGGCGGCTGATCTGGCTGGCGGCCGGGTGGAGCCTTTTGGCTCTGATCCTGACGGGCGTGCTGCTGACGACCGCGTTTCGAGACTCGGCCTTGCGCCGGCTCCAGTCCGTTCTGGAAGCGACCGATCGTGAGGTCGCGGCGACCACCAACGTGCAGGCAGGGGTGGTCATGACGCCGCCGGTCCAGGACGCGCGAACGCTAAGGGCCTACTCCGGAAAATACTGGTCGGTGGTGGAGCCGGATGAGGTGGATGGATTTCGTTCGCTGACGCGGTCGGAATCGCTCTTCGACTATGCGTTGCCGGCCCCGACGGCCGGCGCCGGCGAGGTCCTGGCTCAGCCTGGCGAGCCCTATTTCTACGATGCGATCGGTCCCGACAGTCAGCCCCTGCGGGTGCTGGCGATTGCTCGCACACTCCCAAATCGGGAGGCTCCCGTGATTTTCCTGACAGCCTTGGATCGCAGCGAGATCGATCAGGATGCATCTAATTTCGCCGCCCTGACCTGGACCGCATTGGGACTTCTCGGGGCCGGTCTGATCGCAGCGGTGCTGATCCAGGTGCGTGTCGGTCTTCGGCCGCTCTATGATCTGGGCGCGGCGCTGGCCGATGTCAGGCGTGGTCGCCAGCAGCGACTGGCCGGCGCTTACCCGCGCGAGATCGCGCCACTGGCGCAGGAACTGAATGCGCTCCTCGATCACAACCAGGAAGTCGTTGAGCGACAGCGAACCCATGTCGGAAACCTCGCTCATGCACTCAAGACACCGCTGGCCGTCATGCTGGCGGAGGCGGGCTCAGGAGATGGGCTGCTGGCCGAGACCGTGCGTCGCCAGGCCGCCCTGATGAAGGCGCAGGTCGACCACCATCTCCAGCGCGCTCGCGCCGCGGCTCGTGCCCAGCACGCCGGCCAAAGCACCTCGGTAGCGGAGGTTGTGGACGAGCTGGCGAGCCTGCTGGAACGCGTCTTCCAGTCCAAGCCGGTCGAGATCGACTGGCGAGCACCCGATGAACTCTCATTCCGGGGAGAGCGGCAGGACTTGCAGGAGATGCTGGGCAATCTGCTGGAAAACGCCTGCAAATGGTGTCGCGGCAAGGTTCGGGTGACGGCGGCCGTCTCCGGCGTTGGGCGGCTTCAGCTGACGGTTGACGATGACGGGCCAGGGCTTCCGGTAGATCAGAGAGACGCTGTCCTGAAGCGCGGCGCCCGGCTGGATGAGGAGGCGCCGGGGACCGGCCTAGGCCTGTCGATCGTGGATGAGTTGGTGAAGTCCTATTCGGGCCGGATCACCCTGGGATCATCGGACCTGGGCGGATTGTCTGTGATCCTCGATCTGCCGATGGCTGAGACCTAACATCCGGATTTCATGGAAAGCCTTTCCTTAACCCTATTGGGGGAGGTTCAGTGGTCGGACGACGTGTGTCCGAAGCGGATCGCGTTGCATGGCGCACCTGTCGGAACCAAAGCGTAGGGCGCTTGTCACGGTGCTCGAGGCCGCACCGGAACGCGTTCTGAGCGCCCTCAGTGTCGAAATGACCTATGTCGGCGGCGCAGCAGCAGCGCTCACTCTCGGCATTGTCCAGGATGTGCTTGCCGAGCGCAGGGCGATCGCCGCCGTATTCAGTCCCATTGCGCCGAACACGTCTGGACAGACATTGCGAGCGTTATGGCGCGCCCTCGCGGAGAGGCGTCCGGCGCCTGTGAGGCAGGTCCTGGATCTGGCCCATGCAGGCGGCATCAGGGATCTGGCGCCGAAACTGGCCGACGGATTGTGCGCCGACGCGGCCTCGGTTGCGCGGGGCATGGAGCCCGCGGCCCTTCGCCTCCAAGACGATGATCAAGTTGAACGGCTGGCCTCGTTCCTGGATTTGGCGCCGATCGCCCGATCCCTGGGAGACAATATCGGAGACTGGATCGGTCGACTGGACCGCGAGCGGCTTGCCGCGCTGAGGCTCGCCTTCAAGGACGCCGACGATGTGCGTGAAGATGGCCGTCCGCTGGTGATGGAGATGCTGGCGGCCAGGCTGCCCGGGCCGGGAATGATCCTGCGGCTGGTGTCGGCTGTGACGGACAATGCGAACGAGCGGTTCGTGCAGGGCACGGAATTGGCCTGTATCGGCGAGGCGCTGGTGAAACGCGTTGAGGTCCGGGCCGACGGGTTGAACTTGACTGGCAGGGCGTTCGCCACCGCCGACGTGGGCCCGGCGGTGGCCGCGTTGCAGGAGGCCAGCGACATCCTGTCGGAGTTCGAGATCGCCTTTCCGTCCCACCACGAAGGTGGGTCGTGGACAACGCGGCTCGCGGCGGCCCGACGCAAGATGACTGAGCAGTTGGAGACAGTGCTGCGCGAGACACCGCGCGCGGTCGATCGAGCCTTGCCGCTGGGTAGCGCTCAGTTGGCGGGTCGCATGTCTCGCATGACGCCGAACCTTTCGGCCGACCCGGAGAGCGACGCTGTGCACAGAGCGCGCGCTCTGCTGTCTCTGCTGGCGGGCGCCAAGAGCGCAGCCATGGCCATGGGATGTGAATCCCTGAGGAAGCAGGCCGCGGATATGACCGCGGAGCGAACCGACCAGTACGCCGAACAGATCCTGCAATCGCTGCACGACGGCGACGCCGAGGACGAGCAACGGGCCCTCGCGTTGCTGGAGGTCGCTGCCGATTTCCTGTCCCTTTCGCGCGGGGCCGAGGCAGGAGCGCTGGTTCGTCGTCGGGCCGCTGTGGCGACCGAAGCGAGAGATCATCAGGCAGCCTACTGATGCTTCAATCCTCCGTCGGCATGGTCTAAGGACCCGGGGCTCATGGCCCTTCTCCCCCGATCACCCCGCGCACGTCGACGGCTGACCTTCCTGGCCGTTGCCGCTCCAGTCCTGGCGCTGGCCGTAGGCCTGACCCTGTGGGCGATGCGCGAGCAGGTGACCTACTTCTATTCGCCGGTCCAACTGGCGGAAGCGAACGTGGACCCGGGAGTCACCATAAGGCTGGGCGGGCTGGTTGAGCCTGGTTCTGTCGAGCGGAGCGGCCAGGAAGAGACCAGATTTGTGATCACGGACGGCAGCGCCGTGACATCCGTCGTCTATCGAGGCGATCTGCCGGACCTCTTCCGTGAGGGGCAGGGTGTCGTGGTGCAGGGCGCCCTTACGACCGATGGTGAATTCCGGGCTAGCCAAGTGTTGGCCAAGCACGATGAGACCTACATGCCGCGAGAGGTCGCAGATGCTCTCAAGCGCGAAGGGCGCTGGCAGGAGGGCCAGCCCGGCGCCTGAGTTCAAAAATCCCGATGGCGGTCAAGAATCCGGCGTATTCGGGGACCGTTATCGCTGGCCTTGGGATTGCAGAGGCGAACGCCTAGATTCCATAGTCGACTGGCCGGGACGACCGGCGCGTACGCAAGAGGTTCGAGACAACGGCATGCTCAAGCGCAAGGAATTCATCACCGGTGCGGCGGTCGGCCTGGCGCTGGCCGCGGCGGCTACGGCGGGCGGGGTCCTGGACTGGCCGGGTGCTCGGGCCCAGCCCCTGGCTCCGGCGGATTCACTGCTGGTTCGCACGCAGGGCCAGGCGGTCTTTTCCCCGCCGCCCGGCGCACCTCTCTCCTTCGCTGATATCGTCGACGCCGTGTCGCCAGCGGTGGTCTCGATCGATGTGCGCCAGCGGGTTAACGCCCAGTCGTTGAGGGACATTCCAGGTTTCCGCGACCTGCCGTTCGACATTCCCGCTCCCGAAGGAGAAGACGAGGATCTTCCCGAACAGCTCGGCTCGGGCTCCGGCTTCTTCATTTCAGCCGACGGCTACATCGTCACCAATAACCACGTGGTCGCGAACGCCGAAGAAATCACGGTCCGCCTGAACGATGATCGCGAACTCACTGCAACTCTGGTTGGGACCGATCCTGAAACAGACCTCGCCGTCATTCGGGTGCAGGGTGACGGGTTCCCGTTCGTTCGCTTTGAAACCGACGCCCGTCCGCGCGTCGGCGACTGGGTGCTGGCCATTGGGAACCCGCTGGGGCTGGGTGGCACGGTGACGGCGGGGGTAGTCTCGGCCTATGGCCGCCAGATCGACCAGGCGACTACGCCTTACGTCGACTACATGCAGATCGACGCGCCCATTAACCGGGGCAACTCGGGCGGTCCGACCTTCGACATTCACGGTCGGGTCATCGGGGTCAATTCCGCGATCTATTCGCCGAACGGCTATTCAGTGGGCATCGGCTTCGCCATTCCGGCGGATGTCGCCGATCGCGTCACCCGCACCCTGATTGCCGGCGGGGCGGTCCAGCGCGGCTATGTCGGCATTTCGATCGGCCCGGTCACCAATGATGTGCGCGAAGCCCTGGGCCTGGCTGACGGTGTTGATGGCGCCCGGGTGACCAGCGTCAACGCCGGCGGTCCGGCCGAGCGTGGCGGCCTTGAGTTCGGGGACATCGTCGTCGCCGTCGATGGCCAGGATATCGATGACGCCAACGAATTGACCCGGCGCGTCGGCGCGGTCTCGGTGGGCGAAACCGTCCGCTTTGATGTGCTGCGCAACGGGCGTCAGCAGACCGTGTCGATCCGGGCCGCCGCGCGTCCCTCGGCCACAGATCTGGCCGCACTCAATGCTCTGGACGAGGACTTCGAGTTTCCCGAGGCGGGTTCTGTCCCCGGCTCCCAGGCGATGGGCCTGACGCTGCGCCCGCTCGATGGCGAGACGCGGCGACTGTTCGGCGTTTCCGACAATGTGTCGGGCCTGGTGGTGACGGACGTCCAGCCGCGCAGCGCGGTTTCCCGGCTGGGCTTCGAGCCCGGGGTGGTGATCACGCGGGTGGACAACCGTCCCATTCGCTCGGTCGACGACCTGAACCGCATTCTTGGGGAACTGCGCCAGGCCGATCGGCCCAGCGTTCTTCTGGACCTCAGCTATCGTGGCCAACCCAACCTCAGGATTGTGGAGCTGGATGACATCCCGGTGGCCGACTCGGGTCAGGGACGCTAGGGTTTCACATCGCCAAGAGGGGGTAATCGGTCGTGCGCATACTGATCGTCGAGGATGACCAGGAGGCTTCGGCCGTCATGGCGCGCGGCCTGACCGAGGCCGGTCATGAGTGCGTGACCGCCCAGGATGGGGCCTATGGGCTCGAAGCGGCCCACCAGGGCGAATACGATGTCTATGTCGTCGACCGGATGATGCCGCGCCTCGACGGCGTAGGCATGGTCGAGACGCTCCGTCGCGAGGGTGACCAGACGCCGGTGCTGTTCCTGTCCGCGCTTGGCGAGGTTGAAGACCGGGTCACGGGCCTGAAGGCCGGTGGCGACGACTATCTGGTCAAGCCGTATGCCTTCCCTGAGCTGATCGCGCGGGTCGAGGCATTGGCGCGGCGCCGTGAGACGGGCTCGGTGCAGACTGTGCTCAAGGTCGGCGACCTGGAAATGAACCTCATCAGCCGCGAAGTCACGCGCGCCGGCCAGGACATCGACCTGCAGCCGCGCGAGTTCCAGCTTCTCGAATTCCTGATGCGCCACGCCGGCCAGTCCGTGACGCGGACCATGCTGCTGGAAAAGGTCTGGGAATATCACTTCGACCCTCAGACCAATGTGATCGACGTCCACATCAGCCGTCTGCGGTCCAAGATCGACAAGGGCTTCGACAAGGCGATGCTGCAGACGGTGCGCGGGGCGGGATACCGCCTCGAAGCGTGACGCCGTGAGGCTTCCGTCAGTCTTTCGGCGCACGCCGTTCAGGCTGACGCTCCTGTTTCTGGCGCTCTTCGCCACGGCGGCCAGCGCGCTTCTGCTCTTCATCTATTTCGCCTCGCGGACCGAGGCGGAGACCCGGGCCCAGGCCGATGTCCGGCGTGAGCTCTCGGCCATGACGGCCATCTATCGCGAGCGCGGCGTATCGGCGCTCAATGCCGAGCTGATCGACCGGGCGTCCAAGGGCGGCGCCTATCTGTTCCTCCTCATGGACGCGGACGGCCGGGCCCAGACTGGCAACGTCAATGAGAGCCCCATCGTCGACTACTCCGGGGGTGAGCACTGGGAGACGTTTCGCCTCTCGACGACAGACGCCGAAAACCGCGTCACGCGCCGCGCGGCCATGGGCGTTCAGGTGCGGCTGACAGGCGGTGAACTGCTCTTTGTCGGATCGGACCTCGGCGATACCGAAGCCTATCTCAACCGGCTGTCGATCGCGCTGTGGGGCGCAGCGGCGGTAGTGTTCCTGCTGGGACTGGGCGGAGGCCTGCTCGTCAGCCGTCAGGTCGATCGAAGCATCGGAGGGCTGACCCGGGTCGTGAGCGCGGTCCAGAGCGGCGACCTGAAGCAGCGCGTTGCCGTCAGAAACACCGGCGATGAGCTCGATGAACTCGGCGGCGCCCTGAACACCATGCTGGACCGGCTGGAACAGTCGATGGCCTCAATCCGGCATGCGGGCGATGCGATCGCCCATGACCTGCGCTCCCCCCTGACCCGCATGCGCGCCCGGCTCGAGGTCGCGCTGATCGATGCGGAGGCGGGGCGTGTTGACGCCAAGGACGCCTTGGCTCAAGCCCTGTCGGGCGCCGATGATCTGCTCAAGACGTTCAACACCGTGCTGGCGATCGCGCGGCTGCAGGCTGCGACCGACCTGGCGGACGCCGCAGTGATCGACGCCGCCGACCTCGCTGCCGACATGGCCGAACTCTACGAGCCGGCTGCTGAGGACAAAGGCCTGGAGTTTGGCGCGGAGATCGAGCGCGGCCTGGAGATCCGGGGCAACCGGGCCTTCCTGGCGCAGGCTCTCGCCAATCTCATCGATAACGCCATCAAGTATACGCCCACCGGTGGCGCCGTGATGCTGCGCGCCCGTCGCAGGTCGAGTGGCGAGGTTGAATATTCGGTCACCGACACTGGCCCCGGTGTGCCCGAGGACGACCGCGAACGCGTGCTGCAGCGGTTCGTGCGGCTGGACAACAGCCGGTCGGAGCCTGGGTCGGGTCTGGGGCTGTCGCTCGTTCAGGCGGTCGCCGAGGCCCACGGCGGCCGCATCCAACTGGACGAGGGGCCTGGCGCGATCGACGGGTACGGGCCGGGGCTGCGGGTGGCTCTGCTGTTGCCGCCTGCATGAGCGCGCGCCTGATCGACCAGTTGCGAGCGCCGGGTCCTGTCCTGCGGGCAGCGGCCCATGAGGCCGCCTGTCAGGCGATCGGAGAGGCTGCTGAGATCGACGACTGGAGCGATCTCTGGGCTGCTGCTAGTCCGTCGCTGGCGCCGGTCCTCGCGGCCTCACCCTATCTCGCTTCCATCTGTCGCCGGTGGCCGGATCGGTTGCGGTCAATCCTTGAGGCTGAGCCGCTTGAGCGCCTTGCACGCATTCTGGCCGAAACCGACGCCCTTACGGGCGGCCCGGACGAGCGCCGCCGGCCGCTGCGGCTTCTCAAGGCAGAGCTGCATCTCCTGACCGCCCTATGTGACCTGTCCGGGGTCTGGGACCTTGATCAAGTCACGCGGGCCCTGTCCGACTTCGCCGATGCGGTGGTCCGTTCGGCGCTCGGCGCGGTGGCGTCTGAGGCCCGCGAGCGCGGCCGCCTCTTGGCCGAGGCCGATCCCAGAAATCCCATTCCCGGCCTTTTCTGCCTCGCCATGGGCAAACACGGCGCGCGCGAACTGAACTATTCCAGCGACATCGACATCACCTTCTTCCAAGAGCCCGATCTCCTGCAGTCCGCCCTGTCAGACCGGGAGGAAGCTCAGGCCTTCGCCGACCGGATGGCGGGCGGTGTCGCCCGGTTGCTCTCGGAGCGCACAGGCGATGGCTATGTGTTTCGGGTCGACTTGCGACTGAGGCCGGACCCGTCGTCGACACCGCCGGTGGTCGCGGCGCCGGCGGCCCTGATCTACTACGAGACGGTCGGCCAGAACTGGGAACGCGCCGCCTTCATCAAGGCGCGAGCGGTCGCTGGCGACGCTGCGGCCGCCAAGGGCTTCCTTCAGGAATTGCGCCCCTTCATCTGGCGGCGGAGCCTCGATTTCGCGGCCATCGCAGACATCCATTCGATCAAGCGCCAGATTCACGTCCACAAGGCTGACGAGCGGCCACATGCCGCCGGCGCCAATCTGAAACTGGGCCGAGGCGGAATCCGGGAGATCGAATTCTTCGTCCAGACCCAGCAGCTCATTCTCGGTGGGCGCGACCCTTCGCTGCGCTCGCCGCGAACGCTCCAGGCGCTGGCGGCCCTGAGCCGGGCTGGCCATGTCGATCCCCAGGCGGCCGAGGAACTGACCCAGGCCTACGTCCATCTGCGGGCGCTCGAGCACCGGGTGCAAATGCTGCAGGACGAGCAGACCCACGTCCTGCCCGAAGCCGAAAGCGAGCGCGCGGCCGTGGCGGCCCTCTGCGGCGAGGCGGATCTGACAATCTTCGATGAGCGGGTGTCGCGGCTGCTGGCCGGGGTCAATGCGCGCTACGGCGACCTCTTCGCAGGCGACGAACAGCTCTCATCAGACTACGGCAGCCTCGTCTTCACCGGCGTCGAGAACGATCCGGGGACGCTGGAGACGCTCCAGCGCATGGGTTTTGGCAACCCTGGCTCGGTCGCAGACACCATCCGGGGATGGCACCACGGCCGGATCGGCGCGACCCGGTCCTCCCAGGGACGGGAAGTCTTCACGCGACTGGCCCCACGGCTGCTTGAGGCCTGCGCCGCCACCGGCGCGCCCGACGCCGCCTTTACCCGGTTCGCGCACTTCTTCGAGAAACTCAGGGCGGGTGTTCAGGTTCAGTCGCTGTTTCTGGCGCAGCCCTCGCTGTTTCGGCTGATCGTGGAGACCATGGCCTTCTCGCCGGCCTTGGCCGGAGCCCTGGCCCGGCAGGCGTCTGCGCTGGACGCCATCATGGATGCGGCCTTCTTTGAGCCCGTCACGGCCGATTCCGGCGTCAGCGATGAGATCGGGCGCGTGGCCTCAGAGGCGAGTGATTTCGAGTCCGCCATGAACGCCGTACGCCGGGTCCATCGTGAACAGGCTTTCCGGATCAGCCTGCAGGTGCTGTCAGGCGTTATCGATCCGGTTGACGCCGGTGGGCCCTATTCAGATCTCGCCGAAGCCTGCTGTGAGGCGCTGGCCGACGCGGCCATGCGGGAGGTCGAGAGGCTGGCCGGAACGATGGAGGGCCGTGTCGCCGTAGTCGCGCTCGGAAAGCTCGGCTCGCGCGAAATGTCGGGGGCCTCCGACCTCGATCTGATGACCGTCTATGACGCGTCACCGGGCGCTGAGTCATCAGGTCGCGGATGGAGCGCGGATCGTTGGTATGGCCGCTATACCCAGAGGCTGATCGCAGCTCTCTCGGCTCCGACGGCCGAGGGCGGGCTCTACGAGGTCGATCTGCGTCTGCGTCCTTCCGGGGCGGCCGGTCCGGTCGCAGTCAGCCTGACCGCCTTCCGCGACTATTACGCGACCGAGGCTCAAACCTGGGAGTTCATGGCCCTGACGCGCGCGCGTGTGATCTGGAGCAGCGAAGAGGCTTTCGCCGATGAGTTGGCGCGGGACATCAAGGACATTCTGAAACGACCCCGGGATGCGGCCGTGACACTCGGAGATGCAGTCGAGATGAGGGGGCTGATGTCGCGAGAGCGCCCCGCCTGGGGCTTCTGGGACATGAAGCGCGCGCCGGGCGGGCTCATCGACTGCGAGTTCGTCGCGCAGAGCCGGCAGTTGATCGCCGCTGCTTCTGGCGGGCCCCTCAGGACCGCGACGGTGGACGCGCTCCGGGCGCTGGCTGACGACGGCTTAATCGATCCCGGGCACGCCGGGGTCCTCATTGAGTCCTGGAGGCTTCACCAGGCGGTGGCCCAGATGATGCGGGCCGCTCTCGAGCGCCGGACTGATCCAGCCCAAGAGCCGACGGGCTTTCAGACCCGGCTGGCCTCCATCGGCGGCGAACCAACGCTGGACGCCCTGGCTGCGAAGGTTGAGGCGGTGCGCGTTCAGGCGCGCCGGGCCTTTGAATCAGCCATGGCGACGGAATCCGGTTCAGCCGCCGTTTGACCGTCCAGACAGGGGTTGCACCCTCTATGGAGAAGACCATGAAGACCCTCATCATCGGCGGCGTGGCCGCCTTGGCCTTTGGAGGCCTGGCGTTTGCCCAGGACGGTGTCCCCGGACCGCGCAGGGGGGATGCCAACGGGGACGGCCGCGTCAGCCAGGCGGAATTCCTGGCCGCGTCCGCCGAGCGCTTCTCCCGTGGCGACGCCAACGGCGACGGCACGGTGACTCCCGAAGAGGTGCGCGCCGCCATGACCGCACGCCGCGAAGAGGTTCGTGCGCAGATGTTCACGCGTCTGGACGCCAACGGCGACGGCTCAATCAGCCGATCCGAGTTTGATCAAGGCTCAGCAGGGCGTCTCGAAGGCCGCGGCCGTCCCGGTGGCCGGGGTCCGGGTCGAGGTCACCGCCGGCACGGCGGTGGCGAGTTCGCTACGGGCGGCGACGGTGTGACGGCGGCCGAGGCCCAGGCCCGCGCCGCGGCGATGTTCTCACGCATGGACACCAACGGCGACGGCTATCTGTCGGCTGACGATCGCGCCGGCGGTCGTCGCGGGGGTCCGCAAGGCCCCGTTTCCGAGTAGGGTCATGGACAGCGGGGCGCGGTCCATGACCGTCAGCCTCCCATCGGATGCGAGGCGGTTTGACGTCCAAGGTGGACGACCCGGACGAGGATCTCGTGCTTCGCGCCGGCAGGGGCGAGGCCTCGGCCGTGCGCGAGCTCGTGGACCGCAAACTGCCTCGCATGACTCGACTGGCCTACCGGATGCTGGGCGACGTCCAGGCTGCCGAGGATGTCGCCCAGGAAGCCATGTTGCGCGCCTGGAAACAGGCTCCGGCATGGACGCCCGGTCAGGCCCGCTTCGACACCTGGCTGCACCGCGTGGCGATGAACCTGTGCTACGACCGTCTGCGGCGTCGCCGCGAAGTTCTGACCGACACCCTGCCGGACCGGGCCGACGAGGGCCCGGGGCCCGATCAGGGCTGGATCGATCAGGACCGGGCGCGCCAGGTGCAGTCAGCGCTGGCCGTCCTGCCGGACCGGCAGAGGGAAGCGATAGTGCTCTGTCATTTCCAGGAGCTGTCCAATATCGCGGCGGCGGAGCTGATGGAGGTGAGCGTCGAAGCGCTGGAGAGCCTGTTGGCGCGCGGCCGACGCGCGTTGAGATCGGCGCTCTCGGAACTGGCGCCGGAGGGGTGAAGACATGACTATGACACTCGATCGATTCACGGAATTGCTCGAAGCCTATGGAGCCGAGCCGCGACGTTGGCCTGAGGCTGAACGCCAGACGGCCGAGCAATTCTTGGCGGAGAACGCGCAGGCGCGGGATATGGTGAAAGAGGCGCGCGGTCTGGACGCCTGGCTCGACGCCGCCTGGGGCCCGGAGCCATCCGAGCTCACCGTTGCGCGCGTCGTCAGGGCGGCCCCGGCCCCCCGAGCGATCCTGAGCCGGCTTGGGCTGGCGTCGGGCGTCGGCTGGGCGGCGGCGGCCGCTGCGGGGCTCCTCGTCGGCCTCTCGTTGGGTGAACAGGTGACCCGCGTCTGGCAGGCGGACGCGGCTCTTGAGCAGGCCGCCGTCTGGGGAGCGGATGAAGCGGAGTTCTTCGGATGACGGAGCGTGGCTTGAAGATCGCTCTGGGCGTGTCCATCGCCGTCAACGTCTTCGTCGTCTTTGTCGCGGGCGCGGTTGTCGGAACCCTGCTGGTGGGGGGGCGCATTCTCGAGGATCGTCCCTATCGCGACCGTCCGCCCGTGATCGATATCATCCGCTCGCTCGACGAGGCTGATCGCGCCGCCGCCGTAGATAGCCTTCGCGATACCGGCCTGGCCGCCCACGAAGATTTCGAAACGGCGCGTCGTCATCGGTCCGAGGCGATCGAACTGGCTGGCGCTGAAACCTATGATCGGGCCGCGGTAGAAGCCGCGTTGGAACAGTCCCGTCAGTCCGAGGCCGCCGGGCGTGCGCGCATCGAGGGCGCGTTGCTGGATCTCATGGGCCGCCTGGACCAGGAAGACCGGCAGCGGCTTGCTCCCGGGCTGGCCCGACGCGGCCGTGACGGCGGGCCGGGACGCAGGCGCCGGGACGGACCACCGCCCCAGGCCCCCATGCCCTAGGCGGCGTGGGCCCGATCCGCTTCCTGGCGGGCCGGCAGCAGGACCGTCACCGTGGTGCCGTGGCCAGGCTCGCTGGTCATTTCGAAGCGGCCGTTGTGCATCTCGATCAGAGACTTGGTCAGGGCGAGGCCCAGGCCCGTTCCCTGTGTCGCGCGCGCGTGCTTGGTCTCGACCTGCTCGAACGGCTGGGCCAGCCGCGGCAGATCTTCGGCCGCGATCCCGATGCCGGTGTCGGACACGCTGATATAGGCCCAGCCGTTGTCGACGCCGGCCTTGACCGCCACCTTGCCGCCGCGCGGCGTGAACTTGATGGCGTTGGACAACAGGTTCAGGAGTACCTGCTTGATCGCGCGATAGTCGGCCTGAAGCGCCGTGTCGGCGCCCAGTTCGCTCGAGAGCTTGATCTCCGCCTCCTCGGCGCGGCCACGCATGAGACGCACGGCGTCCTGGCAGAGTTCTTCCAGGTCGACCGCTTCAAAGCGCATCTGCATCTTGCCGGCCTCGATCTTGGCCATGTCGAGCACGTCGTTGATCAGGGCCAGGAGATGCTGTCCCGAGTTGAGGATGTCCTGGCAGTATTCCTTGTACCGGGCGTCGCCCAGCGGACCGAACATCTCGGTCGCCATGATCTCCGAGAAGCCATTGATCGCATTGAGCGGCGTGCGCAGCTCATGGCTCATGTTCGCCAGGAACTCTGACTTGGCCTGGTTGGCGGCCTCGGCGCGAATCTTGGCCGCCTCGTACTTGCGCGCCAGGTCCGACAGCTCGACCTGATTGGCCTCCAGCTGGGTGACCAGCTGCTGCAGATCTTCCTCGTTCTTGGCGCGGATCGCCTCCTGACGCTTGATGGCGGTGATGTCGGCGGCGGTCATGACCGAGCCTCCGTCCGCCGTACGGCGCTCGCTGATCTGCAGCCAGCGCCCGTCATGCAGCTCGACCTCGCGCACGCCGGCGCGGCCGTCAGGGGCAGGAGCCTGAGCCCTGATCGCCAGCGCGGCGATCTTCATCAGCAAGTCGCGCGGCGCTCCGGCCTTGAGGGCGCGCTCCTCTATCGCGAACGTGTCGGCGAAGGCGAAATTGCACAGGATCAGACGCTCCTGGCGGTCGAACAGGACGAAGGCGTCGGACACGCTGTCGATGGCGTCGCGCAGTCGGCTCTCGGCGGCGATCGCGCGGGCCTTGGCGCGCCGCTCGTCGGTGACGTCGATCGCCACCCCGACCAGTTGATCATAGCCGTGCGGCTGCCGCGGGGCCGAGGCCTGGCCGCGCGCCTCGATCCAGCGCGTCCGACCTTCGGGATGGGTGATGCGGAAGGCCGCCTCGAACTGTCCGTAGGCCGAGGCTTGTCGCAGGGCGTGAAGCAGGGCCTGCTGATGCTCGTCTGACAGCAGGCCGAGGATATCGTCGCCGGTTGCGGTGGGGCCACCCGTCCAGCCCAACATGGCCGCCATCTGCTCGGACAGATGGACCTCGTCGCGATCCAGATCCCACTCCCACACGCCGCACCGCGCCGCCTCGACGGCCATTCGAAAACGGCGCTCGGTGTCGGCCTGGATCCGGCCCGCCCGGCGCGATTGCAGGAGCAGCAGGGCTGTCAGCACCGCGCCGATCGCCAGCGGGCCCAGGAGCACCCATGCGCTGTTGAGCAGGGCCGAGAGGGTGATCCCGGCCGGCGCGCCATCGCGGGCGACCACGATCATCACCGGCTGATCGCCGGCCCGGCTCGCGGCGACGGACAGGCGCTCCTCGCCCGCCCGTCCGGTCAGGACCGCGGCGCTTGTCGCCGCCTCCTGAAGCTCCGTCACCTGGACGCCAAAGAGGTCCGAGATATCAGCCAGTTCCGTCGGCTGTTCAGCGACGAGAATTTCACCCGCATCGGTCACGACCACCACCTGGGTTCGGTCGTCCTGGACAAAGTCGGCCGCCGGATCGACCAGCGCGGCCAGCACAAGGGCGTCGCTGACCCGTCTCAGCATGAGGAACCGGCCGTCCGGCGCCCGGCGATAGGCGGTGGTGCGGACCGTTTCGGG
>JAEYWU010000115.1 GCA_023428785.1 Pseudomonadota bacterium
AACGGCTACCCATGCACCTGCTGTGGCGGGCTGCCGCGCAGTCCTGACCGTTGTCCCGGCTCTCCGCTGCGCTTCGGCCGGGATGACAAAATGGATTAGAGGGCGCCCACCGAGGCGAGTGGCCTCATTCGGCCTCCACCTTCGCCAGCACGGCGCCGTCGGTGACCTGATCGCCGACGGAGGCCGACACTTCCGCCACCACGCCGTCGAACGGCGCGGTGAGGGCGTGTTCCATTTTCATGGCTTCGACGACGACGAGGGGCTGGCCCTTGGTGACGGCATCGCCAGCCTTGGCTTGAACGGCGACGACCTTGCCGGGCATGGGCGCGCGCAGCGAGCCGTCCGACGCTGAACCGGCGCCCGCACCGGAGCCGGCGAAGTTGGGCTCGGAGAAGGAGAAGGCGTCGCCGTCGACGAAGACGATGCGTTTGCCGTCGCGTTCGATCAGAGTGACGGCCTCGTCGCCGACCTGGATTTGTTCGCCGCCTAGCTCGGAGACGGGGCGGCGGACCTCTCCCATTTCCAGCACAAGCCCGGTGTCCAGCGGGTGGACGGCCGGGGCGCCGGGCGAGAGACGGGCGGCGTGGACGCCACGGGCGTCCTCCAGCCGGATTTCGGCGCGGGGGCTGGCGTTCAGACGGAAGCCGTAGAGGCCGTTGGGGCGGCCGTCCCATGGGGAGGCCGGATCGAGCGCCGTGCGGCCGGGACCGTGGGTCCAGGCGACGTCCAGCGCGGCGGCGCCGAGGGCGGCGGAAGCGGCGAGGCCCGCATTGTCGGGTTCGACCAGTTCGCCCTCACGGCCGGCGATGAAGCCCGTGTCGACGTCGCCGTCGACGAAGTCGGGGTGGTCGAGGCAGCGGACGAGGAAGCCGGCGTTGGTCCTGACCGGCCAGACCTGGACCTGGGCGCAGGCGTCGGCCAGGCCAGCCGCGGCGGCCTCACGGTCCTCGGCGTGGACGATCAGCTTGGCGATCATCGGGTCATAAAACTGGCTGACTTCTCCGCCTTCCTCGACGCCCGTCTCGACGCGCACGCCGTCGTCCTCGGGCAGGATGAAGTGATCCAGCGGCCCGATAGAGGGCAGGAAGCCGCCGGCCGGGTCCTCGGCATAGAGGCGGGCCTCCATGGCCCAGCCGTCGAGTTCGATCTCTTCCTGCTTGAGGGGCAGGGGCTCGCCGGCGGCGACGCGGAACTGCCATTCGACCAGATCCTGGCCGGTGACGGCCTCGGTGACCGGGTGTTCGACCTGGAGGCGGGTGTTCATCTCCATGAACCAGATGCGGTCGCCCTTCAGGCCCTCGGAGGCGTCGGCGATGAACTCGACGGTGCCGGCGCCGACGTAGTCGACGGCCTTGGCGGCCTTGATCGCGGCGTCCGTGACGGCCTTGCGGGTGGCTTCGTCCATGCCGGGGGCCGGGGCTTCCTCGATCACCTTCTGGTGGCGGCGCTGGAGCGAGCAGTCGCGCTCATACAGGTGGACGACGGCGCCATGGGTGTCGCCGAAGACCTGAACCTCGATGTGGCGCGGGCGGGTGACGTATTTCTCGATCAGGACGCGGTCGTCGCCGAAGGCGGCCTTCGACTCGCGCTGGGCCGAGGCGAGGGCGGAGGCGAAGTCAGAGGCGGCCTCGACCTTCTTCATGCCCTTGCCGCCGCCGCCGGCGACGGCCTTGATGAGGACCGGATAGCCGGTGCGGTCGGCGGCGGCCTGAAGCGTCTCGAGCGTCTGGTCCTCGCCCAGATAGCCGGGGGTGACGGGCACGCCAGCCTTGTCCATCAGGTCCTTGGCGGCGTCCTTGAGGCCCATGGCGCGGATCGAAGACGGCTTGGGGCCGATCCAGATCAGGCCGGCGGCCTCGACAGCCTCGGCGAACTCGGCGTTCTCGGAAAGGAAGCCGTAGCCGGGATGGATGGCCTCGGCGCCCGTATCCTTCGCGGCCTGAAGCACTTTTTCGGCGACCAGATAGCTCTCGCGGGCGGGGGCGGGCCCCAGCAGCACGGCCTTGTCGGCCATCTTCACATGAGGCGCATCGGCGTCCGCTTCGGAATAGACGGCGACGGTCTCGATCCCCATCCGCTGGGCGGTGCGGAAGACACGACAGGCGATCTCGCCACGGTTGGCGACAAGGACGGATCTGAACATGGCGCGGTTCTAGGGGGTCTGAAGGCTGTGGGCTAGGGGAGGCGCTGTGCTAGACGGCATCCATGCCGCGCCCGTTGCCGACCGACGCCGAAGCCCGCGCCATTCTGGCGAACAAGCGCACGCGGCCTATCTATCGGCCCGCGCCCAAGGCGGCCAAATCGCTGGCGCCCCTTATCAAGAAGCTCGACGCGCAGTTCGGACAGGGGACCGGGGCGCTGGAAAGCCGCTGGGCCGAGATCGTGGGCGAGCAACTGGCCAGGGTGTCCGAGCCGGTGAAGCTGTCAAAGGGGCGGCCCGGGACGGGGGCCGCGCTGGAGCTTCGGGTCATGGGACCGGCGGCAGCCTTCGTGCAGCATCAGTCGGCCGAGATCATCGGCCGGGTGAACCTGTTTCTGGGTGAGGGAACGGTCGAACGCCTGAGGATTTCGCAAGGCCCGGTCAAGCCGCGCGCGGCGCGGGTTCAGGCTTCGCGCCGGCCGCCTGAAAAGCCTCTGGACGCCGCCCGCGACGAGGCCCTGGCGCAGTCCGTCGAGGCGGCGCCGGCGGACGGCCTGAAGAAGGCCTTGATGCGTCTGGGCCGCGCGGCGTTGAAAAGCGACCGTTGATGGGTCTGACGGGGCTCCTGCTGGCGTTCGTGGGGAACCAAGGAGTGCCCTCGTCGGTGGCAGGACCGGTCGGATCACCGGACGCCGCCTGCTTGCAAGCCATGGCATCCTATGCGGTGGCCTATGTTCAGCCGCTGAGCACGGCCTACTGCGACATCATCCCGGACGACGCGTCGCCGACGGAATTCTACGTGCTCGCATTGCGAAGCGGGCGCGCGTGCGACGGTATCTGCAGCGACCTCATGGGCTGGTTCGGCGTGGAGCGTTCGACGGGCAAGGTCTACGATTGGGACATCACCGAGAACCTGCCGGGCGAGCCCATCCTCGCGCGAGGGTTAAAGTCTGGGGATTGATCAGGCCCTGCGCGTTGACAAACCTTCGCCTCACCTGTTCTCCACAAGTCTGAATATCCGGGGCTTGCGTGGGGAATCTCGCGAAGTTGGCCCGCTTGAGATTTCGGGAGGTTCTCCATGTTCAAACTCGATCGCCGCACGGCCCTGACCGCGGGTGTGCTGACTGTCGCTGGCCTCGGCCTGGGCGCCTGCAACGGAGGCGGCTCGGGCGGAGCGGCCTCGGTCGAGGGCGAAATGAGCCAGGGCGCGGCCGACGCGCCGGTCACCGTGGTGGAATACGCCTCGATCACCTGTCCGCACTGCGCCGCCTGGAGTCGTGACGTCGGCCCGGGCTTCAAGGCCCGCTATGTCGACACCGGCTTGGTGCGCTTCGTGTTCCGCGAGCTGCCGACCTCACCGGCGCCGACGGCCATCGCCGGCTTCCTGACCGCGCGTTGCGCCGGCGAGGAGCAGTATTTCCCCATGATCGAGGCCATGATGCGCAACCAGCCGGCGCTCTACGCCAACCCGCGTCAGGCCCTGCTCGACATCGCTCGCACCGCGGGGATGAGCGAGGCCGAGTTCGATGCCTGCGTGCGCGACGAGGCCGCCCTGGACGCCATGCAGCGCCGCATCGACGAGGCGAACCAGCGCGGCGTTCCCGGCACCCCGGCCTTCTATGTCAACGATGAGCTGATCGGGTCGGGCACGGTGCCGCTCGAGGACCTGGCCGCCGCCATTGATCCGCTGCTGGGCGACCGTGCCCCGGCGCCGCTGGCCGAGGGTTGATCCGATGATCCGGCGTACGCTTCTCGCCCTTGCCGCCGTCGCCTGGCTGCCGCTGGCGGGCGCCTCGGCGGCCCAGTCGACCGACACCCTGCCCGGCGACATGGCGATGGGCCGCGCCGACGCTCCGGTGACGGTGGTGGAATACGCCTCGGTCACCTGTGGCCACTGCGCCAACTGGCACGCCAGCGTCTATCCGGAGTTCAAGCGCCGGTTCATCGATACGGGCCGGGTCCGCTTCGTCTTCCGTGAACTGCCGACCTCGCCCCAGCCAGTGGCCATGGCCGGGTTCCTGATGGCGCGCTGCGCCGGGCCTGACCGCTATTTCGACGTCATCGATGACCTGATGGACGAACAGCGCGCCATCCTGGGCAATCCGCGCCAGCAGCTGATCGCCATCGGCGCCCGGCACGGCCTGAGCGAGGCCCAGTTCAACGCCTGCGTCACCGACGAGGCCGAAATCTCGGCCCTGCAGATGCGGGTCGACGCGGCGCTGGATCGGGGCGTCAACAGCACCCCGACCTTCTATGTGAACGGAACGCGGGTCGGATCGGGCAGCGTCTCGCTCCAGACCCTCGAGGCGGCGATCGTCGCGGCGGAGCGCTAGCCGCCCTTGGAGTTCCAGCGCCTTCGCATCGTCGGGTTCAAGTCGTTCGTCGATCCGGTCGAGTTCCGGATCGAGCCCGGCCTGACGGGCGTCGTCGGGCCGAACGGCTGCGGCAAGTCGAACGTGCTGGAAAGCCTGCGCTGGGTGATGGGCGCCAACTCCGCCAAGGCCATGCGCGCCTCGGGCATGGACGAGGTGATCTTTGCGGGTTCCGCCGACCGGCCGGCCCGCAACCACGCCGAAGTTACCCTCACCATCGACAACACCGCGCGCCGGGCGCCCCAGCCCTTCACCGACGCGCCGTCGCTGGAGGTCTCGCGCCGGATCGATCGCGGGGCGGGCTCGACCTACAAGGTGAACGGCAAGGAAGTGCGGGCGCGCGACGTCCAGCTGCTGTTCGCCGACGCCTCGACGGGGGCCAACTCGCCGGCGCTGGTGCGGCAGGGGCAGATCTCCGAACTAATAGCGGCCAAGCCGCAGAACCGGCGGCGCATTCTGGAAGAGGCCGGTGGGGTTTCGGGCCTGCATACCCGCCGACACGAGGCCGAGCTGCGCCTGCGGGCGGCCGAGACCAATCTGTCACGGCTGGACGACATCTCGGGCGAGCTGGAGACCCAGCTGAACCGCCTCAAGCGCGAGGCGCGTCAGGCCGAGAAGTACAAGAAGGTCGCCGCCGAAATCCGGGCCCTGCAGTCGGCGCTGCTCTATGCGCGCTGGTCCGATGCGCGCGCGGCGTTGCAGGCCGCCAATGAGGCGCTGGCCGAGGCGGACCGCGCCGTCGAGGATGCGGCCCGCGCCGCGGCCCGGGCCCAGACGGCGGCCCTGGCGGCCACGGAAAAGCTCAAGCCCGCGCGCGAGGAAGACGCCGTCGCCGCCGCCCTGCTGCACCGGATGACGGTCGAGCGCGACCGGCTCGACATGCTGGAGCAAGCCGCCCGCGAGACGGTCGAGCGGCTGGGCGACGACATCCGTCGGATCGTCGCCGATCGTGACCGCGAAACCGAGATGCAGGAGGATGCGACCGCCCAGGTCGCCCGCCTGACCGAGGAACTGAACGCCCTGAAGGCCGAGGCCGCCGCTGCGCCCCAGCGGGGGCCGGAACTCCAGGCCGCCGTCGAGACGGCCGAGGCCGCGCGCGTCGCCGCCGATGCGGAGGTCGAACGGCTAGCCGGGGCCGTGGCCTCCATCGAGGCGCGCCTGAACGCCGAGGCTCAGCGCCGCCGCGATGTCACCGATCGCCGGGCTCGCGCCGAGAGCGCCGTCACCGCCGCCAGGGCCGAACGCGAGGCCGTGGGGCCGCTGGAAACACCCGAGATCACCGAGGCTCGCGCGGCGCTGGACGCGGCGGTCGCCGCCCTGCAATCCGCCCGCGCCCAGGTCGAGACCGCCGATGCGGCCCGCACGGAAGCGCAGGCCGCCGAAGGTCAGGCCCGTCAGGCCGCGCGGCAGGTCGAGGACAAACTCAATCGCCTGACGGCCGAGGCGCGCGGTCTGGCCCAACTGCTGGCGAAGGCGCATCAGGCCCAGGCCGCGGCCCTGGAATCGACCCAGGCCGAAAAGGGCTTCGAGGCCGCTCTGGCCGCCGCTCTGGGTGACGATCTGGATGCGGCGCTGGATACCGCTGCGGCCTCACACTGGGCCGGCGCGGATGCGGCGGCTCCGTCGTGGCCGGCGGGCGTGGAGCCTCTGGCGAGCCATATCGAGGCTCCGGCGGCGCTGGCGGCGCGCCTGAATTGGTGCGGGCTGGTGAACCGTCAGGACGGCGACCGGCTGGCCAAGTCGCTGCCGGTTGGCGCGCGGCTGGTGTCGCGGGAGGGCGATCTGTGGCGCTGGGACGGGTTCGTGTCGCGGGCGGAGGCGCCCAAGCCGGCGGCCATCCGTATGGAGCAGCGCAACCGGCTGTCCGAGCTGGAAGACGAGATCGAGGCTCTGAAGCCGCAGGTCGCGGAGGCGCAGGCCGCCCTGACGACCGCCGCCGATGCGGTGAAGGCCGCCGATCAGGCCCTGCGGGAGGCCCGCCAGAAGCCCGCCGAGGCCGAACGCGGCGTTGTCACGGCCCGCAACGCCCACGACGCCCTGTCGCGCGCCCAGGCCCAGCGCGAGGCGCGCGCCCAGGCTCTGGACGAACAGCTGGTGCGGCTCGAAGCCGAACTGACCGCCGCCCGCGAGGCCGAGGAGGCGACGCCGGAGAGCCAGGGCGGATCGACCGCGCTGGACGGGCTGAAGGCTGAGTTGGACGCCGCCCGCGCCCAGGCGGACGAGGCTCGCTCGGCGGCCGCCGCCGCCCGGGTGGAACGGGACGCCGACGCGCGGGAACGCGAAGGCCGTGCGCGCCGTCTGGAAAGCGTGGAGCGTGACGTCCAGGGCTGGACCACGCGCTCGGCGTCGGGGACCCAGCGGCTGGCTCAGCTCGACAAGGACGAGGCGAAGGCGCGCGCCGAACTGACCCGCGCGGAAGAGGCTCCGGTGGAGCTGGCCCGCCGCCGCGAGGCCTTAGTCGACCAGTTCGCCCAGGCGGAAACGCGCCGCTCGGCCTCCGCCGACGCGCTGGCCGAGGCCGAAGGTCTGGCCGAGGCGGCCGACCGCGAGAGCCGCGCGTCCGAGCGCGCCGTGTCCGAAGCCCGCGAGGCGAGGGCGGGGCTGTCGGCCCATGCCGAGGCCGCCCAGATCCGCCTGAACGACACCGATCAGCAGGTTCGCGAAGCCGCCCTGATGAGCCCGGAGGAACTGGGCCAGAAGCTGAAGGATGACGCCATCGCCCTGCCGAGCGATGCCGCCGGCGCCGAGACCCTTCTGTTCGGCCTGGAGCGCGAGCGCGAGGCCTTGGGCGCGGTGAACCTGCGGGCTGACGAGGAGGCCTCCGAGACCGGCGAACGGCTGCAGGCCATGAAGCTGGAGCGATCCGACCTGACCGGCGCCATCGCCAAGCTGCGCGACGGCATCGACGAGTTGAACGCCGAGGGGCGCGAACGCCTGCTCGGCGCCTTCGACACGATCAATGGTCAGTTCCAGACCCTGTTCACCGCCCTGTTCGGCGGCGGTCAGGCCGAGCTGAAGCTGGTCGAGAGCGACGACCCGCTGGAAGCCGGTCTGGAAATCTACGCCTGTCCGCCGGGCAAGCGCCTGTCGACCATGAGCCTGATGTCGGGGGGCGAGCAGGCCCTGACGGCCACGGCCCTGATCTTCGCCGTCTTCCTGGCCAATCCGGCGCCCGTCTGCGTGCTCGACGAGGTCGATGCGCCGCTGGACGACGCCAACGTCGACCGCTTCTGCCGCCTGCTGATCGAGATGCGCGGCCGCACCGACACTCGCTTCATCGTCATCACCCACAATCCGGTGACCATGAGCCGCATGGACCGCCTGTTCGGCGTGACCATGCCCGAACGCGGCGTCAGCCAGCTGGTAAGCGTCGACCTGACCCAGGCCGAGAAGCTGGTGGCCTAACGGCGTCTGCCGCCCAGCGCCGCCAGCAGCACAGCCCCCAGCAATGGCGCTCCCGCCAGCATGCCGAGCCGACGCCCGTCGCCGCCGGTCAGTTCGAGGTAGAGGGCGACCCCTGCGATGGCCATCGAGATGAGGGCCAGGGCGGCCACGCCGATGAGGCGGTCGCGTTCAGATTTCATGGGCGTGTTGGACGGTCAGGATTGAAGACGGCCGACGATGGCGACCCTGCGAGCCGCGCCGGGCATCGTCGGGCTGAGCGCCACTTCTACCTGCTCAAAGGCCGTCAGCGCCCCCGCCTCGGGCCGCCAGCCGGACAGGCGATCATCGCCTTCGGAGCGGAGAAGGAGGCCACCCTCGGCCGATCCGCGATCCTCAAGATCGAGGATGAAGGCGGGGCCCGCGGGCAGACCTTGGGTCTCGTCCCACCAGCCGATGTCGGCCAACGGGCCGAGTGCGGACAAGGCGTTCTCGATCGAGGGGACGGGGCAGGGCGCGCCGGCCTCGGCGGCGCGACGCCAGTCGGTGAGGGTCGGGGAGGGAGCGACGTCGGAAACGCGTGACCAGCCTTCGCCGGCCAGATCGCCAAGCACCGCCCCCAGTGCGCCGGCTCCCGAATGCTGCCCCAAAACCATCACGCCCCGAATTCGCCCCAAACCTTACAGTCCGGTAACATCGGCCGGGGGTCAAGCTAGTCGTAGGGTTCCCAGCCTTCCGGCGCCCGGGCGCGCAGCCAGCCGGTGATGGCCAGGCGCGGTTCGCCAGCGAAGGGCGCCACGATCGAGACGGCGTGGCGCTGGGGCACCTTGAAGATATTCAATGAGTTGAAAGCCGGCATATAGCCCTCGGCCACGTGGTCGGCTTCGTCCAGGAACAGCAGCATGCCGCCCCAGTCCGCCCGCCAGCGCGCCGTCAGGTTCAGCACATAGGCGTAAAGGCGATCCCGGCCCGGCGCCTCGTCGTCGTGCGCTGTCAGGAAGTGACCCGGCAGATAGCGGGTGGCCATGCAGTCGGCATAGACGATGCGGTCGTCGCCGGTGAGCGCGCGCGCGAAACCGAGGAAGGCCGGGCTGTTCAGAAAACGGCGCACGTCGTCCAGACCGGCGTCCAGCACCTCGCCCTTCAGGGCGTCCTGGCCCATCCGAACGGTGTCGAACATGTAGCGGAAGGCGTCGCGGGCCGAGGCGTGGACGCGGCGCTCCAGATCGGTGCGCTCGGCCTCCGACAGGGCGAGGTACTCGGCCATCGGCATGTCGTAGTCCTGGCCGGGACCCATGTGGATCGTGCGCCGCCAGCCCGTGGCGTTCGCGACCTGTTGTGACAGGGAAATGGCGTCATCGGCATTGAGCAGGCCAGGCAGGTCCAGGCGGCCGAACTGCTGGAGCACCGGACGATAGGCGACCGGCGTCAGGCCTCCATCCAGTCTCAGCACGCGCCCACTCCCTCAACGAGGGAACCGCATGCGCCGCGTCGGGCGACGCGCCAAGTTAAGGTTCGGACAGGTTCGGGACCGGATTGAGGCTAACCGCGCCGCTCGCGTCGGATCTCGGCCCAGCGCTCCAGCCGTTCCTTGACTCGGGCCTCGTGGCCTTGATCCGTGGGCTGATAGAAGCGGCGCGGCTCGATGCCTTCGGGCCAGTAGTTGGCGCCGGAGAACCCGCCCTCGACGTCGGGGTCGTACTGATAGCCGCGGCCGTAGCCGAGGTCGCGCATCAGCTTGGTCGCCCCGTTGCGAATGTTCTCGGGCGGCATCAGCGAGCCGGTCTCGCGCGCGGCGGACAGGGCGGCCTTGTAGCCCTTGTAGACCGAGACGCTCTTGGGCGCGGCGGCCAGATGCACGACGGCCTGGGCGAGCGCCAGTTCGCCCTCGGGGCTGCCGAGGAAGTCGTAGGTGTCCTTGGCCGCATTGGCGATGACCAGGCTCATGGGGTCGGCGGCGCCGATGTCCTCGACCGCCATGCGCACGATCCGGCGGGCCAGGAACAGCGGATCCTCGCCCCCGTCCAGCATGCGGGCCAGCCAGTAGAGAGCCGCATCGGGGTCTGATCCGCGCACCGATTTATGCAGTGCAGATATAAGGTTGTAGTGCTCTTCTCGGCTCTTGTCGTAAGCGGGCGCACGCTTCTGAAGCACCTGTCCGAGGTCCGCGACCGACAGGACCTCGTCACCGTCCGTCAGGTTGAACAGCGCCGCAGCCAGGGTCAGCAGATAGCGGCCGTCGCCGTCGGCCATGGCGACCAAGGCCTCACGGGCCTGGGGCTCGAGCGGCAGCTTGCGGTCGGCGTCAGCCTCGGCTCTGATCAACAGTTGATCGAGCGCGGCCTCGTCGAGGCGGCGCAGGACGAACACCTGGCACCGGGACAGGAGAGCGCCGTTGAGTTCGAAGCTCGGGTTCTCGGTCGTGGCCCCGACGAGCGTGACGACGCCCTCCTCGACAAAGGGCAAAAAGCCGTCCTGCTGGGCGCGGTTGAAGCGATGGATCTCGTCGACGAACAACAGGGTTGATTGCCCGGCCGCGCGGCGCACACGCGCCTGTTCGAAGGCCTTCTTCAGATCGGCGACGCCGGAGAAGACGGCCGAGATCTGCTGGTACTCATAGCCTGACGCCTTCGCCAGCAGGCGAGCGATGGTCGTCTTGCCGGTGCCGGGCGGGCCCCACAGGATCATTGAGGCCAGACGCCCGCCCTCGACCATGCGGCGGATCGGACCGCCCGAGCCCAGCAGGTGATCCTGCCCGACCACATCATCCAGCGACCTCGGCCGCAGCCGGTCGGCGAGCGGCGCGTCAGGCGGATGGATGCCGGAGGCTTCGAACAGGTCGGTCATGGCGTATAGATAGGCCCTCACAGGGGAGATGCGCCATGTCCGATCAGCCCTATGTTTCGCCTGATCCGCCGGTCGTGCCCTATCTGTCCGTCTCGCGCGGGCATGAGGCGCTGGAGTGGTACCGGCGGGCCTTCGCCGCGACCGAGGACGCGCGCTACGACATGGAGGACGGCCGGCTCGGCCACGTGAAGCTGACGCTCGAGAACGGCGGCATGGTCTATGTGGCCGACGACTTCCCCGAGATGTTCGACATGGTCGCCGTGCGCCCGCCCGAGGTGGTGAAGAACACCACCATGACCGTGTGCCTGGCCGTCGAGGACGTCGATCGCTGGATGAACCGTGCGGCGGGCGAGGGGGCCGAGGTCATCCGCCCCGCACAGGACGAGTTCTTCGGCCGCCACGGCAAGATTCGCGATCCGTTTGGCCACGTCTGGTCGATGACGGGACCGAAGGCGCCCTAGAACCGGCCGCGCACTTCCTGGCCGTTGCGCACGATCACCACGTCCCAGCCGCGTTCCGTGCCGTTCAGCGCCTGCTGCAGCTGGGCGGTGGAGCCGATCTGCTGGCCATTCAGGGTGCGCACGATGTCGCCGCGCCGGAATCCGGCCGCCGCCGCATAGGACCGGCCCGAGACGCCCATCAGGATGACGCCGCTCGACATCGGGTCGGCCCCGATCAGGTCGGCGAAGGCCGGGCTCAGGTCAGCGACCACAGCGCCAGTGAAGGGATTGCGGCCGCCGATGGTCACTGTCTGGGGCGAGGGGTCGCCCGGCGGGGTTTCGACGCGGGCGCGCACGGTGCGCTCGGCGCCGTCGCGCAGCAGGGTCAGTTCGACCTGCTCGCCAGGACGGATGGTGCCGATACGGAAATTCAGGGCCGAGACGTCCTCGATGGCCTGACCGCCGACGGCGGTGATGACGTCGCCCTCACGGATGCCGGCGTCGGCTGCCGGGCCTCCGCGATAGACCGAGTTCACCAATACGCCGCGCGGCCGATCCATGCGCAGGCGCGCGGCGTCTGAGGCCGTGACGGCGGTGGTCGAGGCGCCCAGCCAGGCGCGGGCCACGACCGTGTCGCCGCCGACGGCGCTGTCGACCACGCGCCGCACCATCGAGGACGGCACCGCGAAGCCCACGCCCGCCGAGGCGCCCGAGGGCGACAGGATCATCGAGTTGATGCCGATCAGGTCACCGTCCATGTCGACCAGCGCTCCGCCCGAGTTGCCCTGGTTGATGGCCGCATCGGTCTGGATGAACGAGGTGGCGCCCGATCCGTCGGAGCGGTCCAGGGCCGAGACGATGCCGCTGGTCACCGTCTGGCCGATGCCGAACGGATTGCCGATGGCCAGCACCAGATCGCCGACGTGCAACGCGCTGGAATCGTCGATGGCCATGGTCGGTAGCCGATCGCCGCCGGTGTCGAGCCGAAGCACGGCGAGGTCCGAACGGGGGTCCTGAAGGATGATCTCGGCGGGGTATTCGCGCCGGTCGTTCAGGGTGACCAGGATCTGACGGGCCCCGTCGATGACGTGGTTGTTGGTCACCACGATGCCGTCGGCGCGCACGATGACGCCGGATCCGACCGACTGGGCGACGCGCTGGCGGGCCTGGCCGCGCCCGAACATCTCGAAGAAGGGATCGCGCTCGCGCACCAGGGTCTGGGCCGAGATATTGACCACTGCCGGCGCCGAGACCTGAACCACCGGGGCGAAGGACGCCTGCAGGTCGCCCTGCGTTTCCGGCGCGCGCCGGGTCGGCTCGGCGAGACCGCCGTCCTGGGCCTGGGTCTGGTCAGGGTTGCCGCAGGCCGAAAGAGCCAGGGCGGCGGCGAGGGCGAGATGAGCAGGCTTCATCGCAAGGTCCGCGAATGTCTTCAGGGCGTTCAGCACAGCGAACATCTGGGGCGGCTTTTAGGCAAGCGCCAGCCCCCAAGGTGTCAGCGCATGTCAGGTCCGCAATGAAGACCTAGCGGCCACCGCGGGTCAGGGCGCGGTATTCCACCAGACGTTCCTTGTCGCGTCGCACCTGGTCGGCGACGGCGTTGTCGACGTCCAGCGAGGCGTAGCGGACCCAGCTTTCGAGGCCCAGCTTGTCCTGGATGAGCTGCGTCGGGGTCTGCCAGCGGAAGTAGGAGAACCACGAGACCACCGCGCCTAGGACGGCCGCGACCGCCTGAAGGCCGCGGAACGCCGCCTCGCCGCCGGCAGGCGCCGGCTCAAGGGCCAGCACGCCCAGGAAGGCGAGGTAGACGATCGGCGTCACGATGCGGCCGAGCCAGCGGGTCCAGTAGCGTTCGCGACGGACGCGCCACAGCTGCATCTGGACGAACTTTTCCAGGTACTCCATGCGCGCGCCGATCCACATGGTCAGCCGCGTGAGATAGAGGGCGCGCTGGCCCCAGCCCTTGCCGTCCTGCTGGTACTGGGTCTCGGCCTGGTCGGCCATGGCCCGTGCAGACGTGAACAGGTTCTGGAGTTCACGCGTGCGCTCCAAGATGCGGCGCGACAGGGCGTAGGTGTCGTTCTCCAGGCGGAAGCGGTACTGGATGAACAGGATCGCCTGCACCGCCCACCAGGCGGCGACCGTCAGCACCATGGCGCCGACCGCCAGGGCCAGGCCCATAGGCTGTGAGCCGACCAGACCCGCAAACCAGGTCGGGCCGATCAGCGCCAGCGCGGCGAGCGCGGCCAGGGCTCCGCCCTGGAACAGGCGCTTGGTCGTGAAATGGGTCATCAGCCGGCCGAAAATGCCCCGGCCATAGCCATGCACCGCCCCGCGGATGTCGCGATCGGCGGGGAAGCGCTCCTCGATCTGGCGATCAAACAGGACGTGGAAGCGGTCCGGCTTTCCGTTGGTCTCCCAGAAGGGGAAGATGTCCAGCGGCTGGTTGAAATACTCATCGATGTGGGCCGAGACCGAATCCGTCGCGGCCGGGTCCAGCGAGAAATAGGCGCTGTCCTGGATCGGATGCAGGGTGCCGTCCGACTGACGCATGGACGAGGGGGCCAGCCGATAGGTGGGCTGGGGCGCGACGCGGTCATCACGGTCGGCCGCCCCGGGCGGCGGCGGGGTCGCGGCGTCCAGGCCGCTAGCGGTCGGCTGCGGCGCCGGGGCCGGCTCGGGCTGAGGCGCGTGATGATGATCGTCGTGCGACATGTCGCTAGGCGGTCCCCACAGAATCGTGATCGTCCAATATGACCAGCCGGCCCGATCTCGCCCAAGGGCTTCCCCTCAAGCGCGAGCCGTCAAGGTTCAGCTTCGCCCGCTAACCCTGTTGCGGCAAGTGAAGTTTCTATCAGAAAGGCCAGCGGGCCATGGCGGCCGCCGCCAGCAGGACCAAGGCCACGAGCATCAGCTGTACGCCCGTCAGCCGCCGGGCCGAGGCGATTTCGGGAGATGAGGGCTGGAAGGCCGGATCGGCCTTCAGGGCCTTGCGCCATTTGAGGAAGGCCAGGGTCGGCGGCAGGGACGCCAGTCCCAGGGCCGCGAAGGCCCCGATCTTCACCCAGAACCACGGATTGCCCTCATAGAAGGCCCAGCCGCGCGCGCGGTAAAGCACCCTGCAGACGCCGACGACGATTATCAGCAGGGCCGTCAGACCATAGCCCGCATCAAGACCCGCCAGCCGCCTGACATTCACCGGCGTCGCACTGAGCAGGGTGCGCTCCATCACCAGCATGGTGATCAGGCTCAGGAACAGGATGTGGTGCAGGACGGCAAGGATCAGGTCGGTCACGGCTGAACTCCCGAAGCGAGGCCCGACAACAGCCGGGAATCTCGCCCGGGGCAAGGCCGATGACGTCGCCCGCGACAGCGGCTAGGCTCGATCCGTGCTGGTTCGTTTTCTCCTGATCGCCGGGGCGCTGCTGCTGGCTGGATGCGCCACCCTTGAGGGCGGCGCGGCGGACCCCGACGTCGCCCCCTGCGCCCAGGAGGACGCCGACCGCTTCCGCATCTCGGGAAGCATCGATGCCGATCTGGCCGCCTGTGTCGCGGCGAACTGGCGGTCGGACACGCGCGTGCTGATCCTCGACAGCCCCGGCGGCGACGTGGCCACGGCGCTCGACATCGCCGAACGATTCGAAGGCCGGGACCTGGAGATGCGGGTCGTGGGCGAGTGTAACTCGTCGTGCGCCAACTACTTCCTGCCGCTGGCGCGCCGCATCGTCGTGGAGCCGGGAGCGGTGGTCATGCTGCATGGTTCGGTCGATCCGGCGCTGGGCGCCCGGTTGATGGCGGACCGGGACGACTTCATCCGCAATCGGCTGGCCGAGGGCGATACCCCCGAGGAGGCCGAGGCCGCCTTCGACCTCAGCGTGTCGCGCATCGAGGCCATGATCGTCCGTCAGGCGGCCTGGGCCGAACGCCACGGGGTCCCGCCCGGCTGGCTCCTCTATCGCGAGCCTGGTTCGACCGATGTGGTCGGCATCACCGGCGAGCCAGACGGCGACGTGCGTCGGGGCCTCCTGGTCGAGGACGCGATGATGCGCTCTTGCCTCCGCGGCGTGGAGATCGAGCCCTATCGGTCGCGGTTCGGATCGGGACCGATCAACGACCTGAGGGCGCTCGTCGTGCGCCTTCGCGGCTTCGCCTGGTCCGGCGAGATGCGGTGTGAGCCCTGAAGCGGTTCGCAATCGGCGCGGCGCGGTGTAAGGCCCGCCCATGACCCGACTTCTCCTCGTGGCCTTGGGCGGCGCGATCGGCGCCTCGGCCCGCTATGGGCTGGGGCTGGCCGCCCTGCGCCTCGCGCCCGGCGCCGCCTGGCCGTGGGGCACCTTCGCCGCCAATCTGCTTGGCGGCCTTCTGATGGGCTTGGTGGTCGGCTGGCTGGCTTTGAAGGGCGGGGCCGAGCAGGAGGCCATTCGCCTGTTCGCCGCGGTCGGCGTGCTGGGCGGCTTCACGACCTTTTCGGCCTTCTCGCTGGAGACGGTGCTGATGATCGAACGCCGCCAGTGGGCGTTGGCCGGCGGCTATGTGGCCCTGTCGGTGGTGCTGGCGGTCACGGCCCTGTTCGTCGGCCTGATGATCGCCCGGAGAGCCTTCGCATGAGCCGCGAGGTCAAGGTTCTGACGGTCGATCCTGGTGAGGACGGCTCGCGCCTCGACCGCTGGTTCAAGCGCCGCTGGCCGCACATCTCGAATATCCAGGTGAACAAGCTGGCCCGCTCCGGCCAGATCCGCGTCGATGGCGCGCGGGTGAAGGGCGACAGCCGCCTGTCGGCCGGTTCGCAGGTCCGCGTCCCGCCTCTGCCGGAGCCCGGCGAGCGCCCCGAGGGCCCGCCGCCGCTGTCGGATCAGGACGTCCGCTTCATCAAAGGGCTGGTCCTCTATGAGGACGAGGCCGTCATCGCCATCAACAAGCCGTCTGGCCTCGCGGTCCAGGGCGGCACCAAGACGACCAAGCACGTCGACCGGTTGCTATCGGCCTGGGGCGAGGGCGTCGAGCGCCCACGTCTGGTCCACCGGCTCGACCGCGACACCTCGGGCGTCCTCCTGCTCGGCAGGACGCCCGGCGCCGCCGCCAAGCTGGCCGGCGCCTTCGCCCGCCGTCGCGCCAAGAAGACCTACTGGGCCATCGTCGCCGGGGCGCCCAAGCCGGGGCAGGGGACGCTGGACCTGCCGCTGATCAAGACCGGCGTCGGCGACCGCGAGATGGTCCGCCCGGCCGATCCCAAGGACCGCGAGGCCGAGCCGGCGGTGACCGACTATGTCACCGTCAGCCGTGCGGGCCACCGCGCCGCCTGGATGGCCCTGCGCCCCCACACCGGGCGCACCCACCAGCTTCGGGCCCACATGCGGGCGCTGGGGCACCCTATCATCGGCGACCCCAAGTACGGCGATATCACAACCGCCGACCTGTCCGAGGGCCTGCGCTTGCAGCTGCACCACCGCCGCATCGAGCTGGATCACCCGACCGGCGGCAAGCTGATCGTGGAGGCGCCGATCAGCGCCGAGATGCAGGCCGGCTTCGACCGCTTCGGCTTCTCGGAAGATGAGGCCGAGGTCGAGCCCTTCGCCGTGCTGGGCCACAAGCGCCGATGAGCCGTCCGCTCGCCGTTTTCGACATCGACGGGACGCTCGTCGACAGCCGCGCCTCGATCCACCGGGCGGCCTGCGACGCCGCGCGCGATCTCGGCCTGCCCGAACCGTCCTACGACCGCGTCCGGGCCATCGTCGGTCTGACGCTGGAGCATGCCATGGCGGTGCTGGAGCCCGACCTGTCGCCCGCCGACCTCGCCCGGTTCACCCAGGGCTTTCGCGACAGCTTTGGGCGGATGTACGCCGAGGGCCACGAGGAGCCGCTCTATGACGGCGCCATGGACCACCTTCGTCGCCTGAAGCGCGACGGCTGGCGGCTCGCCATCGCGACCGGCCAGAACCGCAAGGGCGTCGCCCGCAACCTCGCCCGTGAGGGCTGGGCCGAACTGTTCATCTCCAGCCACTGCGCCGAGGACGGCCCCGGCAAGCCCGATCCGTCCATGCTGATGGCCGCCATGGCCGCCTGCGGGGCGGACGCCGCCTCGACCGTGATGATCGGCGACACCGCTCACGACATCACCATGGCCCGCAACGCCGCGGTCCATCCACTGGGCGTCTCCTGGGGTTTTCACACGGTCGATGAGATGATGACCGCCGGGGCGCACAGCGTCTCGGACGACTTCCCAGAACTCGATCGGCGCTGGAGGCCTTCGCCGACCAGGCGCTCGCCCGTGTGATCTAGACCAGCAGCCAGATCCCCGCGATCAGGCCCACGGTGGCGAGGGAAATCGCCCACGCCATGACCCTCAGGTTCATCTGCGGCACGGACTTCACCGCGTGTGTCGTCAGTCTGTGTGAGGTGGCGCAGGCCCGCCGCTCGGCGGCCACGACCAGGAAGATGCCCAGAGCCATGAAAATGGTGGCGATCAGTTTGGGCGCCCAGACCGGCTGCATTGACTGGAACAGCGCGTTGAAGGCCAGGCCGATGCCGATCGCGGCCATCGCGGTGCGCGCCCAGCCGGCGAAGGTTCGCTCATTGGCCATGGCGGTGCGGTCCTCGGCGAGATCGGTCCGGTCCGCAGCCAGGTCCTGTCGTGAGGCATCGTCGTCCGCCAAGGCTGGCTCCCGTCAGACTGTACAGGTTGCCAACCCTCGGAGGCGTCAGCCGTTCCCCTCACACCAGTCCGGCTACCGTCGGCGCCTCGGCGCTGCCGGGGAAGACGGTGCGTTCAATGTCGGTCTGGTCCAGGCCCATGTGATCGCGCAGCAGCCCCTTGAAGATGGAGCGCACGTCGAGCGTAGGAGCGAGGTCGCGGCCTTCGAAGAGCCGGCTTTCCGCCAGGGTCGGCCAGTCTCCGATCAGGGCTCCGGGTCGCACCGCCCCGCCCGCCAGCAATAGGGTGGACGCCGTGCCGTGGTCGGTCCCGGCCGTGCCGTTGACCCGCGCGGTGCGGCCGAACTCGGTCGCGACGACGAGGGCGGTGCGGCTCCAGCGCTCACCAAGTCCGGTTCGCAGCCCGTCGATGACCTGATCCTGGATCGCCAGCCGGATCGCCAGCTGGCCTTCATCGGCGCCTTGCCGCGCGTGGGTATCGTAGCCGTCGAGAGACAGGGCCACGACGTCGGCCCCTTGCGGGCCGGTCATCAGGCCGGCGACGCCCCGGCCCAGTCCGGCGATGTCGCGCGGACCCAGCCGCTGGCCGTCCAGCGCTATTTCGGCCATGGCCTCAGTCTGCAGTCCCATGGCCAGGGCCGGACCCAGAAGGCTGTCCTCGGCGTAGAGGTCCATCAAAAGGCTCGCCAGCCGACCGTCGTCGTCGGGCGCGCCGCCGGGCGACCAGGATGCGGTCTGGACGTCGCCGCGGAGGATCAGGGGCGTCTGGGCGCCGACCGCCAGACCGCGCGCGTGACCGATGGCAAGAGCGCGGTTCAGCCAGCCGTCGCGCTGCTGGCGCAGCGCCGCGCCGCCGTTCTCGAGCACATCCTGGGCGTCGAAATGCGACCGCAGGCGCGCCGGGATGGCTACCGCCGGGGCGAAACGGGCCTGACCGGCCTCAAAGAGGGCGTGCAGCCTCGGCATGGCCGGGTGCAGGCCGAAGTCCCCATCCAGCGGCAGGGCGCCACGCACGGTCAGCCCCCCTCGCAGCGCCTCATAGTTCGCATCACCGGTCGGCGCCGTGACCGAAAGACCGTCCATGGCGCCGCGGGCGATGATGACGACCAGCTTGTTACGCTCGCCATCCCGGGCGAGGGCCGAGCGACCCGCGAAGGCGACCGAGACGCCCATCGCGCTGGCCAGCCAGTGTCTGCGATTCAGCGTGATCATCGGCGTTGAAACTCCGGCGACATCAGAAGGAGGGCGAGCGCTTCGGACCGGCTTTCCGCGCGGGACACGGCGGTGCGCGTGCGGTCCGACAACAGGCTCCCGAGCGAAGCCTCGGCCAGTTCGACCGGTCCGAGCGGGCTCGGTACGGCCTCGGCAAAGGCCTGGGCCCAGTTCATGCGGCGCACCACGGCGTCGGGTGCGCCCCACGCGGCCGCCTCGTCGGGCCAGCCCTCGGGCGACGGCGGCGAATAGGGCGGTTGGCCGAGCTGTCTCAGGATCGGGGCGACATGCTCGATCCGGCCTGGCGCTAGCCCGACCGCCCGATAGCCGGATACGATCAGTTCATAGGGCGTCTTGAGCTTGGCCTGTGCCGGCGTCCACGCCTCGGGCAGGTCGATCAGGGTCGCGGCCACCACCGACAGATCGCCGCCGCTGCGGGTCCAGGCCTGCTCCAGCGCGGCCACGGCCGAGGCCGGAGGCTCGTCGGCGATGAAGTGTGCGGCGATCCGCTGCGCTGCGCGGCGCGCGGTGGCCGGGTGGGCCGCCAGATCGTTGAGCACCGCGCGTCCCTGCTCGAAGCCGGACTGACGATAGGTGCGGCTCATCACCGTCCGGTCGCCCGGCTCGTGGATCAGGGGCTGGAAGACAAAGCCATGGGGCCCTGTCTGGGCTGATCGACGCACGGGGGCGGGGGTGTTCGGCGGCGCGGTGATCGACCAGCCGGTCAGGGCGCGCGCGAACTCGGTGACATCGGCCTGGGTATAGCCGGCGTCGGCGCCGACGGTGTGGAGTTCCAGGATTTCGCGGGCGAGGTTCTCGTTCAGACCGGCGTCACGTCTGCGGCCCGCCGGGCTGTTGGGGCCGATCGACTGGGCCTGATCCAGATAGAGCAGCATGGCCGGATGGCTTTCGGCCCCGACCAGCAGGTCGGCGAAGCGGCCAAAGACGCGCGGGCGGATCGCCTCGGCTTCATACTGCGGGATGACGAGCGCCGCCTGGAACTTGGTGGCCGAGACGGCGAACCAGTTGGTCCAGAACAGGGCCCAGCGCTCGGCGAAGCCGTCGGCGGTCCGCGAACCCAGCCGCATCCGGGCGAGAAAGCCGTCGCTGGTCGCCGCCGCCAGGATACGCCGGGCCTCCATGACCGGGTCTCGGTCCGGATCGGCGTCGACGCGCTGGGCCTCCGCGATGTCGTCGCGATAGGCGTAGAGGGCTTCGATCTGGTCCTCGGTGGTGGCCAGTTGCGCCTCGGGTCGCGGGGCCCCGCCCGGCCTGATCTGGCTCAGCAGCCAGTCTCGAGGATCCCCGATCGCTTCCAGTTCGCCCGGCCGCGCGCCCATGGCGAAGCGCGTGAGGGCGATGGCCTTGCGTGGGTCGGCTGTGCTCTGCGCCATGCCGCGTTTCCCCTGTTCCCACGCCGTTGAACGTACGGCGTTCGCGGTTCCGTCGCGAGGGCCTGGATGGGGCTGGCGGATCTGGCCAGTTCGCGGCGCGCGCTCTGGTTTCCGTTCCGGGGCAGGGAGCCTATATGCGCGCCATGCAGATTCCGCCGCTCGATCCCAATGTCGCCGCTCGAAAAGGTTTTCGTGAGTCCGAGGAGCGCATCAAGCGATTCTGGAGCACAGTTTCGGTCGAGGAAGGCGAGGGCGGCTGGCGTATCCTGCTGGACGGCCGCTCGCCCAGGACCCCGGCGGGCGCCCCCCTGACCCTGCCGACCAAGGCCTCGGCCCGGCTGGTGGCCGATGAGTGGGAGGCGCAGGGCGAGCACCTCGATCCGGGCTCCATGCCCGCGACCCGTCTGGCCGCCACCGCCATCGACCGCATTCCCCTGGCCCGGGCCGAGACCGCCGAGGAGATCGCCCGCTACGCCGGTTCGGACGCCCTCTGCTATTTCGCCGATGGTCCGATGTCCCTGATCGCCCGCCAGCAGGCCGTCTGGGGTCCGTGGCTGGACTGGGCCGAGCGCGAGCACGGTGTGCGGCTGTTTCGCGCCCAGGGCATCGCCCATGTCGCCCAGCCGGCCGAGAGCACGCTCAGGGTCCGCGACCTTTCGCTGGGTCTGGACGACTTCGCCCTGACGGGCCTGGCCACCGCCGTTGGCCTTTATGGCTCCGCCATCCTCGCCCTGGCCGTCCAGCAGGGCGCACTGGACGGGGAGGAGGCCTTCGACCTGTCCCGCCTAGACGAAGCCTTCCAGGAAGAGCAGTGGGGCGTCGACGCCGAGGCCGCCGAACGCACCGCCTCGCGGCGGGCGGAGGCCGCCTTGCTAGGCCGATGGTTCCGGGCTCTGCTTTGACCGTCAGGTCTGGTGGGGTGGAGCGCCAGCCTCGTTTGCGGCTAGTTTGCAGCCATGTCTCGCATCTTCCTTCTCGCGTCAGCTTTAGCCGTGCTGTTGAATCCGGCGACGGCTCACGCCCAGAACGCCGAGGCGCCGGAGGTCCAGGCTCTCTGCGGGCTCGGGGAAAGCTACACAGTCGAGGGCGGCCCCGTCCACGGGACGATCAGGCCAGCGTTCGACGGGTACGCAATCTATCTGTTTGTCCACCCTGAGGCGACTCATGCGGCGATCGGAACGTTCAGGGAGAACGACCGGTCTATCGGAGCGCTTTTAATCGATGTGCGGGCGCCGAGCCTCGATCTGGGAGATCCCGAAGTCCGGGTGAACGTACTGTCCATCCAAGGACGCCCTATCCTCGCGGAGGACCTGAGCAACTATTTCTGGCGCGTCCGGCTGAGGATCGGCGACGACGCTGACTGGTATGGCCCGGGAGCCGCCGGAGAGGCCGTCTTCACCACGACGGGCTACACGATCTCTGAGCCTTTTGCTGCGGAACCCTACATCTCCTTCCGCGGCGAGATCGCACCCGGGCGCGATGTCTACAGACGCCTGATCGGTGAGGGGCGTATGACCGCCGAATTCCACACACCCCGTCGCGGCTTCAGTGGCGGCCAGCTAGTGGCGGTTTCCGAGTTCTCGCTGGAACCGCTTCATGCCTTTATGCAGGCCGCTCAAGCCCACTTTGCGGCCTGCGCCGCAGAGGCGGCCGCTTAACTTTCCAACCCGGAAAATTATCACTTGCTATCATGGAAAGTGACTGATAGCTTTCCAACATGGAAAGTGAGGTCGCCATGACGAACCAACCCGATCCCCACGAGGCCCTGGCCTCGATCCGCGAGGCGCGCAGCGCCATGGGGCGTGATCTGGATTATCCCGCCGGGTGGGATGTCTTCTACGGCGCCATCTGCGGCGCCCTGGTGCTCAGCCAGGGTCTGCCGACGCCCTGGAGCCTTGTTCTTCTGGTCGGGTCGGTGGCCGCGATGGCCTTGATGGTCCGCTGGTGGCGCGCCCGCACCGGCTGGTGGGTCAATGGCTACGGTCCGCCGAAGGCGCGCTGGGTCGCCTTTGGACTGGCCGCCGTGCTGCTGGCCCTGATTAGTGTGTCGGTCTGGGCCCGCTTCAACGAAGGCCCGATCTGGGTTCCGTTCGCGGCCGGTCTGGCTGGCGCTCTGGCCGCAGGCTTCGGTGGACGCCTCTGGATGAAGGTCTATCGTCAGGACCTGCGGGACGGCGGGCAATGACGGCCGCCCCCGTCTTCGACGCGGTGATCCACGCGCCCGGGCGGCTGCAGATCTGCGCCATCCTCTCCAGCGTGGACGACGCCGAGTTCGCCATGATCAGGGATGCGATCAAGGTCTCGGACTCGGTCATGTCCAAGCACCTGAAGCAGCTGGAGGAGGCGGGCTACGTCAAGCTGTCCAAGGCCGCCGAGAACGGCCGCCAGCGCACCTGGATCGCGCTGACAGGGCAGGGGCGCAAGGCCTTCGCCGCCCATGTGGCGGAACTGAACCGCCTCGCCTCCCTGACGGCCGGCATATCCGCCTGACCAGTTCGAGAGTTGCAAGCCCGCGCGGCGCTCCTTAAGCCACCCCCAGGTCAAGGAAGCGTCCATCATGAAGCACATCCTCGAAGAGCTCGCCAAGAAGCGCGAAGCCGCCCGCCAGGGCGGCGGCGAAAAGCGCATCGCCTCCCAGCACGCCAAGGGCAAGCTGACGGCGCGTGAGCGGATCGCGGTGCTGCTCGACGAAGGCTCCTTCGAGGAAACCGACATGTTCGTGGAGCACCGCTCCTACGAATTCGGCATGCAGGACCAGCGCATCCCCGGCGACGGTGTGGTCACCGGCCGGGGCCTGATCGACGGCCGGCTGGTCTATGTCTTCTCCAAGGACTTCACCGTCTTCGGCGGCTCGCTCTCGGGCGCCCACGCGGCCAAGATCGTCAAGCTCCAGAAGATGGCCCTGACCAACGGCGCCCCGATCATCGGCCTGTTCGACGCCGGCGGCGCCCGCATCCAGGAGGGTGTCGAGGCCCTGGCCGGCTATGCCGACATCTTCCTCCAGAACACGCTCGCGAGCGGGGTCATCCCCCAGATCAGCGTCATCATGGGCCCGTGCGCGGGCGGCGACGTCTATTCGCCGGCCCTGACCGACTTCATCTTCATGGTGAAGGACACGAGCTACATGTACGTCACCGGCCCCGATGTGGTGAAGACGGTCACCAACGAGGTCGTCACCCACGAGGACCTGGGCGGCGCATCCGTCCATTCGAAAAAGTCCGGCGTGGCCGACGGCGCCTTCGACAACGACCTGGAATGCCTGGCCGAGGTCCGCCGCCTGATAGGCTTCCTGCCTCTGTCGAACCGCGAAAAGCCCCCGGTGCGCGAGCCGTTCGACGAGCCCGACCGCGATGAACCCTCGCTCGACAGCCTGGTCCCGGCCAATCCGAACAAGCCCTATGACATCAAGGAGCTGATCCTGAAGGTCGCTGACGAGGCTGACTTCTTCGAGATCGCCCCCGACTACGCCAAGAACATCGTCGTCGGCTTCGGCCGGCTGGACGGCCAGCCCGTCGGCTTCGTCGCCAACCAGCCCCTGGCCCTGGCGGGCGTGCTCGACATCGACAGCTCCAGGAAGGCCGCGCGCTTCGTACGCTTCTGCGACGCCTTCGACATTCCGGTCGTCACCTTCGTCGACGTGCCGGGCTTCATGCCGGGCACCAAGCAGGAGTACGGCGGGCTCATCAAGCACGGCGCCAAGCTCTTGTTCGCCTACGCCGAGGCCACCGTGCCCAAGCTGACCGTCATCACCCGCAAGGCCTATGGCGGCGCCTATGACGTCATGAGCTCCAAGCACCTGCGCGGCGACGTCAACTACGCCTGGCCCTCGGCCGAGATCGCCGTCATGGGGGCGAAAGGGGCGGTGGAGATCATCTTCCGCAAGGAAGCCGGCGACCCCGAGGCGCTGGCCGCCCGCGAAGCCGAATACAAGGACCGTTTCGCCAACCCCTTCGTCGCGGCGCGCCTCGGCTACATCGACGACGTGATCATGCCGCACGGCACCCGGCGGCGGCTCATCTCGGCGCTACGCAGCCTGAAGAACAAGCAGGCCGAGAACCCGTGGAAGAAGCACGATAATATTCCGCTTTAGGCTTCCGTTGCCGAGAAGGAATTATCTGGATCGGGATCTGCTTCCGCCATTGCCCCCCCAAGCTTCCGAAGCATATCGTCTGCTTGGATCTGAAGCGTGGCGTACGTCGGTAGTGATCGCGCGGTTGCGACGGCATCGATAGCTCCGCGAGATGCGAAAAATGCCGACGACAGCAGCGTGACGAAATGATCGTATGTCCACAAATACTTGAACTCTTCACGATTTTGTACCGGGCGATCTAAGCTGCCTTGCCAGAAATAGTTGACGCCATAGAAGCTGCCGTGAAGTATTTCTGACGATGGCCTATATATCGTGAATATGGCCCCGGATAGCGCCTCGGCTGCGCTCTTCGATATTGATCCAACCTCAGCAATACGTTGCTCGATGTTATCCGATGTCCAGTCTCGAACCTCTTGTCCCTTCTTATTTGTAAACTCGTCTAACGCCTCAGGGAGGCCTGGAAAGTCGGAGGCGGACTCGGCGATGGACCGCTGAACAGTGAACTTGATCCCGTTCATGTTTGCCGTGCGTTTCAGATCGCGCCAGCGCTTTTGCCGCATATGTCGAACGGCCCGGAGTGCCGTCTCAGGTCCTTTGGCGTTGATATAGGCGACGTTGACTGCTGTTTCCGCAGCAGAACGCGCGATTCCAAAACAATCACGAATAGCCATATCGACGTCTGTCGTGAGCTTAAGAATGCTGTGAATGGAGACGCCTAATGCTTGAAGCATCCAAATCGTCACACGATCGGCTTCACTTGCTGGGTGGCCAACAGCCCCAGCAATCTCATCGATCAGGCGGTCGAGTAGCTTGAGCTGGTAATCTAAGATTGCTCGTCCCGAAGCTCGAAACTCGGCGAATTCGGGTGCTGGGTCATCTGTCACTTCCACCGCTCCACGTCCCCCGTCACCTCCACCCACGGGCATTTGCGGCTGTCATAGACTTCCACCCACGGCGCCGGGAAATCCGCCTCCGCGAAGGTCCCGACCGGGATGGCCACCAGTCCCTCGATCTCGGGATGGCCGCCGTTCACATAGGCGACCGTGACGCCGCAAGATGGGCAGAAGGAGAAGGTGGCCGTCCCGCCGCTGTCGCCGGTCAGCTGGAACGTCCGCGCCGCGCCCGCCATCGCCACCTGATCCGCCGGAAACCGCGCCTGCACCGCGAACGCCGAGCCCGACCGCCGCTTGCAGTTCAGGCAGTGGCACACCGACACCCGCACCGGCTCCCCCGTCACGGTCGCAGTCAACTGGCCACAGATGCAGGAGGCGGTGCGTTGGGTCATGCCTGACCCTAGTCCTGACGTCGCCTGACGTCACCCGCCGCCGGGGCTGCGGCCCGCCCCGGTCCGTGCTTTGCTCAAGCCATGTTCCGCTCAGCCGCCGTCGCTCTCGCCCTGACCCTCGCCGCGCCCGCAGCCGCCCAGGCCTGCATTCTCCCGCCGCCGGGACCCGGCGAACGGATGACCGAGGGCCGCTGGACCACCGTCGCCGTGGCGACCGTCGTAGCGGTCGAGAGCGACGATCCGGATCGGCCCAACCGCGAGTTCGAGGCGACCTTCGAGGTCACCCGCCCGGTCGAGGGCTGGCCCCAGACCGGCCGCTACAGCCTCTGGCACGCGGAGCGGACCGAATGCCCGCTGGTGCTGCCGCTCCCGGTCGAGGGTGAGGCCTGGGTGCTCTACTTCCAGGGCCGGACCGAAGCCGATGGGATGATCCACTACGCCTGGCCCCTGACCTGGGCCGAGCGCCTCGATCCCCGTTTCGGCGGTGATCCTGAGGCGGACATCAGCGATCTGGAGCCCTGAGCGCCCCGATCAATCGTCGGCCGCGCGCGGCGCCAGGCCCGCCAAGCCCTTCCTCCGCGATCGCCCGGCGCAGGCCCTGCGCCTCGCCCAGCACCGCTTCCAGAGCCAGTCGGTGGGCGACGTCGAGCGCCTGATCCGCCGGGCCCTCGACGTCCGGCAGAACGCCGACGCCTTCCCAGTTCGTCCCGGTCACGGTGTTGGTGACGATCTGCATCGGGATGAAGGCCGCAAAGCCCTCGGCCAGCGGGCGATAGCCGCCCGGCGTCGCTCCGCCCCAGGTGGTTTCGCCCACCAGGGTGGCGCGGCCCATGGCCTGGAGGTCATAGGCGAACTCTTCCGCGCCCGAGCCGGTCTCGCTGTCGATCAGCACATAGACGGGCCGACCCACATAGGCGGGGGTACGCGGCTCGGCGTACCAGGTCTGGCCCTCCGGCGCCCCGGTCGGATCGGCGACATGGACCGTGGGCGTGGCCCGGTCGACCAGATGGCCGATGATGGCCGCGACGCCCGCCGGCTCGCCGCCCGGCGCGCCGCGCACATCAATGATCAGGGCGCTGGTGTCGGCCAGCATCCCCATGGCGGCGGCCATCTTCTCGGCCGTCGGCGGGGCGTCGAGGAAGCGGGTGATCCGCACATAGCCGACATTGCCGTCCAGCCAGCGCACCTCGGGGATTTCCGACCCGCGCAGGCGGACCTCCTCATGGAAGGCGGTGATGTCCTCGGCCGACGGCGGCGCCTCGCTGAAGCCGGCCATGATCTCGGGGCCCAGATAGCGGACGCGGAAATGCCGGTCGTTCACCACGGGCGTGATCCGGCTGTCGATCAGGGCCAGAAGCTCGGCGGCGGTGGTGGCCCCCCGGAACTCGCCGCGCGCCTCCATGGCCTCGATCGCCTCGGCCGCCGCCGCTCCACGATCCCGGAACGCGAACCGCTCCCGCAGCACCTGCGCCAGCGACAGGACCACGGCGCGGTTCTGGTCGGCCGACAGGCTGACCGACGCCGCATCCGGCGGCGGCCCCGGCTGGGCGAGCGCCGCCACAGGGTGGCAGGTCAGAAGGATCAGGGCCCCGCAGGCGGCCAACAGCTGTCGGATCATGGAAGGTCTCTCGTCGATGTTCGACTGGAGAGAGGCGGTGAGGGGGCCCGCCGGATGCAGCGGCCCGCGATATTTCCGGCCCGCTGCGCGTGGTCAGCTCACCTGAGCTGGGCATCCTCGTACCGCGCGAAAGCTTCGACGATGACGACCGTGGCGGCATGCGACACGGCGCCGACCGTCCACCAGATCGTCGGCCACTTCATCACCCACCAGCCCACGCCCAGGCTGATGCCGGTGAAGACGATCATGCCCACGGCGTAGCCCGCCAGGTGGATCCACAGCGACAGCCTGATCGTTGACGTCACCCGCGCGTGGCGGGCCCGAACGATGCGGGCGGCCTCATGATCGGGATCGACCGACAGGGCCATGACATCGACCTGAAAGGCGCTGGCCAGCGCCTTGAGCGTCTCGTCCGACGCCTGCTGGCCGGTCTCGATGCGTTGCAGGGTGCGCAGGCCGATCCCGGCCAGTTCGGCCAGATGTTCCTGCGACCAGTGGCGCTCCTCGCGCCAGCGGCGGATCTTGTCAGTGTCGGTGCGAAAGGTCATGGGGCTCTCCTTAGGGGTTAGCGGATCGAGCCCGGTTTCACCAATCCGCCGCCGCCCGGACCACGCCACGCGCCCGCCACTGGCCCGCCACGACCCCGCCAGAAGATCCGGGGCCTGAACGCAGGCGGCGCAACCGAGCCTGGGTCCCGGCTCTCCGCTCCGTTCCGGCCGGGATGACGGGAAAGAGCGGGAACGCGGCACCGAAAACTCCGCTGCTCGTCCCCGTTCGCGGCAACTCCTGCATACTCCTCGGACACCCGGTCTTTGACATCACCAGCCAGCCGCCGCCAATGTGGACGAGGCGAACGAGGCGAACGAGGCGAACGAGGCGAACGAGTTGGACGGTGTTTTTCCCGTCCGGCTCGACCTCAGCCGAACGCCTCGATGATGGGGCAGGGGCCGTCGTCATGCCCCGCGCAGGCCCTGGCCAGCCTCTTCAATGAGGCCCGCGCGGATTCCATCTCGGCGATTTTCACGTCCAGGGCCGCGATCCGCGCCGTCGCCAGTTCGCGCGCCCGGGCATGATCCCGGCCCGCGTCGAGCGCCAGCAGCTCGCCGATCTCCTCCAGGGTGAAGCCCGCCGCCTGGGCCGACCGGATGAAGCGCAGCCGCCGAAGGGTCTCGGGGCCGTACCGGCGGATCTCGCCCGCCCGCCGGGGTGTCTCCAGCAGGCCGCGCCGCTGATAGAAGCGGATGGTCTCGACCCCTACGCGGCCCTCGCGGGCCAGCTGTCCGATCGTCATGTCGGTCATTGCTTGACTCCGTACCATGGTACGGACCCTACATGGCCTGCATCGCGTTATCGCTCAAGCAGGAGCTACTGATGTCCGAACCCGCCAAGACCGCCTCCGTCTACCGCATGGTCATGCCCGAGCATGTCTGTCCCTACGGTCGCAAGACCGTCTGGCTGCTCGAATCGAAGGGCTATGCGGTCGAGGATCACCACCTCAAGACCCGCGCCGAGACCGACGCCTTCAAGGAGGAACACGGGGTCAAGACCACGCCCCAGACCTTCATCAACGGCGAGCGCATCGGCGGCTATGACGACCTGCGCCTCTTCTTCGGCCAGCGCGTGCCCGAGCCCGGCGCGACCAGCTATACGCCCGTCCTCGTCGTCTTCGCCGTCGCCGCCCTCATCGCCGCCGTCACGGTCTGGTGGCAGGACGGCTGGGTGGTCGCCAACTTCGTCCCGACCTTCATCTCGGTCGCCATGATGCTGCTGGCGATGCTCAAGCTCCAGGACGTCGAAAAGTTCTCGACCATGTTTCTGAACTACGACCTCCTGGCCCAGCGCTGGCCGCCCTACGGCTACATCTATCCCTTCGCCGAGCTGACGGCCGGGACCCTGATGCTGGCGGGCGTCCTGACCTGGTTCTCGGCCCCGCTGGCCCTGTTCATCGGCGGCATCGGCGCCCTCTCAGTCTTCAAGGCCGTCTATGTCGACAAGCGCGAACTCAAGTGCGCCTGCGTCGGCGGTTCGTCCAATGTGCCTCTGGGCTTTGTCTCGCTGAGCGAAAACCTCGCCATGATCGGGATGGCGGCGTGGATGCTGCTGATGCCGATGCCTTGACTTTGCGGGGGGATCAGGCCCTTTACGCGCCTCCCGAAATCCGGCCCAACCGGCCCTCGAATCCGAAGACCTGACCCCCATGCACGCCTATCGCTCCCACACCTGCGGCGCCCTCCGTTCGACGGACGCCGGCGCCAATGTGCGCCTCTCGGGCTGGGTCCACCGCAAGCGCGACCTGGGTGGTCTGCTGTTCGTCGACCTGCGTGACCATTACGGCATCACCCAGCTGGTCCTGCACCCCTCGACGCCGGGCTTCGCCATCGTCGAGCGCCTGCGCGCCGAGAGCGTCATCAAGATCGACGGCGAGGCCGTCATGCGCGACCCGTCGACCGTGAACCCGCTCCTGCCGACCGGCGAGGTCGAGGTCCGCGTGCAGGGCCTGGAAGTCCTGTCGGAAGCCGCCGAGTTGCCGATGCCGGTCTTCGGTGAGCAGGAATACCCCGAGGAAATCCGCCTCCAGAACCGCTTCCTCGACTTGCGCCGCGAGCGTCTGCACAAGAATATTGTCCTGCGCTCCAAGGTGATCTCGTCGATCCGCCGCCGCATGGTCGATCAGGGCTTCCTCGAGTATCAGACCCCGATCCTGACCGCCTCGTCGCCCGAAGGCGCCCGCGACTTCCTCGTCCCCTCGCGCCTGCACCCGGGCAAGTTCTACGCGCTTCCGCAGGCGCCACAGCAGTTCAAGCAACTGCTCATGGTCTCTGGCTTCGATCGCTACTTCCAGATCGCCCCCTGCTTCCGCGACGAGGATCTTCGCGCCGACCGCTCGCTGGAGTTCTACCAGCTCGACGTCGAAATGAGCTTCGTCACCCAAGAAGACGTCTTCGCCGCCATCGAGCCGGTCATGCACGGCGTCTTCGAGGAGTTCGCCGACGGCAAGCCGGTCTCGCCCATCGACGGCAAGCACACGTTCACCAACGACTTCGGCGAGAGCTTTGAGCACGCGGGCTTCGAGCGCCTGACATTCGCCCAGTCGATGGCCTGGTACGGCACCGACAAGCCCGACACCCGCAACCCGATCAAGATGCAGGTCGTCTCCGACCACTTCCGCGACGGCGGCTTCGGCCTCTTCGCCAAGATCCTCGGCGCCGATGAGAAGAACGCCGTCTGGGCTATCCCGGCCCCGACTGGCGGCAGCCGCGCCTTCTGCGACCGCATGAACTCCTGGGCGCAGGGCGAAGGCCAGCCGGGCCTCGGCTACATCTTCTGGTCCGACGACCAGAACGCCTGGGGCGGCCCGATCGCCAAGAACCTGGGTCAGGAGCCGACCGAGGCCCTGATGACTTCGCTGGGTCTTGGCAAGGGCGACGCCGCCTTCTTCGTCGCCGGCCTGCCGACCGCTTTCGCCAAGTTCGCCGGCCTGGCCCGCACCCGCGTCGGCACGGAGCTCAAGCTCATCGACGAGAACCAATTCAAGTTCTGCTGGATCGTCGACTTCCCGATGTTCGAGTGGTCCGAGGAAGAGAAGAAGGTCGACTTCTCGCACAACCCGTTCTCGATGCCGCAGGGCGGTCTGGAGGCCCTGGAGACCCAGGATCCGCTGACCATCCGCGCCTATCAGTACGACATCGTCTGCAACGGCTATGAGCTGTGCTCGGGCGCGATCCGGAACCACAAGGCCGAGATCATGCTCAAGGCCTTCGGCATCGCCGGCTATGACGCTTCGGTGGTCGAGGACCAGTTCGGCGGCATGCTGAACGCCTTCCGCTACGGCGCGCCCCCGCACGGCGGCCTGGCCCCCGGCATCGACCGCATCGTCATGCTGCTGGCCGGCGAGACGGCCATCCGCGAGGTCATCGCCTTCCCGCTGAACCAGCAAGGCGAGGACCTGCTGATGAACGCCCCGACCGAGGCGCAGGAGCGTCAGCTCAAGGACGTGCACATCCGCACGGCCCTGCCGATCAAGGTCACGAACTAGGGGGAGGTGGCCGGGGCTAGTTGCCGCCGGCCATCACCATCACCTGGCGCGGCGCGCTCGGCGGCGCCGGCGGGCGCGGCGGGGCCGAAGGACCCCGGCAGCTGCGCACCGAAAGGCCGCGTGGCAGCTGGGTATCCTCGTTGCCGCAGGCCATGTTGATCTGGCTTTGCGTCAGGCCACGGGCCCCCGAGAAATCGGCGCCACGGATATCGGCGCGGGTCAGGTCCGCCCCGGCGAAGTTGGCGGAAGAGAAGTCAGCCTCGCTCATGCGCGCCGACATCAGGGAGGCATCCGCGAATGAGGCGCGAGTGAAGTCGCCCTCGGCCAGGTTCGCGCCTCGCAGCTCGGCGCCCGAGAAGTTGGCTCCGGTGGCGTCTGCTTCCGAGAAGTCCGCACCGAAGAGCTCGGCGCCAGAGAGGTTCGCGCCGGTCAGGTCCGCTTCCGAGAAATGCGCGCCGTGCGCCTCCACCCCGTCCAGCCGGGCCTGGGTAAAGTCGGCCGAGACGAAGCTGGTCCCGACCAGCGAGGCGCCCCGCAGGTCAGCTCGCGTGAAGTCGACGTTGGAAAAGTCCGATCCGGTGATCGTAGTCCCGCGCAGGTCCGAGCCGACCAGGGTGGCGCTGGAGAAGTTGGCCCCAATGAAGTTGGCGCCGGTCAGCCGGCGTCCCGAAAGCTCGCATCGAACGCAGGCGCCGCCGATAGAGATGACGCGCGACACGTCGCGGTCCTGAAAGCCGTATTGTCCGGCCGCCAGCGCCGAGCTCGCGGCGCCGAGCGTCACCGCCGCCGCGAAGGCCGCTGAAGCAGATCGGAGAAGGGAAGTCGGGGAGGACATCATGATCGCGGTTTGTCGTATCGACCGTGCCCTGACCACTTAATTCGCCGTAAGGTCCAAGGCCCTAGCAGGACGGAATTGAGAGCGAGCCGGGCAGTTCGGTCGTGCTGTCGCCGCAGGCCTGGTTCAACTGGCCCTGCGTCAGGCCCCGGGCCCGGCCCATCTGGGCGCCGGAGAAGTTGGCTCCTGTCAGGGTCGCGCCCGAGAAATTCGCGCCTTCCAAATAGGTCCCGACCCAGGTCGAGTTGGTCAGGTCTGCGCCCGCGAAATTGGCGCTGGAGAAAACCCCGCCATAGGCGTCGGCGTCGCGAAGGTCGGCGCCCGAGAAGTTCGCGCCGTTCAGGACGACAGCGGTCATCGACGACTGCCGAAGCCGCGCCCGCGAGAAGTTGCGGCCGCTGGCCTCTAGGCCGGTCAGATCCGCCTGGAAGAGATTGCAGCCCGGGCACGAGGCGCCGCGCTGGACCGAGGCGATCTGGCCCGGGTCCTGCGCGAGGGCCGGCGTGGCGATAAGGACGGCGAGGGCCGCGAGGATGGACGCGCGCATCAAGGGTCTCCGAAGACCGTTCCGGGGATGCAAGAACCGCGCCGGATCAGGGCGCCGAGAGATCTGCCGCGCTCGGAGCTACCCCGCAGGTATCGCAGACCAAGGCGGCTCCACGCTTCTGCAGCGCCGCATCGCCGCAGGCGGGGCAGACATCAGCGACCGGCGGATTGGCGACACTGTCCGCTGCGCCCGTTTCACGACGGCCAAACGGCACCACGACGAGATTGTCTGGCGCGGCGCCCCGCATGAGCCCCCTGGAGATGAAACGCGCGGCCGGAGGCGGCGCTTCATCGTTCTCTGCATCCAGTCCGTCACCGTCGACTGGACCGGGGCGGGAGTTGGCGAGGTCGGACCGGCCCTGATAGCTCACCGCCAGTTCGCGGAAGACGTAGTCGAGGATCGAAGTCGCGGAACGGATCGAGTCATTGCCGGTCACCGCGCCGGACGGCTCGAACCGGGTGTAGACGAAGGCGTCCACGAATTCGTCCAGCGGAACCCCGTACTGCAGACCGATCGAGACGGAGATGGCGAAGTTGTTCATCAGGCTCCGGAAGGCGGCGCCTTCCTTGTGCATGTCGATGAAGATCTCACCGATCTCGCCGTCCTCGTATTCACCGGTGTGCAGATAGACCTTGTGGCCCCCGACGGCCGCTTTCTGGATATAGCCCTTGCGGCGGTCAGGCAGTTTGCGGCGGACGGCCTGACGCTCGACGACCCGTTCGACGACCCGCTCTGCGGGCGGTGTCGCCGCAGCGGTTTCTTCCGGGATATCGAACAGTCGCAGGCCGCGAGGAGGGCGGTCCTGTTCGACCTGAACAGCCCGTACGCCGGCCAGGGCCGCCGCCGATTGCAGCCGCGAGAGCTGGGCCGGCTCTTCGCGCCAGTCTGCGCGCAGCAGCAGCGTGGCGGGGGCGGCGCTGTAGCGCTCCTGCGCCACGGCCATGGCGAGTTTCGCTTCCAGCGTTGCAGGCCGGAAGGTGGCGGCCAGATCCTGGGGCAGGCCCGGCCAATCTGACAGGTCGCCGGCCCCAAACACATAGGTCTCGGCAGCGGCGACGCGATCCGGCGGGATGCCGAGGCGCTCCAGCAGGTCGAACCCGGGCGCGGCGGCCTCTTCGGCGCGGACCCCCAGGGCGTCCTCCAGGAAGCCCGATCCGAGCGCGAGCGGTGTGAAAGCCTCCTTCAGGCGGGAAGCGCTGCCGAGCGCCCGCTCCACGGCGGCAAGCTCCAGGTCGGTGAAGCCGTATTCCCGCAGGTCCTCGAGCTCGAAGCCGGGAGCATCGACCAGGGTGCGGCGCCCCAGGAGGTGGCGTTCGGCCGAGACGAGATCGCCATTGAGAGCTGTGATGGCGTGGACCGCATCGGGATGCAGCATCGACTCAACCTCGCCGTCGGCAGTCTCCATGACGGTGCGCACGGGACCGGCCTCCTGCGGGCCCGTCGACAGGCCGCCCAGGCGCAAAGCGGTCTCCTCAGGAATGTCGAGTGCTGTGGTCTGCAGGTGCCGCAAGCCGGATTTGCGCGCGGCCTTGCGGGCGCGATCGTAGGCGCCGGCCGCGGACAGACCCTCCGCCTTGGCCGCCTTGGCAAGCCGGCCCATCTCTTCAAGGGTCGCGGCTTGCTCGTTTGGCCATTGGTTGCAGGGGCCGAGGGTCGCGGCGATCTCGGCGGACGTCTCAAGGGTCGCGGCGTCGACCGTCGAAACCAGTTGGGCGGCGCGAGACCGCCCCGCTTCGCCTGCAAACGGCAAGCCCTCGCGCCGGAGCCGATCCGCGATGCCGCAGGGGACCAATGCGATCGGGCGGGCGTCAAAGCGAGTGCGGGCCGCGCGCCCGGCGCCGGCGTAGCCACAGGCCGTTTCGATCTCGAGCGCCAGCGTCCAGAGGCGGGAGAGGTCGGCCAGATCATCGTCTGGGCAGCCGTGGACATTCATGGCCGCGGTGGCGGCGATGGCCAGCCGCTTGACGCTGTCCGCATCGACCGGATTGAACACGAGAGCCGCGCCCGGCGCGTTCGCGACGACCTGAGAGGCTTGTGAACCGGCAGCGACCGAGGCGCGGTCGCCGATGACGACGTGGCGTTCAAGCGGGTCGGCGGCGACCGGCCGGTTCTGGATCGCGGCAAGGATGTCGCCATCCTCGATCCCTGCAAGCCGAGCCGCCCGAATAGCCTTGGCCAGGCGAGGGTTCTGGGCCGGATCGGAACAGGCGGAGCCCGGTCCATGGCAAACCGCGACGGCCGATTGCACGTCATTCAGGCGGTCGAGACGCACCTGGCCCGTAGCGTCGAGGCGCGCCGGCGCGGGGGACAGAACCGCCGCCAATCCGGGATCGGACAGGGCGAGGTGGCCGAGATCAGCGACCTCGGGCAGGCCGTCGCCCGCTGTGGGGTGGATGCGGTGGCCCTCGGCCAGGACAGGCCCAGGCGCGGCCAGACCCTGGAGGATAGTGGCCTCGATCTCTGCGGCGAACAAATCGGCCTGGGCACCGTCGGCCAACAACCCGATGGCACGGCCCCAGGCGCTGAGCCGGAAGGCGTAGAAGGCAAGGCCTCCGAGGAGGGCGGCGCCAGCGCGGCCTGGCATAGGTTGCGCTCCCGACGGCAAGTCACGCGGCAGGCCGGCACACCAGTCGAGCCAGGCGTCGAGGCGGGCTGTGGTCCAGCTTGAAGGCGCGATGACCTCGACCCAGGCGCCGCCGCGTTCGGCCAGGCGCGCCGACAGGGTCGGTGCGCGGTCAGGGGCGGTGAAGCGGGAATCGATGCGCAAGCGCCATCTCCGTCTCGGTCAATGGCAGTTTAGCCCGCGATCACAGGCCGGGCCAATAAATATGGGATTGTCCCGCCCATTCACCCACAAGATGTTGCGTTTTCTCGGGGTCATCGCTCGGATGGACGCGGCGGAGCGGCGCCTCTATAAGTCAGGCGTTTCTTCCCTACCGGATCCCGACGTGTTCAAGACCCTGCTCACCTGGTGGAATGGCGCCACCCTCGGAACCCTGTTCACGGTCGCCAAGCGTGGTCGCAAGGTGGGCGAGGATGAGTTTGGCAACCGCTACTACGAGAGCCGTGACACGGTCAGCTATGACGGGCGCAGGCGCCGCTGGGTGATCTTCAACGGCTATGCCGAGGCGTCCAAGGTATCGCCGGACTGGCACGGCTGGCTGCACTACACCTTTGAGGAACCGCCGACCGAGGCGCCGCTGGCCCGCAAGGCCTGGGAGAAGGAGCATCTCCCGAACCTGACCGGCACGCCCATGGCGTGGCGGCCGCAGGGCTCGCTGGCGCGTTCGGGCGAGCGTCCGGCGGCGACGGGCGACTACGAGGCCTGGAGCCCGGAATGAACCGTCGGCGCTGGTTCGCGGCAGCGGCTATCGGCGTGCTGGCTACGGCAGGCCTCGCCACGGCTACGCCCGCGCCGGTGCCGCAGGCAGATCCCATTGGTGATGTGATCGCCAACCAGCCCGCGCCGGTGCAGCAGCCCGGTCCGGTCGTCATTGCGCCGATCCAGCCCACGGGCGCGGGAGACCTGATCACGGAGACTCCGGCGGTCCGTCTGGATGACGAGCCGACGCAGGTCGTCGACGCTGATGAGACGCCGCGGGGACGGCCCTTGCCGGAACTGGCGGACCCTCTGCCACGCTCCCGCCTGGCGTTTGTGGTGGTTCAGGCGCTGGACAAGGTGACGGCCGAGACGATCCGCTTCGCCGTGCCGGTCGGCCAGCAGCGCCGTTGGCAGGGCTTGGTGTTCCGGGCACGAGCCTGTGAGACGACCGCCGCGGACGAACCCATGCGGGATTCGATGGCCTATCTGGAAATCTACGCCCAGCCGCGCAGCCGCGAGGGCGCTGTAGAGCCGCGCGAAATCTTCCAGGGCTGGATGTACGCCTCGGCGCCGGGCCTGAACCCGGTCGAGCATCCGCTCTATGACGCCTGGGTGATTTCCTGCCAGGCGGAAGACCCGTCAGCCGCATAGGGCATTCGCCCGAAACTGGCGTTGCGGAGCAGGGCCTCCTTGAGGCGACTGCGATACTCGGTCCGGCTGATCTCGATCGCACCCAGGCTCGACAGATGGTTCGTGAGGAACTGCACGTCGAGCAGGCTGAAGCCTTCGGCGCGAAGCCGGGCGATCAAATGAACGAGGGCGACCTTGGACGCGTCGCGCTGCATGGAGACCATGCTCTCGCCGAAGAAGGCGCCGCCCAGAGCCACGCCGTAGAGGCCGCCCGCCAGGGCGCCGTCACGCCAGCACTCGACGCTGTGGGCGAAGCCCATGGCGTGTAGCTCGAGGTAAAGGCGGCGGATTTCCGGATTGATCCAGGTGTCGTCGCGGTCCCCGCCGCCTGGTGCGGCGCAGGCGTCGAGAATGGCCTCGAACGCGGTGTCGACGCGGATTTCGAAACGATCGGACCGGACCGTTCGGGCGAGCCGCCGGGGAATGACCGGGGCTTCAAGCGGAATGATCCCTCGCTCGACCGGATCGACGAAGAAGAGCGTCGGATCATCCCGGCCCTCCGCCATCGGGAAGACCCCGATGGCGTAGGCTTCGAGCAGTTCTCGGACGGTCAGGCCTGTCGGGCGGCCCACTTTTCCAGCCAATGGATGTCGTAGTCGCCAGACAGGATATCCGGCTCGGCCAGCAGTTTCTGGAACAGCGGGATGGTCGTATCGACGCCGCCCACGACCATTTCGCCCAGGCTGCGCTTGAGGCGTGCGATGCACTCCTCGCGGTCGCGGCCGTGGACGATCAGCTTGCCGATGAGGCTGTCGTAGTAGGGCGGGATCGAATAGCCGGCGTAGAGCGCGCTATCGAGGCGGACGCCCAGGCCGCCCGGGGCGTGGAAGTCGTCGACCAGACCCGGCGAGGGGGTGAAGGTCACGGGGTTCTCGGCGTTGATGCGGCACTCGATCGAGTGGCCCTCGAAGACGATGTCTTCCTGGGTGAACGACAGGGGCAGGCCAGCAGCGATACGGATCTGTTCGCGGACCAGGTCCACGCCCGTGATCATCTCGGTGACCGGATGCTCGACCTGCAGGCGGGTGTTCATCTCAATGAAGAAGAACTCGCCGTCTTCCCAGAGGAACTCGATGGTGCCGACGCCCAGGTAGCCGATCTTGCGGATGGCGTCGGTGACGGTCTTGCCGATCTTGGCGCGGCCTTCGGCCGAGAGGGCCGGGGAGGGGGCTTCTTCGAGTACTTTCTGGTGGCGGCGCTGAAGCGAGCAGTCGCGTTCGCCAAGGTGCACGACATTGCCGTGGCTGTCGGCGATGACCTGAATCTCGATATGGCGCGGCTTCTGGAGGTAGCGCTCCATGTAGACGGCGCCGTTGCCGAAGGCGGCGGCGGCCTCGCTCTGGGCGGTCTGGACGGCTTCGACGAGGTTTTCCTCGGCCAGGGCCACCTTCATGCCGCGACCGCCGCCGCCGGCGGCGGCCGTGACGATCAGGGGGAAGCCGACGGACTTGGCGGCCTCGATGGCGTCCTCGACGGTCTCGACCTCGCCGTCAGAGCCGGGGACGACCGGGATGCCGGCGTCCTTGGCGGTCTGCTTGGCCGAGATCTTGTCGCCCATGATCCGGATGTGCTCGGCCGTCGGGCCGATGAAGGTCATGCCGTGAGCCTTCACGATGTCGGCGAACTAGGCGTTCTCCGACAGGAAGCCGTAGCCCGGATGGATGGCCTGGGCGCCGGTGATCTCGGCGGCGGCGATGATCGAGGGGATGTTGAGGTAGGAGCGGGCGGCCGGGGCCGGGCCGATGCAGACGCTTTCGTCGGCCAGACGCACGTGCATGGCCGAGCGGTCGGCTTCGGAGTGAACCGCGACCGTGGAGATGCCCATCTCCTTGCACGCCCGGTGGATGCGGAGCGCGATTTCGCCCCGGTTGGCGATGAGGACCTTGTCGAACATGGGGACGCCCTATTCCAGCAGGAGCAGGGCTTCGCCGAACTCCACCGGTTGCGCATCGCCGACCAGGATGTCGAGCACCTTGCCGTCGCGCGGGGCGGCGATGGGGTTCATGGTCTTCATGGCCTCGACGATCAGCAGGGTCTGGCCCTTCTTGACGGTGTCGCCCGGCTTGATGAACGGATCGGCGCCCGGGGTGGCCTGCAGGTAGACGGTGCCGACCATCGGAGACTTGACCTCTTCGCCGGCGCGCGGCGCAGGGCCGGCCGGGTCGGTCGTCATGGCCGGGGCGGCGACCGCCACCGGAGCGGCGGCCGGAGCCGGGGCGGCCACGGGGGCCGGGGCGGCATAATGGACCGGAGCGGTGGCGACGCCGGCGACGGCGCGGGTCACGCGAACCTTCAGGCCGCTGCGCTCGACTTCGATCTCGGACAGGCCGGTATCGTTGAGGATGTCGGCCAGCTGCCGGACGAGTTTGGCGTCGCCGTCGGGGGCGCTCGCCTTGGGGGCGGACTTGGCGGGGGTCTTGGGCGCCGGCATGGGCGTCTCCCTCTCTAGGCTTGGGGGTTCGACGGCGTCAGTCCCGCCAGACGAAGCGCCGCTTCGACCGCCAGTTCATAGGACGCCAGGCCGAAGCCCGAAATGATGCCGGACGCAGCCGGCGAGACAAAGGAAACCTGGCGGAAGTCCTCGCGGGCCGCCGGGTTGGATAGATGGCATTCCACCACGGGAATCGACACGGTGCGAAGCGCGTCGAGCAGGGCGATGGACGTGTGACCGTAGGCGGCCGGATTGAGGACGAGGGCGCAGCCCTGGTCACCGGCTTCCTGGATCCAGGTGACGAGGTCACCTTCAAGGTTCGACTGACGGAAGACGACCGGCGTGGAGCCGGCCCGGCGTTCGCAGGCGACCTGAACGTCAGTCAGGGTGTCGGACCCGTAGATTTCCGGCTCGCGCGTCCCGAGCCGGTTCAGGTTCGGGCCGTTCAGCACATAAAGGGGTTTGGCCATGGGGCTCCCGGCCGTGGCGGAAATCGGCGGCCCTTGTATCGCCCGGGCGTCAGGGTCACAAGCCGCGCATGAACATCATCCTGAACGGCGAACCCCATCAGACGGATGCAACGACCATCACGGTGCTCGTCGAGAGCTTGGGACTGGACGTGCGCAAGGTCGCGGTGGAGCGGAATCTGGCGCTGACGCCGCGATCCCTGCATGCCCAGACACCGGTCGAGGACGGTGACCGGATTGAAATCGTCCAGTTCGTCGGGGGCGGGTGATTTCTCTCCTGCAGAGGAAGCGCTGCGAAGCGCCGCGTAGGTCGTGGGCGGTTTGCGATGTCAAAGACCGGTCGTCGCAGCAGTATGGAATCCGCGAGGGCGACGGGGATGAGGGGGCGTGAGATTTTTTGTGGCCCCAAGTTTCGGGCGGGAATCAGCGACGTCGGCGGCGACGGCGCATCAGGCTGAGGAGCATGCCTTCGCGCAGGCCGCGGTCGGCGACGCGGAGGTTCTGGCAGGGCCACTCGCGCTGGACGGCTTCTAGGATGGCAGCGCCGACGAGGACGAGGTCCGCGCGGTCGGGGCCGATGCAGCCGTGGGCGGCGCGGCCGTCGCGGCTGGTCGCCAAGAGGCCTTCGGTGACCGTGCGGCATTGGTCGGCGGTGATTCGCAGCCCATCGACGCGTGAGCGGTCGTAGCGGGCCAGGTTCAGGTGCAGGCCAGCGAGGCTGGTGATGGCGCCGGAGGTGCCGATCAGCTGGGTCTGGCCATCTGTGAAGGCCGGGCGGTGCTCGTCCGCGCCACGGAAGGCGGCGAGTTCGTCCTGCATGGCCGCGACCATCTGTTCGTACCAGCTCTCGCTGGCGGCTTCTGGCTCGGGAAAGCGTTCGGCCAGGGTCACAACACCAAGAGGCACGCTGTGCCAGGCCAGGATTTCGGCCGGTCGCCCGTCGCCTGGCTTGCGGGGGCGCACCCAGGAGATCTCGGTCGAGCCGCCGCCGACATCGAGAATGATGGCCGAACGATACTGACGGTCGATCAGGTCGGTGCAGCCAGCGACGGCCAGACGCGCTTCCTCGGAGGGGTCGATGACCTGGAGCTTGAGGCCGGTCTCGCGCTCGACCCGTTCCAGGAAGGCGCCGCCGTTGTGGGCGGAGCGGCAGGCCTGGGTGGCGACGGCGCGAAGGCGGGTGACGCCCCGGCGCTCGATCTTGTCGGCGCAGACCTGAAGGGCGGCGACCGCGCGGTCCATCGCGGCATCGGACATACGGCCCGAGCCAGCCAGGCCTTCGCCGAGACGGACGATGCGGGAAAAGGCCTCGACGATACGGAACCCCGAGCGGGCGCGGCGGGCGATCAGCAGGCGGCAATTGTTCGTGCCGAGATCAAGCGCCGCAAACAGGGGCGCATCGGCGCGGCCGTCCTGGGCCGCAGGTCGGGCGTCAGCCCGCAGGTCAATATCAGGCATGGCCCGATCCGGCCTCGGAGCATCGGACGCCATCGCCCGCGCTCGTTTTCGCATCCAGACTAGCGGCTGGTCCGAACCTGTCCAGTGATCCGTACGCCCCGTTCAGCAGGGCGTCATGTGATCGCTGCGATGATGGGCCCATGAACACGAGAACCGCCAAATTCGCGATCGGCCAGCTGGTCAGGCATCGGACCTATCCGGTCCGGGGCGTGGTCATCGACGTCGACGCAGAGTTCGCCCAAGGCGACGGGTGGTGGGCCGCGATTCCCGAAGATGAGCGGCCGGACCGTCATCAGCCTTTCTACCGCGTCCTGGCCGAGGGGATGGAGGACGATGAGGCCGCCTATGTTTCGGAGGCCAATCTGCTGGCCGACGCCAGTGGTGAGCCGATCCGAAATCCCGAGGCCGACCGGGTCTTCGCCGGCTTCAAGGACGGCCGATACCGGGTCCAGCCGCTGGTGGTGAACTAGGGCGACCCTACCGGAACCGCCGCTCGCGCATTACAGTGGAGCGAACCCTGAGCGGAGGCCGTCATGTCCGACTTCGAACACGTCTTCACCGAACCCCCGCCGGGGGCCGCGGCCGACTGGACGATTCCGCAGGACTGGGCGTCCTACACCGAGGTCGAGCACCAGACCTGGGACACGCTCTATGCGCGGCAAATGAAGATCCTGCCGGGGCGGGCGGCCGAGGTGTTCTTCGACGGGCTCAAAGCGCTGGACCTGAATACGGGCGGGATCCCCGACTTCGAGGTGATGAACCCCAAGCTCCAGGCGTTGACGGGCTGGACGGTTGTCTGCGTGCCGGGACTGGTGCCGGACGAGGTCTTCTTCGACCATCTGGCGAACCGGCGCTTCCCGTCGGGCCAGTTCATCCGGCGGCCGGACCAACTGGACTATCTGCAGGAGCCGGACATCTTCCACGATGTGTTCGGGCATGTTCCGATGCTGAGCAATCCGGATTTCGCCGACTACATGGAAGCCTACGGCAAGGGTGGGCAGCGGGCGGCTTCGCTCGGGATGCTCCAGAACCTGGCCCGGCTCTACTGGTACACGGTGGAGTTCGGACTGATGCGTCAGGACGACGATCTCCGCATCTATGGGGCGGGGATCGTGTCATCGGCGACCGAGAGCGTGTTCTCGCTGGAAGACCCGTCGCCGAACCGGATCGGCTTTGATCTGGAGCGGGTGATGAAGACCCTCTACCGGATCGACGACTTCCAGCAGGTCTATTTCGTGATCGACTCGATCGAGCAGCTGAAGCGCGAGACGCTGAAGGATTTTGGGCCGATCTATGAGCGTTTGAAGGGGGCGGAGGACATCGTGATCGATACGATCCTGCCTACCGATGTGGTCTTCACCGACGGCACCCAGGCCTATGCGAACAAGGGCGGGCGGTTCGCGGCCTGAACGGGTCGGATTTCCCCATTTCCGCCGCCGCCAAAACATACTGCCAGGGCGCCAAACCCTGCCATCGCGCCAGGTCGTCTTGTTGTAAATCAACGGGATGAGGGCCGAGCCGGCTGACGACCCTGCCAGATTATGCGAAATCGCGCCACGCTGAACACTCGTACTTCGGGGCGGCGGTGCGACGATCGGGAGGAGTTTCATGCCTCAAGTTTGCGGGCATGGCGGCCGGCGGGGAGAAACCGCGGCTCATCGTCTGTCTCGTCAGCGAATTACAGGGACTTGGTCATCCGGATAAGGGGGACGGGGGCGCCGCCCCGGTCGTCCTCGAAGCGCTCGATCTCCTGGTAGCCGGCCGCCCGGTAGAGAGGTTCGCCGCCGAGGGTGGCGACCAGTTCGGCGCGGTCGAAACCGGCAGCGCGCGCCTCGGCCTCGCAAAGATCAAGGATCAGGCGGCCGACGCCCCGTCGCAGGAACTCGGGCGCCGTGTACATGGCGCGGATTCGGGCGGCGTCGACGCCGGGGATGAGTTTCGCGGGTTGGCGCCCGGGCGTGTGGTCGCCCCCGTAGGTAGTGATGCGCCCGCTCCAGCCGCCGCAACCGGCGAGGACGCCGCCTTCCTCGACAATCAGATAGGTACGGTCGGCGATCAGTTGGCTGTCGATGCCCATGAGGACGCGGCTGGCGGCGATCTGGTCCGGCGTCAGGAAGGCGGCCAACGGGCCCGAGATGGAACGGTCCATAAGAGCGACGAGCACGGGGATGTCGGTCTCGGTCGCGTGGCGGTGGGTGAAGCCGGTCACGTCCGCTGGAAGTCGTAGAAGTCCGAGCCGAGGGCCAGGATCGAGGTCAGTTCGTCCAGGGCGCCGTGAGTCTCCAGCAGGAGGGCGGGGTCGGCGAGGTCGGACGGCAGGAGGCGGTCGCGGTACCAGTGGCTGGCCCAGACGGTGAGGGCGGCGTGCAGACCCTCGTCGAGCCGCTGGGCCGGATTGGCGGCGTCGAGTTCGTCGGGCGTCAGGACCACGCGCAGGCGCAGACAGGCGGGGCCGCCGCCGTTCCGCATGGACTGGCGAACATCGACATAGTCGACGCGGCCGATCGGCCCGTTGGAGGCGGCGAGCGCCTGGGCGGCCGCGTGGGCGCGAGCATTGTCCTCGGTCTCGGTGGGGGCGAGCAGGACGAGGCGATCCTCGCCGGGCAGGACGAGCAGCTGGCTGTTGAAGAGGTAGGACTTCACTGCGTCCTGGAGCGGCAGGTCGGCCGAGGCGATCTCGAGGAAGACCGGCTCGAACAGGCCGTCGGCAGCGCGGCGGATCGCGTCGAGGGTGGCCTGTTTGTCTTCAAAGGCGGTCTCGTGGAACAGCAGGGCCTCGCGCGTGCCGACGCAGACCACATCGTTGTGGACGGCCCCGCCTAGGAGGGCGGCTTTGCCCGGACGGGCGAGGACCGCGCGACCGGCGCCGTGGCGGCGGGCGATGGCCTCTGAGGCCTGCAGGGTCTGGCGGGCGGGGAAGTCGGCGCTCGGCCAGTGTTCGAAGGCGTCCTTGCCCCAGACCAGGAGGTTCACCCCGGCCTCGCCGTGCTCGGCGCAGAGGCGGACGTGGTTGGCGGCGCCTTCGTCCGACAGATGGCCAACGGCGGGCAGGGGGTCGTGGACGGCGAACCGGTCCGGGTCGGGGAAGAGGGCCCTGAGCGCGCGCGTGGTCTGCTCAGCCTCGATGGAGCGATGCAGGTTCGAGACGAGGTTGGCGGGGGTGAAATGGACGCGGCCGTCGGCGGCGTCTGCGCTGGGCGTCACCGTCGCGGCGTTGGCGGCCCACATGGCGGAAGCCGACGAGGCGGCGGCGGCGAAGGACGGGGCGTCCTTCCAGGCGCGCTCGATGACCTGACCGTCCGAGCCCGAGAAGCCGAGCGAGCGCAGCCAGCCGACATGCGGGCGTTCGTGCGGGGGCAGAACGAACTGGGGCACGCCGAGATCGGCGAGGCGCTTCATCTTGGCCAGACCCTGAAGCACGCCGCCGCGCGGATCGGAGGCCTCTCCCGCGTTCAGGGCGCTGGCGATATTGCCCGGCGACAGGCCGCCGTAGCTGTGGGTCGGCCCGACGAGGCCGTCGCAGTTGGCTTCGAAGGCGAGGGTCATGGGGTTAGGGCCTGTGGGCAAACTCAATCCAGTCCGTAAGCGGGGGATCATAGACGTTCCAGAGTTGCCCCGGCGCCAAGCAAAGCTCGTCGATTGTCCTTGCGTCCACCGGATGCACCAGCTCGGCGGCATATATCGGCGGCGCACGGTTTCCATGCCCGTAAAGGGGTCGAGTCACTTCGAGAGCGAACTTGGCAGCCTCAATCGCCTTCTGAAAGTCATCGAGCGCCACGATAAAGAGGAACGGCCGAAGTTCCCCGCGGCCAGCTTCCACTTCAATCCTAACTGCCCACCCAGCACTCATTCAGCCACGCAACCCCTTGATCTCGCTCTCGATGTTTCGAACCGCCTCCGCCTCGAAGCTGGCGACCGGATAGGCGCAGTAGTCGGCGGCGTAATACGCCGAGGGCCGGTGGTTGCCGGAGGCGCCGAGGCCGCCGAAGGGCATGTCGCCCGCCGCGCCCGTGGTCGGGCGGTTGAAGTTCACGACGCCGGCGCGGATGCGCTGGATGAACCGGTCCCAGGTCTTCGGATCGTCTGAGACGAGACCGGCGGACAGGCCGTAGCGGGTCGCGTTGGCGGCCTTGACGGCGTCTTCGAAGGTCGGGACGCGGATAACCGACAGGAAGGGGGCGAAAATCTCCTCGTCGGGTACGTCGACGCCGGTGACGTCGATGATGGCCGGGCTGACGAAGGCGTCGGAGAGGCCCTCGATCTTTTCGGCGGCGCGGATGACGCGGGCGCCCTGTTGGATACGCTGCTGCAGGGCGTGGCGGGCCTGGTCGGCGGCACGGGCGGAGATGAGGGGGCCGCCGAAGGGCTCGGGCGTGCTGTTCCAGGCCGCATAGGTCAGGCGTCCGGCGATGGCGTCGACGGCTTCGACGATGGCGTCGCCCTGGGGGCCCTCGGGCACGATCAGGCGGCGCGCGCAGGAGCAGCGCTGGCCCGTGGTGACGAAGGCGGACATGGCCACGATGCCGGCGACGGCTTCGGCGTCGGCGGCGTCCCAGACGACGAGCGGATTATTGCCGCCCAGCTCCAGCGCCAGGATCACATGCGGGTCGTCGGCGAATTTGCGCCGGAAGTGGGCGCCGGCCGCGCCCGAGCCGGTGAACATCAGGGCGTCGATGGGCTGATCGAGCAGGGCGGCGCCGACGTCGCGGCCGCCCTGGACGACATTGACCACGCCCTCGGGCAGGTCGGCCTCGGCGAAGCATTCGGCCATCAGCTGGCCGGTCAGGGGCGCTTCTTCCGACGGCTTGAAGACCACGGTGTCGCCGGCCAGCAGGGCGGGGACGATGTGGCCATTGGGCAGATGGCCGGGGAAGTTGAACGGGCCGAGCACGGCGGCGACGCCGTGGGGCCGGTGGCGCAGGACGGCGCGGCCGAAGCCGGTCGCGCTCTCGCGCTCGCCGGTGCGCTCGTCATAGGCGCGGATGGAGATGTCGACCTTGCCCTGCATGGCGCCGGCCTCGGCGGTGGTCTCCCACAGGGCTTTGCCGGTCTCGCGGCTGATGGTTTCGGCGATCTGGGGCGCGCGGGCCTTGAGCACGGCCTGGTAGCGCTTGACGGCGTCGATGCGGTCCTGGCGCGGACGGTCGGCCCAGCCGTCGAAGGCAGAACGGGCGCGCGCGACAGCGCCAGTGACCTCGGCGGAGGTGGCTTCGGGGCCTTCCCAGACGGTCTCGCCGGTGGCCGGATCAATGGAGGAAAACTGGGTCACGTCAGGCTCACAGAATGGCGCGGATGGGGTCGCCATCCCTCAGGCGCAGGGCGTCGGCGGTCTCTTGCGAGATCTCGATCCCGTCGGAAACGGGCTCGGCGATGGCGCGGGTGGCGCGGAAACCGGCGAGAGTGGTGGTCGACAGCAGATGCGGGTCGCCATCGACGTCGTTTGAGACGATGGCCTTCATCACCCGGGCCTCGCGGACGGTGCGGATCGCGTCGCGCTGACAGGCCATGGTGGGGCCGGCGTCGAAGACATCGACCAGGCCCACCGCTTGGAAGCCTTCGCGCTCCAGCAGCTTGCGGGCGGGCCGGCCCTCGCTGAAGACCTGACCGATCGCCGCCTGGGCGTCGGGGTGCATCAGGCTCTCATAGAGGGGGTGATGGGGCGCCAGATCGAAGATGAACTGGCCGTCGCCCTTGCCGGAGAGCTCGTCGGCGGATTCGAAATCCATGCCGAAGAACTTGGAGGTGACGTGCTCCCAGAAGGGCGATTTGTTGTTCTCGTCGAAGACCCCGCGCAGCTCGGCCAGGACCATGTTGTTGAACAGCTCGGGCCGGGTTCCGATCAGCATGTAGCGCGATCGGGCGAGCAGGGCTCCGGCGCCGCCGACGCGCTTGTCGGCCTTGAGGAACAGGGAGCCGACCTCGGACCAGCCGCGGCACTCATTGACGAAGACCAGGGCCGGCTGGTCGTTGCGGTGCGAGCCGGCCTCTTCGGACGCGTGGTAATGCGAGAAGGTCATGCGCCGGAACGACGCGAACGGTCGCTTCAGGCCGACGGCCGCCTTCACCCCGGCGAGGCCGACGACCTGACCGGTGTCGCTCTCCTCCATCATCAGGACGTACCAGCGGTCCGTCTCGGGGAGGGTCTCGCCAAAGCTGCCGGCGGAGACCTCGAGACGCTTGCGCAGGGTCGGCTCGTCCTCGGGCAGGCTGGTGAAGCCGGGACCGGAGGCTCGGGCGAGCTCCAGCAGAGAGTCATAGTCAGCGGGACCCGCGGGGCGGACGACGAGCATCAAGGGGTCTCCAGACGCAGGCGTTTCAGGGCCTGGGCGTCGATCTCGCCGGTCGCGACCTTGGCGAGGATGAGGGTCGAGAGCTGGGCGCGTTCGACGAAGCTTTCGGGCCAGGCGAACTCGGCCTCTGAATGGATGTCGCCGCCGCGCACACCCAGGGTGTCGATATTGGGCAGGCCGGCGGCGTGCAGATTGTTGCCTTCGCAGACTCCACCGGACGGCTTCCAGCCAATGGACTGGCCGAGCAACTGGCCGGCTTGGGTCACGGCGCTCATCAGGGCCTGCTGCGAGGCGTCGATCGGCTTGGGCGGGCGAGTGAAGCCGCCGTGGAGATGCAGGGAAAGGCCCTCGAATGGAGGCGTCAGCATGATCTCGGCGACGGCGGCCTCGACCCAGTCGGCCGAAGCCTTGTCCGGAACCCGCGCGTTGAAGCGGACCACCGCGACCTCGGGCACCACGTTGAGGGGCGCGCCGCCGGCGATGCGGGCGACATTGACGGTCACGCCCTCGCGCTGGCCGTTCAGGGCGTGGAGCGCCCAGCCGATCTTTGCGGCGCCGGCGATGGCGTTCCTGCCCTCGTCGAAAGCGCGGCCCGCGTGGGCGGCCTTGCCGTGGACCACCAGGTGCCAGTTGGCGGAGCCCTTGCGCGAGGAGGCGAGCGAGCCGTCGGGCATGGCCGGCTCATAGGTCAGGCCCAGATGCCCGCGCGCGCCGAGCTCGGCCAGGATGGGACCCGAGGCCAGCGAGCCAATCTCCTCGTCTGGAGACAGCAGGACCGACCAGCCGACCGATTCGCGGGCGGGATGGGTCTCGAACGCCTCGAGCGCGGCCAGGATGACGCTGATGCCGCCCTTCATGTCGGCGATGCCGGGCCCGTGCAAGGCGCCGTCGGCGCGGCGATTGACGGTCTGGAACGGGCTGGAGGCCGGATAGACGGTGTCGTAGTGGCCGGTCATGACGACCTGGGTCGGGGCGTCGGGCCGCATCGTCAGCCTGAGCGCCGGCGGGTGAGGCTGTTTGCGCACCAGGCCGTCATCGCCGACCACGGAGCTGTCGGCCAGGGCGACGCGCTCGACCGTGCAGGGCAGGGTGCGGGCGGCCTCGACGGCGAGCACCTCGAGTTGTTCGGTCAGGCCCTCGATATTGCGGCTGCCGGAATTGATCGAGCACCAGGCGACGGCCCGGTCGATGATCTCTCCCTCACGTTCCGCGACGTGATCGAGCGCCTTCCGGTCTTGCGCCAGAATTTGCATAGGCGGGGTGTAGCTCGCCTAGTCCGACTGTTCCACCCGGGCCCGGTCTTCGTCGCGAGAAGTTCGTCTCCAGCGGATGTAGAGGCGAGCGTCGCCGTCGCCCTCAACGCGCGAAACCACCGAAAGATTGCGCCGCGCGCGCCATTCGACCTGGACCGCCGCGCCGGCCTCGCCGCCGCCGATGATCTCGAAATAGAGGTCGTCGCCGATGTATTTGCCGCCCGCGACCGTGAGGCCCGACGCGTCGCCGCCGAAGGACAGGCGGTCCAGCCCGGCGAACTCGCGCAGGTTTCCGACCACGTCGAAGCCGCCGCCGCCCGCCAGGGCCGCGATGCTGGACGCCAGCTGGGCCGCCTCGACCGGCGACAGCTGGGAGGCGGAGCGGCCGAACAGGACCTGGGACAGAATCTCGTCCTGTGGCAGCTGGGGCTCGGAGGTCAGGGTGATGACCGGCCGGGCGGCCGTGCCGGTGACGCGAATGCGAGCGGTCAGGGTGGGGTCCTCACGCACGGCGGTGAGGTTCAGACGGATGTCCTGGGCCTCGGTCGACAGGGTGATGGTGCCGCCTCGCTCGAAGGAGAAGCGGCGGCCGCCGAACTGGTAGTCGCCCCGCACGACGCTGGCCGAGCCGGAGAGGACCGGATCGCTGAGCGAGCCCGTGACATGGGCGTTCAGCGCCAGTTCGACGTCGAGGCCGCGGCCGGTCACGAAGACGCCGCCGCCGTTGGAATTCAGGCGGACATCCAGATTGAAGGCCGAGCGGGACCGGCGGGCGGATCGTTCTTCCGCTGTCTCCTCGACCTCGTCCTCCAGACCGCCGGGACGATTGATCTCGATCACATCGAGTTCGACCACGTCGCCGGTATTGGGCAGGTCCTCGGCCGAAATCTCGGCTTCGGAGACGTTGAGCTGACCCGACAGGGAAATGGCGCCGTCCGCCGAGCGCTCGACGGTGATCGGCCCCGAGGCGCGGGCGGTCGCCAGATCGGTCTGGATGACCCGGAAGTTCGACAGCATCAGGGTGAAGTTCGACCCCGAACCTGTCCGCAGGCCCAGTTCACCTTGGCCGGTCACGCGACCAGCGCCTTCACCACGGCCATCGTTGGCTTCGAACGAAAGGATCCGGGCCGTTTCGGCATCGAAGCGGGCTCGCATGGCGAGGTCGTTCAGCACCACGCCGGTGCCGCCATCCTCGAAGCGGCCCTGGCTGATGTTGAGATAGCCGTCGGCGCGGGGCGCGTTGATGGTGCCGCCGAGCGTGGCGCGGCCGTCGACGATGCCCGACAGGCTGCGCTCGCCGCCGAGCAGAAGGTCCCAGATCGAGCGAATCTGGCCCTGAAGGGAGACCTCGCCCGACATGGGTTCGTCGCGGTTGACGGCCAGGCGAAGTGGCGCAGCCGTCGCGGTCACGGGCAGGTCGAGCCGCGCCTGGGACTGGACGCCGCCCGAGTCGGACGCCTCGGCTTCCACCAGCATGCGGTCGCCGCTGAGGCGGGCCTGGACGAAGGCGTCGATATCCATGTCGGCGTTGGCGTCGCGGCTGCGTGCGTCCTGCAGGCGGGCGGTGATCGTGCCGTCGAGGTCGTCGCCGGTGCCGCGCAGGTTCACGTCCGCGGTGACGCTGCCGACCAGGTCGGGAGAGATGGCGCGCAGGTCCACGCCCGTGAGCGTGCCGCGAATGGTGGCGCCCGACGCGTCCTGGCGCAGGTCGCCTTCGAGCACGCCGCCGCCCGCCGAGAGATTGACGCGGGTCAGCCATCCTTCGCGGGTCAGGGCGATCATGGCGGGGGCACGGGTCTCGTACGAGACTTCGCGGACACGGCCTCCGCCCTCCAGAGCAACGGTCTGGGTGTCGTCTCGTCGGGAATAAACGCCCGATCCCTGGAAGGAGAGGGGGAAGCTTCCCCCAATGTCGGTCTGGAGGGTGAACGGCAGGCGCGAAAGCGTGCCTTCCCCCTGCAGGCGCAGGGTGCGCACGACATAGGACGAACCGGACAGGCGCACGCCCTGTCCCTGCACATCGACGCGGGCGAGCGCATCCCCGTCGCTCTCGGTCAGCCGGACCACGCCCGAGGCTGTTCCAGCGGCAAGAAAGGCGCCCGGACGGGCTTCGAAGGTGAGGTCAGCGCTGGAGGGCGCTGAGCCTCTCAGCGCCAGATCGCCGCGCGCGACCAGACCGCCGGCATTGATGTCCATGTTCGAGAGCCGCACGCCGTCATCGGCGATGCGGAAGGCGGAATAGGCCCGGGCCGGCCCGTAGCTGCTGTCGCCGGTGATAGTGACACGGCCGTCCGAGGCATCGGCGCCGCGCCGGAAGGTGAGAATGAGGTGGGTATCCGACAGGCTGAGCGGCCCAGCCTCGACAGCGGCGAAGTCGGCCGTGAGGTCCAGCACCGGTCGGGCCAGGGTGCCGGGGAGGGGCCCCAGACCCCTCGCCGGG
>JAEYWU010000128.1 GCA_023428785.1 Pseudomonadota bacterium
CGGGGGCCGCGGGCCCGGGGCCCCCCGCCCCTTCTTTTTGCCATTGACACCGGTGTCAATTGCGACGAGTGGGTAGGGGGCAAGAGGCGCGCCTCATCGGACAGCGCCCAAAACATGGGAGGCCCGAGGTGCCGATCGACCGGCTTGATGTGCTCAAGGCGCTGGAAACCCAGGGCGTGGTCCCTGTCTTCTCGCATCCCGATCCCGAGATCAGCCTTCAGGTGATCGAGGCCTGCGCGCGCGGCGGCGCCCCGTGCGTGGAGTTCACCAACCGCGGCGACTTCATGTTCCAGACCTTCTCGGAGGTCTCGCGCGAGCTGATCAGCCGCAAATCCAGCGTAATCCTCGGCGTCGGCTCTGTGCTCGATGCGCCCACGGCGGCCCTCTACATCTCGGCGGCGGCCCGCTTCATCGTTGGCCCCGTACTGGACCCCGAGACCGCACGTCTGTGCAACAAGCGCATGGTCGCCTATTCGCCCGGCTGTGGCTCGGCCACCGAGATCATGCAGGCTCAGGAACTGGGCGCCGATCTGGTCAAGGTCTTCCCCGGCGAGAGCGTGGGCGGCCCGACCTTCGTCAAGAACGTGCTGGGCCCCATGCCCTGGACCAAGATAATGCCGACGGGCGGCGTCGATCCGACCCGCGAGAGCCTGGAAGAGTGGTTCAAGGCCGGTATCCGTGCCTGCGGCATCGGCTCCAAGCTGATCACCGCCCAGCGGGTCAAGGACCGCGACTGGGCTGGCATCGAACAGGCCGTCCGCGAGACGGTCGAGACCATCGCCGACATCCGCAAGGGACTGGGCAAATGAGCGACTTCAAACTCGATATCCGTCCGGCCTCGGACACGGCCTTCGACCTCTGCTCGTTCGGCGAGGTCATGCTGCGCTTCGACCCCGGCTTCGGCCGCGTGCGCAACGCGCGCACCTTCAACGTCTGGGAGGGGGGCGGCGAATACAATGTGGCCCGCGCCTTTCGTAAGTGCTGGGGCAAGCGCTCCACCATCGTCACGGCCCTGCCAAAGAACGACCTCGGCTGGCTGGTCGAGGACCTGATGATGCAGGGCGGCGTGGACCAGTCTCACGTCACCTGGCGCGACTTCGACGGCTTGGGCCGCAACACCCGCGTGGGTCTGAATTTCACCGAAAAGGGCTTCGGCGCCCGCGCCGCCCTCGGCTGCTCGGACCGGGGCCACTCTGCCGCCAGCCAGATCGTGCCGGGCGAGACCGACTGGGACGAACTGTTCGGCAAGCAGGGCGTCCGCTGGCTCCACACCGGCGGCATCTTCGCGGCCCTGTCGGAAGGCACCGCCCAGGCAGTCATCGAGGCGGTCAAGGCCGCCCGCAAGCACGGCGTCATCGTCTCCTATGACCTGAACTACCGCGCCAGCCTCTGGAAGAGCCAGGGCGGCAAGCCCGCGGCCCAGAAGGTCAACCGGGAGATCGCCCAGTACGTCGACGTCATGATCGGCAACGAGGAGGACTTCACCGCCTGCCTCGGCTTCGAGGTCGAGGGCCTGGACGAGCACATCTCCGAGATCGACCCGACCAACTTCAAGAAGATGATCGAGACCGCCTGCAAGGAGTTCCCGAACTTCAAGGTGGCGGCCACGACCCTGCGCAACGCCAAGACCGCCTCGATCAACGACTGGTCCGCCATCGTCTGGGCGGGCGGCCAGTTCTATAACTCGATCGAACGCGAGAACCTGGAGATCTACGACCGCGTCGGCGGCGGCGACGGCTTTGCATCCGGCTTGATCTACGCCTTCATGGAGGGCCTCGGTCCCCAGGCCGCGGTCGACTACGGCGCCGCCCACGGGGCGCTGGCCATGACGACGCCGGGCGACACCTCCATGGTCCGCAAGGAAGAGGTCGAGGCCATCATCAAGGGCAAGGGCGCCCGGGTCATCCGATAGGAGAGGGCGATGCGGCTGGATCGGCGCGGACTGCTTCTCGGCACGGCGGGCCTCGCCGCCGCGAGCGCCGCGCGGGCGCAGACCCTCGCCCCGCCTGATCCGACGGAGATTATCCGCCTGTGGCCGGATGAGGCGCCGGGCGCCAACGCCACCACGCGCGCGCTCGTCCCCGAGATCCCCGAACGCTCGACGGACCCCAGCTTCCACGACCGCTTCGCCCGCTACACCACCGAGCCGCTGATGCACGTCATGCGGCCGGCCCGCCCGAACGGCGCCAGCCTGCTGCTCATCCCCGGCGGCGGCTACCGCTGGGCGGTGGTGGACAAGGAGGGCATGGACTGCGCCCGCGTCTTCGCCGAGGCCGGGATCACCTGTTTCATCCTGCGGTACCGCCTGCCGGGCGACGGCTGGGACGCCGGCCCCGAGGCCCCGCTCCAGGACGCCCAACGCGCCATGCGGCTGATCCGGGCGGGCGCGCCCGGCTGGGGCCTCGATCCGTCTCGCGTGGGCGTGCTGGGCGCATCGGCCGGCGGCCATCTGGCCGGCATGCTGTCCTGCCGCTTCGACGAGGCGACCTATGACCCTGTCGATCTGGCCGACGCGGCGACCGCGCGGCCCGACATCTCGATCCTGCTCTATCCGGTAACGACCATGGCCGCGCCCCATCTGCATCAGGGCTCGCGCGACTATCTGTTGGGCGGCGACCCGTCGCCCGAGCGGATCGAGGCCTACGGCCTGCAGAACCGCATCACCCCCCAGACGCCGCCGACCTGGCTGCTCCACGCCATGGACGACGAGGCCGTGCCGCCCGAGAACGGCATGATGCTCCACGCCGCCCTGCGCGAGGCGGGCGTTCCGGTCGAGGCCCACTTCTTCCAGGAGGGCGGCCACGGCTTCGGCATCCGCCTGATCCAGGGCAAGCCCGCCGCCGTCTGGCCACAGCTCGCCATGGCCTGGGGCCACAGGAACGGATGGCTCACCGCATGATCGACCGACGCACGCTCATCACCGCCACGGCGGCCCTCGCCGGCGTCGCCGCGGCATCCGGCGCCCATTCGCAATCCCGGCCCGTCGCTATGACCCGCCACGGCCCTGTGCGCGGCGCGCATACAGATGGCGTTGCGGTCTTCAAGGGCGTCCGCTACGGCCAAGACACCGGCCCGCGGCGCTTCCAGCCGCCCATCGCGCCCGAGGCGTGGGCCGACCCCGTCGACGCCCTCGACTACGGCCCCGCCTGTCCCCAGCGCGGCGACGAGCCAAACCAGAGCGAAGACTGCCTCTTCCTCAATGTCTGGACGCCCGCGATCGACTCCGCCCGACGCCCGGTCATGGTCTATATCCACGGTGGCGCCTACTCGACCGGCTCGGGCTCCTCGCCCCTCTATGACGGCACGCGGCTGGCCCGCGACGAGGACGTGGTCGTCGTCACCCTCAACCACCGCCTCGGTCCGCTCGGCTACGCATACCTCGCGCGCCTGCCGGGCCAGCCCTTCCCGGACTCCGGAGCGGCCGGCCAGTTGGATATCATCCTGGCGCTGGAGTGGGTGAGGGACTCGATCGCGGCGTTCGGCGGCGACCCCTCGCGCATCATGGTCTTCGGCCAGTCCGGCGGCGGCGCCAAGATCGCCAGCCTCATGGCTACGCCCACGGCCGCCGGCCTGTTCCACGCCGCCGCCACCATGAGCGGCCAGCAGGTGACCTTCTCGGGCCCCATCAACGCCACCCGCCGTGCCGAGGCCTGGCTCGAGGCCCTGGGCCTGACGCCCGACCGCGCCCCCGAGGCCGCGACCCTGCCGGTCGAACAGTTGCTCGCCGCCAATCCGCGCGACCCGGTCCTCGGCTACGGCTCCCTCTATTTCGGCCCGGTGCTGGATGGCCGGACCCATCCGCGCCACCCCTTCTATCCCGACGCCCCCGACCAGTCGGCGGGCATCCCGATGATCATCGGCAACACCCACGACGAGACCCGCGCCTTCAACGCCGCCGACGCCTCGCTGTGGAGCCTGACCTGGGAAGATCTCCCCGCGCGCCTGTCGCCGGACCAGCTCCGCATCGACGTCGCGCCCGAGGCCGTCATCGCCGAATACCGGCGCCTCTATCCCGCCTACACCCCGACCGAGGTCTTCTTTGCGGCCACCACCGCCGGCCGCTCCTGGCGCGCCGCCATCATCGAGGCCGAGGAACGCGCCCGGCAGGGCTCGCCCGCCTTCGTCTATCAGCTCGACTGGGCCTCATCCCACGACAACGGCCGCCTCGGCGCCCCGCACACCAGCGACATCCGCCTCGTCTTCAAGACCCTGGAAGAGGGCCCCTGGCCCGCTGTTGGCCCCGGCGCCACGGAGGTCTCCAACGCCCTCTCGGCCGCCTTCGCCGCGCTCGCCCGCACCGGCTCCCCGAACCACGCCGGACTGCCCGCGTGGGAGCCCTACGACCTCGCCCGCCGCCAGACGATGATCATCGACCACCCGCCCCGGATGGAAGACGATCCGCGCGGCGCCGAGCGGCGGTTCTTTGCGGCGATCCCATACACGCAGCCGGGGACGTAGCACCGACCCAGGGCATGATGCTCCAGTTGCCCCGGTCTGGAGCTTGGGCCGGACGGCAAGAGGGCCAGACGGAAACTGGCGCGGAACGTCAGGCGGCCAGAGCGCTCTGTCTGGGCGACGCGGCCGGCAGGCGGAAGCCGCTGATCAGGGCGCCGAGCCGTTCCGCTTCACGGTTCAGGACGGCGACGGCGTCATTGGTCTCGTCGACCACGGCGCCGTTCTCCTGAACGGTGCGATCGATCATCGATACGGCGGTATTGACCTGTCCGAGACCCTCGCTCTGTTCGGCGCAGGCGCGGGAGATTTCCCGGATCAGGTCGTTGATCTCGGTGAAACGCTCGACCATGCCGCCGATCGTCGTGCCGGTCTGGCCGACCATGGCGACCCCGTTGCCCACCTGGCGGCCGGACTCCTGGATCAGCGTGCGGATCTCTTTCGCTGCGTCGGCAGAGCGCTGGGCCAGGGCGCGCACCTCCGAGGCCACAACGGCGAAACCACGACCGGCCTCGCCTGCGCGAGCCGCCTCGACACCGGCATTCAGGGCCAGCAGGTTGGTCTGGAAGGCGATCTCGTCGATCACGCCGATGATCTGGCCGATCTCGCGCGAGGAGCTGTCGATCTCGCCCATCGCTGTGACCGCCGAATTCACCACCTCGACCGAGGTCTCGATGTGGGTGCGGGCCTGCGCGCTGACGTCGGCGACGCGGTCAGCGCCGGCGGCGGTCGAGCCGGCGGTGGCGGTGATTTCCTCGAGGGCGGCCGCGGCCTCTTCCAGACTGGCGGCCTGGCGCATGGTCCGTTGGGCCAGCTGGCTGGCGGCCTCGGCGAGCTGGTCGCTCTGGCCGCGGATTCCGTTGGTGACGCCAGAGATGGCGGCCATAGACCCGGCCAGACGCTCGACTGCGGCATTGAAATCATCGCGCAGCAGGCGATAGGTCTCCGGGAAGTCCGGCCCGATGCGAGCGGTCAGATCGCCGTCGGCCAGACGGGCCAGACCCTCGCCCAGAGAGGTTACGGCGATCTGCTGTTTGCGGGCGTTGTGCTCCCGTTCGGCCAGACTCTCCTGTTCCATCCGGTGCTGCGTCGCCTCGCTCTCGCGGGCAAGCCTGTCGGCCAGATCGGCGGCGTCCCGGGCCGCGGTGGTTTCGGCCATGGTCTGCTCGACGCGGGCGAACATGGTCGAAACGCTGTTGGTGACCATGACCAGCACGACGGTTTCGACGATCAGGATCACGGCATGGAGCACGACGCGGGCGAAGTCGCCGCCGCCGGGGAAGACCACGGCGGGGAGGATGAAGTTGAGGGCAAGGTGATGCAGGGCCACGGCCGCTGCGCCGGCGGCGATCACGCGCCAGTCGCTGAACACGACCAGCACCGCGAGCGCGGCGAAGTAGGTCATGTGCATGTCGATCTGCCAGCTGTGGCCGGCCAGGGCGCCGACCATGAGCGAGACCTGGGCCATGAGGACGACGCCCAGACCCATCTGCGCCGCGACCATGCCCCGACCGATCTTCCACAGCGCCGCAGCGGCGGCGGCGAGGGCAATGGCGCTGATCAGCGGTCCGACAAAGGCTTCGCCGGCCAGAATGCGCGCCCCGGCGACCAGAGGCGCCATCACCGCGATGAGGACGATCAGGACTGTGCCGCCCAGGCGGCGCTGGGCATCGAGGGTATCAAGCGACATCGTTGCCTCCAGAAGCCGATCCGCACCAGCGTGCGAGAGAGCCGTCGAGAATGAGCCACGCGCCGCTTTGGCCGAGCGCCTTGCGTTCAGCCGGGGAGCGGGGCCGGACCAGAAGGATGAAGGGGGCCGCGCCCTGACCCATGACCGGCGCGGCCGCCGCGGCATGGGTGAAGACGTCCGTTGGATCACGCCACGGCGCATAGACGGCGGCGACCACGCTGTCGTCGCGGGGGTTCGCAGCAGTGTTGGTTGCGGCCGCGAACAAGCAAGCGGTTGCGACCAGCGCTCCCACCGAAAACAACCTGAAAGGAGAGCTGACGCGCGCCACGATACCTTCGTCCAGATACAGGGGCGACCCTTGCCTCTGTGCCGTCTAACGGAAGCTTGACCGCGCACTAGGGGCAATTCCTTATCCGCCGGCCCTTGGTCGATAGCCGGCGGATCTGGTCCTTCGCCGGCAAGCTCCTTGGCTTCGCCTCATCGACCCCTCATCCGACCCGCTTCGCCCGCAAGGGGAGAAGGGGGCGGCGACAGTGGATTCCCACCACCAATCCTCGTGCACTTCCGCAGTGTAATCCCGCCATTCTCGCCCCGAATTCCCCGCCTGAATCCGTCGTTCATCCCCGTCCATCGGCCCGTGACTATGATCTTTGACGGGTCGCACTGAACATTCCGTGCGGACTTCGGGTCTTTGACATTGCAGTCTCCCGCGCGCCGCGCCTAAGCGGTCCCCCGAACCCCATCCAGAGGGCGCTGGCCCACCATACCCCAGCAGTGGAATTGGTGATTTTCGTCCACCGTCTACTTTTCCGGCCCATTGAACCGGTCGGAACAAATCCGGTACAGGGTCCCCATGTCTCTGGCCCTGGCCGAATCCCGCACGCCTGACCTCTCAGACGCCCGCGACCTACTGCGGCGCGTCTGGGGCCACGCCGACTTCCGGGGGCTCCAGGCCGGCATCGTCGTCGAGGTCCTCGCGGGCCGCGACGTCCTGGGCGTCCTGCCGACTGGCGGCGGCAAGAGTGTCTGCTATCAGCTTCCGGCCATCCTGCGTCCGGGCCTGGGCCTCGTCGTCTCGCCCCTGATCGCGCTGATGACCGATCAGGTCGAGGCGCTGGTGCAACAGGGCGTCGCCGCCGCCCGGCTCGATTCCAACGTCCCACCCGACCAGCGCGACGCCATTTGGGCCCAGGCGAGGACAGGCGAGCTCGACCTCCTCTACGTCTCGCCCGAAGGCCTCTCCCAGCCCGGCATGGAGCGGCGTCTATCGGAAATTCCGCTCAGCCTGATCGCCATCGACGAGGCCCACTGCGTCTCCCAGTGGGGCCACGACTTCCGGCCCGACTACCGCTCGCTCGGCCGGCTGGCCGAGATGTTCCCGGGCGTCCCGCGCATCGCCGTGACGGCCACCGCCGACCCGCGCACCCGCGACGATATCCTGGCTTCGCTCCGCCTCGACGGCGCGAAGATCTTCGTCGACAGCTTCGCCCGCCCGAACCTGCGCCTCGCCGCCGAGCGCAAGGAGAGCGGCTCGAAAGCCAAAAACGACGCCCGCGTCGTCGACCTCGTCCTGAACCGCCGGGGCCAGTCCGGCGTCGTTTATTGCGGCGCCCGCGAGGCCTGCGAGCGCCTGACCGACCAGCTGGTCCAGGCTGGCGTCAACGCCGTCGCCTACCACGCCGGCATGCCGGGCCCTGACCGTGACCGGCGGCTCAAGAAGTTCCTGTCCGAGGACGGCGCGGTTGTCGTGGCCACGATCGCCTTCGGCATGGGCGTCGACAAGGCCGACGTCCGCTTCGTCATCCACACCGATCCGCCGGGCTCGCTCGAAGCCTACTGGCAGGAGGTCGGCCGCGCCGGCCGCGACGGCGATCCGGCCGACTGCGTCACCCTCTACGGCCCGTCCGACATCGCCTGGACGCTCCGCCGCCTCGAAGGCCGGGACATGCCCGAGGATGTCCGCATCGCCCAGGTCGGCAAGGCGCGCCGCCTCTACGCCATGCTCGACGGCGCCGCCTGCCGCCAGCAGGCCGTCCGCACCTATTTCGGCGAAACCGGCGCCGAGCCCTGCGGCGTCTGTGACCTCTGCGCCGACACGCCGGATCTCTATGACGGCACGGTCCCCGCCCAAAAGGCGCTGGCCGCCGTCCAGCGGCTCGGCGGCCGCTTCGGCCGGGGCCGCGTCGTCGACCACCTGACCGGCCGCACCAAGGAGGTCCAGCCCTGGGAGGCCGACCTCTCCACCTGGGGCGTCGGCTCCGACACGGCGCCTGCCGGCTGGCGTGACGTAATCGATCACCTGCTGTTCGAAGGCCTGCTGGTCGAGGACCCGAACGAGGGCAAGCCGATCCTAAAGCTCGGCGACGCTGACGCCGTCCGCTCCGTCTATCGCGGCGAGCGGGCCGTCCAGATCCGCCGCGAGCCCGCCGCCTATGACGCGTCCACCCGCTCAGGCAATCCGCGCAACCGCAAACGCGTCGCCAGCCTCGGTCCCGCCGAGGTCCTCCTGCCGGAAGTCCAGGCCCGCTTCGATGTGCTCCGCGCCTGGCGCCGCGACCGCGCCGCCGAGCAGCGCGTCCCGCCCTACGTCATCTTCCAGGACCGGACGCTCGCTGAGATCGCCCGCGCCCAGCCGTCCTCGCTCGACGCCCTCGGCCGCATCTCCGGTGTCGGCCAGTCCAAGCTGGACCGCTATGGCAAGGCGGTGCTGGCTGTCCTCGAACAGACGGCCTGATCGCCACATTCAAATTCCTTCCGACCACGCGACGTTTTGGCGATTGCCAAGGACGCTGCGCTGCACATAACGTGACGCAGTGCACCATCCGGTCGGCTCCCTTCGTCCGGATCGTCCACGGGGGATGACATGGGTAAAGTCGCAGCCTTGCTCGCTGGAACCATCGGCCTCATCGCAGCGGGGCCGGCGTCCGCCGCAGGCCTGCTGCCGCATCAGGCGGCTCTCGAAATCGACGGGTCGGCGACGGCCTGGATCCTCACCTCCACCGCCCTGGTCCTGATGATGACCCTGCCGGGCCTGGCGCTGTTCTATGGCGGCATGGTGCGGCGCAAGAACATCATCGCCATGGTCGCCCAGTCCGGCGCGGCCTTTGCGGTTGTGACCGTCCTCTGGTTCATCGCGGGGTACAGCCTCTCGTTCGGGGCCGGGAGCGACGCGCTCCAGCCCTTCGTCGGCGGGTTCGACGTCCTGTTCCTGAACGGCGTCACGCCCGAGACGGCCAACAGCCTCTTGCCGGGGCTGCCCGAGCTGCTGTTCATTTCGTTTCAGCTGACCTTCGCGATCATCACTCCGGCCCTGATCGTCGGCTCGGTGGCCGAGCGGATGAAGTTCTCGGCCTCCGTGCTGTTCTTCGGCCTGTGGCACCTGCTGGTCTATGCGCCGATCTGTCATCAGGTGTGGGGCGGCGGCTATCTCGGCTCGATGGGCGTGCTGGACTTCGCCGGCGGCGCGGTCGTGCACGTCAATGCAGGCGTGGCCGGTCTGGTCTGTGCTCTGGTCATGGGCCCGCGCCACGGCTTCCGGCGCGACCTGATGGCGCCGTCGAACCTGGCCTATACGGCCATCGGCACCGGGCTGCTGCTCGTGGGCTGGCTGGGCTTCAACGCCGGTTCGGCGGGCGCGGCCGACACACTGGCGGCGACGGCGGCCTTCAACACCATCCTGGCGGCGGCCGCCGGCGCGGTCGGCTGGATCGCGGTGGAGTGGATCGAGCGCAAGCGTCCGACCTTGCTGGGCCTCCTCTCGGGCGTGGTCGGAGGCCTGGTGGCCATTACGCCGGCGGCGGGCTTCGTGCTGCCGTCGGGCGCCTTCGTCATCGGCCTGATCGCCGGTCCGGCCTGCTATGCGGGCGCGGTGTGGCTCAAGCACCTGCTCAAGTACGACGACAGCCTGGACGCCTGGGGCATCCACGGCATCGGCGGCATCGTCGGCGCCCTGCTGACGGGCGTCTTCGCGTCGACGGCGGTCAACGGCCTGTCGGAAGGCGCGAGCGTGGTGACCCAGGCCATCGGTCTGGTCGGCGCCATGGCCTGGAGCGCGGTCGGCACCTTCGTGGTCCTGATGATCTGCAAGTACACGACCGGCCTGCGAGTGACGAAGGACGAGGAGATCGAAGGCCTCGACTACACCCAGCACGGCGAGTCCCTGCACGACTGAGGCGGACGGGAAAAACACCGTCCAACTCGTCCGGTTCGTCCGGGTCGTCCACCTCGTCGAACGCTTAAAACAGGCGCGCCCGGCGACTTTGGGAGCCCGACGGAAGGCCGCATCGTTCGTTTGAGATATCGATGTCAAAGACCCTCCTCGCAGCCTAGGCGCGCGCGGACGGGCGGGGAAAATCCGAGGGCGTGTTCCCGTCGACGCCTTTGCGATCAGCGTCTTGGTCCGCGCGGCAGCGGGTATGAGGGCTAGTCCCCCACGACCTCCGCGACTGGGCGTGGCGCGCTCTTCATGGCCAGCCAGAAGCCCAGCAGGGACAGAAACCCGATCACCACGCTGACGATGGTGAGCGACAGGGCCAGTTGGCCTTCGCCGCCCATCGCGTCGGACGCCAGGGTGACCACGGTGGGGGCCACGCCGATGCCGATCAGGGCGCCGAGGATCATGAACGCGCCAAGGCACAGGCCGCGCTCTTCATTCGGCACCAGCACGGCGATGGCCGTGGCCGTGATCAGGCCCGAAATGGTCCCGCAGATCATCAGCACCGTAAAGGCGACGCCGAACAGGGCGGTGGTCGGCATGACGGGATAGAGCGAGGCCGGAATGGCGATGACGCCCGCTACGATGGTGCCGAAAAGGATGCCCCCGCGGCGGCCGAGCTTCTGGCCCCAGTCGGCGCCGAAGCCGCCGAGGACAGAGCCGACGATGCCCGCGAGGATCAGCCCGCCGCCCATCCAGCCGCCGAACTCGGCGGGGCTGAGGCCGTAGTTGCGGATCAGGACCGGAGCGGCCCAGACACCGGCGGCCATGTCAGCCATGACCACGCCGACCTGGCCGATGAAGAGCGGGATCAGGAAGGCGCGGCGAGCCCACAAGGCGGCGGCGATGGCCTTGATCGACGCATTGGTCTGTTCGACCTCATGGCGTTCGGGCTCGCGGATCAGCAGCAGCGGCAGGGTCAGGGCGACCGAGCCCATGGCGAACCAGAGGCTGACCTCCCGCCAGGGCTCCAGGCCCATCAGGCTGGGGACGGCCTGTTCGATGATGGCGCCCAGCAGGGCGCCGCCAATCGCGAAAGCAAGCGCTGCGCCCAGGACATTGCCCAGCGACAGCACCAGCAGGGACCGGCCGCGTCGCTCGGGCATACACATGTCAGCGGCGACCGAGATTCCGATCGGCACGACGAAGTTGCCCGCCGCGCCCGACAGCATGCGGGCGAAGAAGAGCAGGCCGAAATCCTGGGCGAAGGCGGTCAGGACCATGCCGGCGGTCCAGATGAAGGACAGGCCGAGCAGGATGCGGATGCGGTTGGCGCGGTCGGCCAGCCAGCCGAGCGGCAGGGCGACGAGCGCCATGGGCAGGGCGATCGCGATCCCCTGGACCAGCCCGACCTGAAAGTCGGTCAGGCCCATGGAGAGCTTGGCGGCTTCCTGCAGGGGCGAGAAAATCGTCTTCATGGCCGCGCCGGCCAGCACGACCAGAGAGACGACGATGATGGCGCCCCAGAGGGTGCGCCGCTGGGCAGGCGGCGGGGCCGCCTCGAGGATGTCAGTGGTCATCGGTCAGGCCTTGGAAAAGAGGAAGCGCTGGAGGGCGTCGTGGCTGTCGCGGCGCGCGCGGACGGCGACGTCGGCGGTGGGATGCAGGTCGTAGCCGTGGACTCCGCCCGGATAGACATGGAGTTCGACCGGGACGCCGGCACGGTTCAGGCGGCGGGCGTAATCGATGTCCTCGTCCACGAAGAGATCGAGCGCGCCGGTCGTGATGAAGGCCGGTGGCAGGTTGGCCAGGTTGGTCGCCCGGGCCGCCGCCGCATAGGGCGAGACCTCGGGCGAGCCGGGCGCCTGACCCAGCAGGGCCGACCAGCCGAAAGCATTGTTGTGCGGCGTCCAGATGTAGTCGCCGGCGACCGGGTGCGGCTCGAGATCGGCGCAGGTGCGGTCGTCGAGCATCGGATAGACGAGGTGCTGGAAGGCCAGCGCGTATTCGCCCCGGTCGCGCGCCAGCAGGGCCAGGGCAGCGGCCAGACCGCCGCCCGCGCTCTCGCCGGTGACGCCGATGCGGGTCGTGTCGATGCCGAGCGTCTCGGCATTGGCGAAGGTCCAGACCAGGCCGGCGTAGCAATCCTCGACGGGGCCGGGGTGGCGCGTGTCCGGCGCGAGCCGGTAGTTCACCGAAACGAGGATGCAGCCGAGATCGGCGACGCGCTCGCGGTGCAGGGCTTCGACCTCCTCGGCCGAGCCCATGACATAGCCGCCGCCGTGGATGTGAAAGAGGCAGGGCAGGGGGCCGGTGGTCTCGGCCGGGTGATAGACCAGCAGGGAGATATCGGGCGCGCCGTCGGGGCCCGGGGCGACATGGCGCGTCTGGCGTACGGCCTGGGCCGCCTCCGACATGGGCGGGAGCGGCAGGCGGCTGGCGCCGGACCGCAGTTCGGCCAGAAGCTCGGGCGTCAGGGCGACGGTCGGCCAGGCGTCGAGCATCGGCAGGATCTCGACATCGACCAGATGGCGGCTTCGGCTCATGGGTTGCTCCTCACCAGCAGCTGTAGCCGCCGTCCGTCAGGACGATGGAGCCGGTCATCAGGCTGGAGGCGTCCGACGCCAGGAACAGGACGGCCGAGGCTACCTCTTCCGGTTCGCCCAGGCGCGCCATGGGCGTGGAATCGATCCAGCGCTTGAACATCGGCGCCTCGCGATCGGCGAAGGCGTTCAGCGGCGTGGCGATATAGGTCGGCGCCACCGCGTTGACGCGCACGCCGCGCGCGCCCCATTCGGCGGCCAGCGACTTCGTCAGATGATGCACGGCGGCCTTGGAGGCGTTGTAGTGGGCCTGGCCCTGAGGCCGGTTGACGATGAAGCCCGACATGGAGCCGACGTTGACGATGGCGCCGGAGCCCTGCGCCAGCATGTGGCGGCCAAAGGCGCGCGCGCACCAGAAGGTCCCGTTGAGGTTCACGTCCAGAACCTTGAGCCACCGCTCGTCGGTCATGTCTTCGGCGTCGATCTCCGAGAGGGCGATACCGGCGTTGTTGACCAGAATGTCGATGCGGCCGTGGCGAGCGGCGAGTTCGTCGGCGACCTCGGCGACGCGGGCGCTGTCGGTCACGTCCATGATCACGCCTTCGACGGCGTGACCCTTGTCGGCCAGGGAGGCGATGGCCTTGTCGAGCGCATCCTGGGTCAGGTCGGCGATGACGACCTTGGCGCCCGCCTCGGCGAGGGCGTCGGCGGCGCACCAACCGATGCCCGAGGCGCCGCCGGTGACGAAGGCGACGCGGCCGTCGAGGCGGAACTTGTCCAGGTACATCAGGGCTTCCAGAAGCGGGTCAGAGGGAAGTCGGTGTCGGTCTCGACGCGGGTGCGGGCCGCCTCCAGCTCGTGCACCTGACGATCCAAGGCGGTGTATTCGGGCCAGGGCAGGGACCCGTCGCGCCCGAAGCCGATCCAGACGCGGTGGACGTAATCGGCAAGGGCCTGGGGCGGGTTCGCGCCCAGGAAACCGCGGGGGCCGGCGCCGGTCGACAGGGTGTCGAACACGAACGGGATTTCGACCGCATGGCATGCGCCGAGCTCGCCGTTGAAGGCGGTCGAGCGCCAGCCGAACTCATAGAACCAGGTCTTGCCCTGATGGGCGCCGGCATAGACCCGCGCCGGCCAGCGAAAGACCAGATCGGACAGCGCCAGGGTCATGGCCTCGCCCGCGCTGCGGCGGCCTTTGCGATAGGCCTTGAGAATCTTGCCGGCGTTCTTCTCGACGCGGGAAAGGGCCAGCCAGGCCAGAAGCCCGCCGATCTTCCGCTTCACGCCGGTTGGGACGAAATAGAGGTTCATCTCTTCGGAGTTGGTGCCGATCAGCACCTCGACGTCGCGGCCGGCGCCCTGGGCCAGGGCCTGGAGCGGCGGGACCGGGATGACGTCGTCACCGTGCACCGGCAGGAACTTGGACAGGCCATAGGCCTCGTCGCGGCCGTTGGCGTTCCTGAGGTCGATGCCGCCGGTGGGCAGGGCGGCCTTGGCCAGCGCCTGCAGGCCGTCGTCGTAGCTGACCGAGGCGAAGCCTTCGCGCGTGGGTTTGACGCCCAGGAGCTTCGCCATTTTGGCGGTGGTGCGCCGCGCCACCGAGATGTCGCGGGTCATGCTGCCGTGGCCGGACTCGATGATGGCCCGGCGGAACAGTCCCTGGGCCTTGGGCGAGACGACCAGATCGGCGACCGACATGGCCCCGGCGGATTCGCCGAAGACCGTGACGTTGGCCGGATCGCCGCCGAAGGCCGCTGCATTGCGCTGGATCCACTCCAGCGCGGCGATCATGTCGCGCATGCCCAGATTGGTCGGCACGCCCTCGATGGGCATGAAGCCGTCGACGCCCAGGCGGTAGCCGATCGAGATCAGGATGACGCCGTCGCGGGCGAAGGCCGTGCCGTCCTGCACCGGGGCCATGGCCGCGCCGCCGGTCCAGGCGCCGCCGTGGATGAAGACCATGATCGGGGCGTCGGTCGCGCCGTTCGGGGTCCAGATATTGAGGTTCAGGTATTCGTCGCCCTTGTCCCAACCCTTGCCGACGAGGGGCGTCAGATCCAGCGCATCGAAGGGCGCCAGCAGATAGGGTGCGCTAGCCCCCTTGGCCGTGCCGTCGCGGACATCCTGCCAGCCGGGATGAGGTTGTGGCTCGCGAAAGCGCAGATCGCCGACCGGCGCCGCCGCATAGGGGATGCCAAGGAAGCGGGAGACGCCGCCCTTGGAGACGCCTCGGACCTGGCCGGATTCTATGGTGATGATCGGGTCGGACATGGGCGCGGCCTTGATAATGTCGACTGACCATAGCGGCGCCTTGGTCTGGACGGCGAACCGGACGTTTGCAGACCCGCAGCCGGACCTTGCTTGCTCGGCGCCCGGGAGGCGGGGCCTTGTGGCGGGGCGTCCCGGCGGAACAGAAATCGTGCCGGTATGCAAACTGTGTGGCGCCGCCGCCCCTGTTCGACAGTTGGTCAACCTGTCAGATAGGTTTCATCGATAACGGCGGCGCGAGAAGCCGCGTTCGGAGGGAATTCCATGCGTCGCTCAACCGCCCTGATGATGGCCGCCAGCGCCCTCGCCACCCTGTCGTGGTCGGGCGCAGCCCTGGCCCAGGACACCGGCCCTGCCGCCCAGGAAGATCAGGTCGACGAGATCGTCGTCACGGCGCGTAAGCGTGAAGAGCGTCTGTTTGACGTTCCTGTCGCCGTCACCGCCGTGACCTCGGAAACGCTGGAGGAGCGCCAGTTCCAGACGGTGCGCGAAATCGCCCAGGTGACGCCCGGGCTTAACATCAACTCTGACTCTGCCGGTCGCGCCTTCATCTCTATCCGAGGGGTCGGCATCACGTTGCTCGACAACGTCCAGCCCGGCGTCGGCATCTACGTCGACGGCATTTACCAGCAGAACACGTCCTACCTGAACAGCCCGACTCTGGCGCTTGAACAGATCGAGGTCCTGCGCGGACCTCAGGGGACGCTGTTTGGCCAGAACACGCTCGGCGGTGCGATCAACATCACGACCCGGCAGCCGTCGGACGTGTTCGAGGGGCGCGTAACGGGGACCTATGCGGGCCCAGATAACTTCTACACGGTCGGGGCCACGGTTGCCGGCCCGATCCTACCCGGGCGTGTTCAGGGACGGCTGTCCTTCGGCTCGCAGGGCCGGGACGGCTTCGTCCGCAATAGCCTTCTGGGATACGACGACGCCAACCGGCTCCTTCAGAACACGATCCGCGGCTCGGTGCGATTTGACCTGCCTGCCAGCGCGATCCTGACGCTCAACGCCTACTATGACCGGATTGAGGGGACCCAGCCGCTGTATGGCCTCACCACCGGCCCTGAAGACTACCGCAACGACAGCCAGTACAATGTCCGTTCACGCCTGGACTATGACTACACGGGCATCAACGGACGCCTGGTCATGCCGATCGGTGAGTCGACGGATATGACAGTCATCGTCGCGCACGACCGCCGCGACTCGGACGGCGAAGGCGATTCGGATTTTCAGCCCATTGACCTCTTCCGTGGCGTTCAGAACGCTGAACTGCGCACGACGACCGGTGAAGTTCGATTCGACACCGAATGGTCGCCCACGATCTCGACGCTGTTCGGCGTGTTCGCCTCGAACCAGACGACGGATCAGTTCACCGGCACCACGATCGTTCCGCTCAGCTTGACGATCCCGGCAGCCATCGAAACAGAGAATCGGCTCGCCGCAGGCTTCGGCACCGTGTTCTGGGACTTCGCGCCGGAGTGGGAGCTGGCCCTGGGGCTACGCTTCGACCATCAGGAGGTTACGTCCGTCGCGGCCATCACTTCTGTCTATGAAGCGAACGAATGGCAGCCTCGCATCACCCTGCGTCGGACCATGGGCGACCACATGATGTACGGTTCGATCGCGCGCGGCTTCCGCGGCGGCGGAGCAAACGGGCCCGGCGCCCCGAATCCGCTGTGGGACGGCGACTCGGTCTGGACCTACGAGCTCGGCGGTCGGGCAAGGCTGAACCAGGGCAGCGTCATTCTCTCCGGTGCGGTGTTCTATAACGACTATCGGGACGTGATCGGCCAGAACTCGCTGGCACCATCCACCACGGGCGCGGGCATCGTGGGCATTAACCTGAACTCCGGCGATGCTCGCTCGATCGGTATCGAGGGCGAATTCACCGCCTTCATGACCGACAATTGGACGGTGCGCGGGGGCTTCGTCTTCCAGAATGCCCGCTTTACCGACACTACGCGGTATCAGGCCACGACCGGTCGCACCCTGCCGACCGATCGCTTCCCGTTCGAGCCTGACTGGACGGTCAACCTGCAGAGCGACTACGAGATTCCGTTTGCAGACGGTGATCTGACCTTCTCGGGCGGCGTCTTCGGCAAGGGTGACCGGGCGGGCGCGAGCTTGTCGAACACCTTCTCGCCGGAGCTGGACGAGTACTTCATCGCCAACCTGTCGGTGACCTGGCGCCGCGACGGCCTGGAAGCCTCGATCTTCGCCAACAACGTCTTCGATACCGAGTACTACGAGAGCTACATCGACAGCTCGGTGCTTTCGGTCGCCGGTCTGCCGGCGCTGGGCAGCCTGGGCCTGATCGGCGACGGCCGCCGGGTCGGGGTGCGCCTCGGCTACAGCTTCTGATCCTCCCTCCGCCTTGCTGAAGCCAACTCGAGCCCGCCGGCGGACACCGGCGGGCTCTTTTGTTTATGTTCGAGCCGAAGGGGGAGTCGCACCATGACGATCGCCAGCGCCGGGGACTATCGCGAGGCCGCGCGGCGGCGGCTGCCGCGGTTCCTGTTCGAGTACATCGACGGCGGTTCCTATGACGAAGTCACCCTCAGGCGGAACGTCCAGGATCTGAGGGACGTGGCCCTGCGCCAGCGGGTGCTGAGGGATGTCTCGGCACTGGATACCTCGACCGAGCTGTTCGGGGAGCGGCTGGCCCTGCCGGTGGTGCTGGCGCCGGTCGGGTTGACCGGAATGTATGCGCGGCGGGGCGAGGTGCAGGCGGCAAGGGCGGCCAGGGCCAATGGCGTGCCTCTGTGCCTTTCGACCATGTCGGTCTGTTCGATCGAGGAGGTGGCCGGGGCGGCAGGCGCGCCGTGGTTCCAGCTCTACATGATCCGCGACCGGGGCTTCATGCGCGAGCTGATGGCGCGGGCCTGGGCGGCCGGGAGCCGGGTGATGGTCTTCACCGTGGACTTGCCGCTGCCGGGAGCGCGCTACCGCGATGTGCGGTCCGGCCTCGTGCCTCAGCCGGGCATGGTGGGACCCCTGAGGCGGTTCTGGCAGCTGGCGACGCGGCCGGAATGGGTCTGGGACGTCGGGGTGAATGGCGGGCCGCATCGACTCGGCAATGTGGCCCCGGCGCTTGGGGAACAGTCCGGCCTGGAGGATTTCCTCGGCTGGATCGGCCAGAACTTCGATCCCACGGTTACTTGGGCCGACCTCGATTTCATCCGATCGGAGTGGAAGGGCCGGGTCGTCATCAAGGGTGTGCTCGACCCCGACGACGCCCGCGAGGCCGCGCGGGTCGGCGCCGACGGGATCGTGGTGTCCAACCATGGCGGCCGCCAGCTGGACGGGGTCGTGTCCTCGGCGCGGGCCCTGTCGGGGATCGCGGACGCGATCGGCGACGACCTGGCGGTGCTGGTCGACGGCGGCGTGCGTTCGGGTCTGGATGTAGCGCGGATGCTGGCGCTGGGCGCCCGAAGTGTTCTGCTGGGCCGGGCCTGGGTCTACGCGCTTGGCGCGCGCGGGGAAGCGGGCGTGGACCATGTGCTGAGGCTGATCGCCTCGGAACTGCGAGTCGCCATGGCCCTGACCGGCGTGACGAACGCTAAGGCTTTCGACCGAAAGGCATTGGAAAACAGCATGTAACGCCTAACTGTAAGATAGGCTTGCATAACCTGTAATATAGGTTAGATTGACCTCGTCAGGGCGAAAGAGCCGTCAGGCCGAGCCCGCGAGGAAACGAGACCGCTCATGACCGACGCCGCCTTGATTTCGGGTACCGCCCAGACCCTCGAGCTCCAACTGGCCGGCGGGCTGAAGGCCTTCATATGCCCGGAAGGCGAGATGGCCTGGGTCAATTCCGCCGACATCTCGGGCGCCGCCATCGCCTGGTGCCTGATGACCTGGCCGCCCGAGGGTCGCACCGGCATGATCGCGCGCCTGTCGCTGCGGGGCCTTGGGCGCAAGCCGGATCTGTCGGCTGAGGCGGGAGAGGGTGCGACCGTCGGGATCGCCTTCGTCGCGACCGGCGAATACGCCGCGCTGATCGAGCGTTCTGGCGACTTTTATCTGCCCGAGGACCTGGCGCCGCTGATCGCCGCCGCCGTTCATCCGACGGTGAAGGGCGCGGGGCAGGACCTCTATCGCCGCGCCAAGTGCCTGGAGCTGGCCAGTGAGATCTTCGAGCGCGCGGATGGCGAGAGCCTGGTGCCGCAGGTGTCGTCCAGCCGCCTGTCGCAGGCGGAGACCGAGCGCCTCATCGAGGCCCGCCGTATCATCACGACTCGCTTCGACGAGAAGCTGACGCTGGACCTGATCAGCCGCGCCGTCGGCCTGAACCGGGCCAAGCTGACGCAAGGCTTCCGCGAGACCTTCGGCCAGACCGTCGCCGATTGCCTGGCCGAGCAGCGCCTGATGAAGGCCGCAAACGACCTGCGCTCGACCAGCCGCCCGGTCTCCACTATCGGCTATTCGGCGGGCTATCTGAACAACGCCTCATTCGCCCGCGCCTTCTCCAAGCGCTTCGGAATCTGCCCCACCAGCTACCGCCGCTCGGCCGGCTGGGCCCCGACGCTCGCCGCCGCTTGATCATTCCGTGCTGGACACACTCGTTCGACCGTCCGAACTAAGGCGCATGACTTCCATGCCGCCCGCCGAGGAAAGCCGCGTTCAGTTCGTGATGCGCCAGGTGGCCGACCACATCGGCCGCGAAGGCCTGAAGGTTGGCGATCAGCTTCCCAGTGAGACCAAGTTCGTGGAGCTTCTGGGGGTCAGCCGCCCGGTGGTGCGCGAGGCCTTTGGCGCGCTGGCGGCGCTGAACATCATCGATGTCGGCAATGGACGCCGGCCGCGCGTCTCGGCGATGAACGGATCGGTGCTGGCCTCGTCGCTCGAACACGCCGTGCGGACCCAGCAGATTTCCGTACAGGAGGTCTGGGAGACGCGGCGCATCCTCGAGATCGAGACCATCGGCCTGGCGGCGCTGCGGCGCTCCGACGACGAGGCCGCGCGGATCACGGCCCTGGCCGCCGCGATGGCGGATTCCGCGCCGGGTTCGCCTGAATTGATGAAGCTGGATCTGGCGCTTCACAAGGCGATCGCGCAGGCCAGCCGCAACGGCCTGATGTCGCGCATCATCGCCTCGTTCGAGCCGCTGCTAGAGACGACGATCCCGGTGGCCTGGTCCAAGGTGCAGGGCGATGTGCATCACGCCACCATGCTGGAGCGTCACCGCGAACTGGCCGAGACGATCCGCAAGCGCGATCCTGAAGCCGCCCGCAAGGCGATGGACGATCACTTCGACCGCGCCGTGGGCGCGAGCCTGCCGACCTCCTAGACCTCGTCGTAGCCGACGCCGGTCAGATAGAGGCCGTGCGCCGGGGCGACCGGACCACAGGCCTTGCGGTCGCGCGCTTCCAGGGCCTCACGCACATCCTCGCGGGTCCAGCGGCCGGCTCCGACCTCGGCCAGGGTTCCCGTCATCGAGCGTACCTGGCGATGCAGGAAGGAGCGGGATGCGAAGACCAGATGAACCTCTTCACCCACCCGGCTGACGATGGCCTTGTCGAGCGTCTTGACCGGCGACTTCGCCTGACACTGGAGGTCGCGGAAGGTGGTGAAATCGTGGTGGCCGACCAGCACCTGGGCGGCGTCATGCATGGCTTCTGCGTCGAGCGGCTTTTTGATGTGCCAGACAAGACCCTGATCGATCGCTGGCGGGGCGGGGCGGTTCAGGATGCGGTACAGATAGCGGCGCTCGGTGGCGGAGAAGCGGGCATGCCAGTCGCCGACCGCGACCTCGGCATCGAGGACCGATACAGCTTCCTCGACCAGATGGGCGTTCAGGGCGTTCTGGACGGTCCTGGCGGGCCAGTCTTTTTCCAGATCGGCATGGACGACCTGGCCCGTGGCGTGGACGCCGGTGTCAGTGCGGCCGGCGGCCTGAAGGCGGATGCGTTCGCCCGAGAAGGCGAAAATGGCGGTCTCGACCGCCTCCTGCACCGAAGGCAGCCCGGCCTGGGCCTGATAGCCGTTGTACCGCGAGCCGTCGTATTCGAGGGTCAGGCGATAGCGCGGCATCAGCCGACGACCGCGCCTTGGGCCACCGGGAAGCCGCGCACGAACTCTTCGTTGGACTGGCGGCCCTTGCCCTCGCGCTGGACGGTGACGAGGCGAACGGCGCCGTCGCCGCAGGCGATCTTGAGGGTCTCGTCGAGCGCCTCGCCGGGCGCGCCAGAACCCATCGACAGGCGCGACATCAGGGCCTTGGTCCGCACGCCGTTGATCTCGAACCAGGCGCCCGGGAAGGGCGACAGGCCGCGGATATGGCGGTCGACGTCGGCGGCGGGACGGGTCCAGTCGATCCGGGCCTCGGCCGAGGTGATCTTGCGGGCGTAGGTGGGCTCGCCGGACTGTTCGGTCTCCACCGCGTTTCCACGCTCGATGGCGCCGAGCGCGCGGGGCAGGAGGCCGGCGCCCAACCGCGACAGGCGCTCGGCCAGGGTGGCGGCGGTGTCTTCGGCTGTGATTGGGGTCTCTTCGCCCAGCAGGACCGGACCTTCGTCAAGGCCGACCGACATGCGCATCACCTGGACGCCCGTGGCCCGGTCGCCGGCCATGATGGCGCGCTGGATCGGGGCTGCGCCGCGCCAGCGGGGCAGGAGACTGGCGTGGACATTGAAGCAGCCGTAGCGGGGCGCATCGAGCACCTCGGCCAGCAGGATTTGGCCGTAGGCGACGACGACCGCCGCATCGAGGTCGAGCGCGCGGAAGGCCTCGATCTCTTCGGGCGCCTTCATGGATTTCGGCGTGCGAACCTCAAGGCCGAGCCCTTCGGCGAAGGCGTGGACCGGCGAGGGCTTGAGCTCCATCCCGCGACCGCGGGGCTTCGGCGGCTGGGAATAGACGGCCACGACTTCATGCCCGGCCGAAACCAGTTCGGCCAGGGACGGCACGGCGAAGTCGGGAGTTCCCATGAAGGCTAGGCGCATGGGGCCGCCTCTAGCGAAACGAGGGGATCAATACCAGCGCGTGGAGACGCCGCCGCCCTCATCCCACTCGCCGCCGGCGTCGAGCGTGTCGTCGAAGTCGAGCAGGCGATCGATCAGAACGCCGGCGACGACGCCCGCCAGGGCGAAGATGAGAATGGCGCCGACGCCCACGGCGCCGGCGGTCTGGCCACGGCTCATGCGGCGGCGACGGGCGGGGACACGAACGCGGCGCATCACGCGGCCGCCTTGGCGCGCATGACCTTCTTGACCTTGGTCACGGCCCGGTCGCGTCGCAGGCGCGACAGGTGGTCGATGAAGAGGACGCCTTCGAGGTGGTCCATCTCATGCTGGATGCAGGTGGCGAACAGGCCGTCGGCCTCTTCCTCGTGCGGCTTGCCGTCGTAGTCGAGGTACTTGAGCTTGACCCGCACCGGCCTTTCGACCTCGTCGAAATATTCCGGCACAGACAAGCAGCCCTCTTCGTAGACGCCGATCTCTTCCGAGCGCCAGGTGATCTCGGGGTTCACGAAATACTGGGGCTGGGGCTCTTCGCCCTCACGCGCGAGGTCCATGACGATGACGCGAACGGGCTCGCCGATCTGCACAGCGGCCAGGCCGATGCCGGGCGCGTCGTACATGGTCTCGAGCATGTCATCCATCAGGGCGCGCAGGCCGTCGTCGACGGCCTCCACGGGCGTGGAGACGCGTTTCAGGATCGCCGTGTCGGCGGGGGTGTCGCAGGTCAGGATGCGGCGAATGGCCATGGCGGTCAGGTAAGCAGCGCCTGTGGCAGGGTCAAGGCGAACAGACGTTCCCGGGCGACTGGCCAGACGCGTCGAAAAGCGGTCAAAAAGGCTTATGACCAGCCTCAACCTCGTCGCCTATGAACGGATCGGACTGGCCAATCCCGTCTCCGAGGCGGCCATCGGGGATCTGTTGGCGCTGTCCGATCTGGGGGAGGGCGACCGTGCGGCCGAGCTGGGCTGCGGCGGCGCGGCGCTGGCGATCCTTCTGGCTGGCCACGACCTGAACGTGCTGGCTGTCGATCGGGGTGAGGCGATGGCGGACCTGGCGCGCCGCAAGGTCGCCGCCGCCGGAATGGCGAATCGCATCGAGGTGCGGGCCGGTGAGGCGGACGTCGTGGCGGCCGGCCGCGGACCGTTCCGTCTGGTCGCGGCCATGGGCACGACGGGGCTGGGCAATTTCAGGATGCTGTCGGATCTGACCGAGCCGGGCGGCTGGATCCTGTGGGGCGACATCGTCTGGGCCGAGGCGCCGGCGGTCATGCCGCCGGGCGTGTCGATGGACTATGACACCGACGCCGGCTGGCGTGTGCGGGCCGCGGCCGCAGGCCTTGAACTGGCGGGGTTTCACGCCAGCGACGACGCGGACTGGGACGCCTATGTGGATCGTCTCAAGAGTGCGGTCCTGGCCTGGCGCGCCGAGGTCCCGGATGATCCGGCGGGCGAGGCGGTGGAGGCCCACATGCGGGCGACGGCGGCGCTCTATTCGCCCGATAACCGGCGCAGCCTGGGGTTCGCGACCTACCTCTTTCGCAAGCCCGGATGAGGGCGATCCCAACGCTTCGTTAACCACGCGGTAGGCAAAACTCGCCGGGTTGTTTCCGGAGAGTGCAAGCGTGAACGGTGTCGAGGTTCTGGACGTGGGGCGGGACGCCCTGTGGCTGACGATCCAGCTGTGCGCGCCGGTCCTGATCGTCGGCCTGATCGTCGGCGTGATCATCGGCCTGATGCAGGCCCTGACCCAGGTGCAGGAAGCCACCCTGATCTATGCGCCCAAGATCCTGGCGATCTTCGTGGCCCTGGTGCTGTTCCTGCCGCTGATGGGCGCGCTGCTCGGCGGCTTCTTCCAGCAGATCGTCGGCCGCATCGCGGGGATGTAGATGGAGCCCTATGCGGCCGCCGACGAGGTCTGGCGCGCGGCGCTGGTGTTCGCGCGGGTCGGGGCCATCGTCCTGATGCTGCCAGGTGTCGGCGAAAGCTATGTGCCGCCGCGCATCCGGCTGTCCTTCGCGCTGCTGATGGCTCTGGCCCTGACGCCGGTGGTGCAGACGGCGATGCCGGGCCTGCCCTCGACGATCGGCGGCATGGCCGGCTGGATAATCCGCGAGGTCATCACCGGCCTGATGATCGGCTCGGTGATCCGCCTGTTCCTGTCGGCGCTCGGCGTGGCGGGCGAGATCGTGTCGCTTCAGACGACCCTCAGCTTCTCGCAGACCGCCAACCCCCTGCAGGCCCAGCCGGGTACGACGATCGCGGCTTTCCTGACCCTGCTGGGGGTGGTCCTGGTATTCGCCACCAACCTGCATCACCTGTTCATCGCGGGCATGGTCGGCAGCTATGATGTGATCCGGCCGACCGGGCCGCTGATCTATCAGGATGCAACCGAACTGATCATCCGCACGGTCGGGGATTCGTTCGCCTTGGGCGTCCAGCTCTCGGCGCCGGTCATCGTGTTTTCGCTGATCTTCAACCTGGCCACGGGTCTGGTGGGGCGGGTGATGCCGCAGTTCCAGATCTTCTTCGCCGCGACGCCGCTCAACGTGCTGTTGGGCCTGTCGGTCTTCACCTTGTCGCTGGGCGTGCTCGGGATGGTCTTCATCGACCGCTACCGGGCCGTCGCCGCCTTCTTCGCAGGAGGCTGACGCATGGCTGAAGAACAGGACAAGGCGTCAAAGACAGAAGAAGCCACCCCGCGAAAACTAGAGGAAGCGCGCAAGAAGGGTGATGTCGCCAAGACCCAGGACCTGTCTTCGGTTCTTGCGCTGGCGGCGGCGATCGGGGTGATCCTGTGGGCGGGCGGCTGGCTGTCGCTGAACCTCGCCGAGGACCTAGTGCCTTTCATCGCCAGTCCGCATCAGATGCTGGGCATCCTGGAGGCAGGCGGCGGGACAGAGATCGCGCGTTGGGCCATCATGGCCATGGCGCCGGCCCTGGCGCTCGTGATGGCGGCGACCATGGTCGCGGGGGCCGGCGGCAACCTGATCCAGTCGGGCCTGCTGTGGAGCCCCAGCAAGCTGAAGCCCGACTGGTCGCGCGTGTCGCCCCTCAAAGGCTTTGGCCGCATCTTCGGGCCGGATGGACTGGCCCAGTTCGTCAAGACGTTCCTCAAGGTCATCGCGACCGGCGCGATCTGCTGGTGGGTGCTCAAGCCGCATGCGGCGGAGCTGGCCCAGATGGCGGCGCTGGGGCCGGCGGCCATGCTGCCTGCGACGCTGAAGATCGCCGGATCGCTGATGGCTGCGATCCTGTCCTTCATGGCGGTCATCGCCGGTCTGGACTGGCTGTGGCAACGGATGCGCTTCGCCGAGAAGATGAAGATGACCCGCGAGGAACTGAAGGAGGACTTCAAGCAGTCGGAGGGTGATCCGCACGTCCGCGCCCGCCAGAAGCAGCTGCGCATCGAGCGCTCGCGCCGGCGCATGATGGCCGCGGTGCCCGAGGCTACGGTCGTGATCATGAACCCGACCCACTTCGCCGTGGCCCTGAAGTACGAGGCCGGGGAGACGCCGGCGCCGATGTGCGTGGCCAAGGGTGTCGACAGCCTGGCGCTGCGTATCCGGGCCCTGGCGGAGGAATCAGGCGTGCCGGTGATCGAGGATCCGCCGCTGGCGCGGGCCCTCTATGCGACCGTGGATATCGACCAGACCATTCCGCGCGCCCACTACGAGGCGGTGGCTAAGGTGCTCGGCTTCGTGCTCGGCGCGAAGAAGCGGCGGGGGTGATACGCTCCGATGACTGATTCGGCCGGGAGGCTTCCCATGCAGCAAGCCACGCGAAAGAGGGGCTTTGACCTGTGGCTCCTGATCGCCGCGCCCCTGTTTGTGCTGGCGGTCGCGGCAGCAGCCTATCCGGCGTTCCGCGCCGATCCGGTTTCGACACCCGGCGTCCTGTTGCTGATCGGGCTGACGGGCGTGGCCTTGATCGGACTTTTCGCCTTTGGCCGGATGTCGGAGGCGACGCCGGAACTGGAGGCCGACGACCTGCTGGGGGCTCTGGAAGAGCCTTCGGCGATCGTCACGTCGGACGGTCGAATCCTTGCGGGTAACGCCGGCTGGAAGGCTGCGGCGGCCGGCGTGCGGCGCTTGCCGCGCGGCCGCGCCGCGCCTGGGCTCTATCAGGCCTACGCCGAGGCCCGCGATGGTCGCACCGGCCGCGCCTCGGCCCGGATCGAGGGACAGGACTGGGAACTGCTGGTCTCGTCGGCCGGGGCCGAGCGCTATCTGATCCGCGTGGCGCCTGAGGCTGTCCTTGCCCCGGCCATGCCGCTTCAGGCGGTCGAGCCGCCTCGCGTGACCGACACGGCCGGACAGCGGGCGGCCGCCGCCGGCGCCCCGTTCGGCTCGGCCGTGGTGCGGGGATCGGACCTGTTCGACGGCGAGATCGTGGAGTGCAACGCGGCCCTGCCCGTGCTGCTGGGGGGCCGGGCGCGTCCGAGCGCGCGCCTGATCGACTTTTTCGAGGCGGCCGGGGTCAAGGATGCGCGCGAGAAGATTTCGGCGGGTTCGGTCGGGCCGCTGGAACTGGTGACGCCGGGGCCGGAGGTGCGCACTCTTCACCTCTATATCGCACCCGAAGAGGACGCGCGGCGGGTCTGGCTGTTCGACGTTTCTGACCAGAAGGCGCTGGAGCTTCAGCTCAATCAGTCGGCCAAGATGCAGGCGATCGGCCAGCTGGCCGGCGGCGTGGCCCACGACTTCAACAACATCCTGATGGCCATCCAGCTGCGGCTGGACGACCTGCTCTCTCGGCATCCGGCGGGTGACCCGGCCTATGAGGGCCTGAACGAGATCCGTCAGAACGGCGTGCGGGCCGCCGACCTGGTGCGCAAGCTGCTGGCCCTGGCCCGCAAGCAGACCATTCGCCGCGAGCGGCTGGATCTGGGTGAGCTGATCTCGGAGTCCGAGGTCTTTCTGCGCCGGCTGATGCGTGAGGACGTGCGGCTCGTCACGGAGTATGGTCGCGACCTGCCAGAGGTGCTGGTCGACAAGAGCCAGTTCGAGACGGCCCTGATGAATCTGGTCGTCAATGCCCGGGACGCCATGAAGGCCCATGTGAAACCCGGCGAGGGCGTGGTCCGGGTCCGCACCCAGCGGACCGACAGCAAGACGGCGCGCGCCTTTGGCTGGGCCGAAGCGCCAGAGCACGAATTGGCGCTTATCGAGGTGTCGGACAACGGGCCGGGCGTGCCACCCGAACTGAAGGCCAAGGTGTTCGAGCCCTTCTTCACCACCAAGGCGGTGGGCGAGGGGACGGGCATGGGCCTGGCCTCGGTCTACGGCATCATCCAGCAGTCCGGCGGCCATATCGCCTTGGGTGACGCGGACGGCGGCGGGGCGGTTTTCCGCATCTTCCTGCCGGCGGCCCAGGCCCTGCCCGAGGCAGAACAGGCGCCGAAGGCGATGACCAAGCCCGTGCGTCAGCCGCGCGATCTTTCCGGCGCCGGCCGCATCCTGTTCGTCGAGGACGAGGACATGGTGCGCGGCATGGCGGCCAAGCTGCTGCGGGCGCGGGGCTATGAGGTCATCGAGGCCGCCGACGGCGAGGAGGCGCTCGATCTGGCCAAGGAGCACGCGGGCACGATCGACATGCTGATCTCGGACGTGATCATGCCCGGCATGGATGGCCCGAGCCTGCTCAGGCACGCGCGCGAGTATCTGGGCGACGCGCCGGTGATGTTCATCTCCGGCTATGCGGAGGCCGAGTTCTCGGACCTGCTGGAAGGCGAGACGAACGTGTCGTTCCTGCCCAAGCCGATCGACATCAAGACGTTGGCGGAAACGGTGAAGGATCGCCTGCGGCCGGAGCCGAAGCCCGAAGACGCCGATCTCGAACCCGCCTGACCTTTCATTGGGTGGGGCGAGGGGGCTAGGGTTACTCCACAGAAGGAGTGCTCCCATGTTTCGTCCGCTCGTCGCTCTTGCCGCCGTGATGATCCCTGCCTCGGCCCTGGCCCAAGAGGTCGATCCGGTCCGGTTGAACAACCATGTGCGCGAGCTGGCGTCGGATGCGCTGGGGGGGCGGGGGCCGGCGACGCCCGAGGAAGGGCCGACGACCGAATATATCGCCGAGCAGTTCCGCCTGATGGGCCTGCAGCCCGGCGGGGACGACGGTACCTATTTCCAGATCGTGCCGCTGTCGACGACCCAGCAGTCGGGGCCGGCTGCGATTTCGGTCTCTGTACCGGACGGCTGGACGCGGACGCTGGAGCGCGGCCGGGACATCCTGGTGGCCTCGGATCGACCGGTCGACCGGATCACGCTGGAGAACGCGCCGCTGGTCTTTGTCGGCTATGGGGTGACGGCGCCCGAGCATGGGTGGGACGACTTCGGCGATGTGGATCTGACGGGCGCGATCATGGTCGTGCTGGTCAATGATCCGGACTTTGGGGCGCCGGAGGGGCATCCGGTCGACGGGCTCTTCGACGGCCAGGCGATGACCTATTACGGCCGCTGGGTCTACAAGTTCGCCGAGGCCGCGCGGCGCGGGGCGGCGGGGGTGCTGGTCGTTCACGACACGCCCGGCGCCGGCTATCCGTGGTCGACGCTGCAGAACTCTTCCGCCGCGCCGGACTTCGACATCGTGCGGGCCGACTGGGAGGCCGAGCGGGTTCCGGTCCAGGGCTGGATTCAGGGCGAGGTGGCCGCCGAGCTGTTCGCCCAGGCGGGGCTGAATCTGGATGAGCTGCGCGAGGCGGCGCGGACGCGGGAGTTCGAGCCGGTCGAGCTGGAGGGGATCACGATGTCGATCGACTTCGGCCAGACCCACAGCCTGGTCGAGAGCCGCAACGTCGTGGCGGTGCTGCCGGGCACGGGCCATCCGGACGAGACCGTGATGTTCGGGGCCCATTGGGACGCCTATGGGCGCGGCATCGCCGACGAGAGCGGCGACGACATCTATAATGGCGCGGTCGACAATGCGACGGGCGTGGCCGGGGTGCTGGAACTGGCGAGGGTCTTCGCCGAAGGACCGGCGCCAGACCGCACCCTGATGTTCGTGTCCTGGACGGCCGAGGAATCCGGCCTGATCGGCGCCTATCATTATGCGGCCAATCCGCTGAGGCCGCTGGAGACGACGGTCGCCAACTTCAATCTGGATTCCCTGCTGCCGGGGACCGAGCCGACGCCGGAGGTGGTGGTCATCGGCCTAGGCAAGAACAATCTGGACCAGATGCTGGCGGTCCATGCCGAGGCGGCGGGCCGGACCCTGATCAACGACCCGGCGCCCCAGGCGGGCGGCTTCTACCGGTCCGACCACTTCCCGCTGGCTCTGCGCGGCGTGCCAGCGCTGTTCGCGGCGGCGGGCTTCACCGGCGCCAGCCCCCAGAGCGCCGAATACGTCCGCTCCTGCTACCACCAGCCCTGCGACCAGTGGGACGAAACCTGGACGATGGAGGCCGCGGCCCAGGACCTGACTCTGCTCTATCAGGTCGCCCGCGACCTCGCCGACAGCCGCATCTGGCCGGAGTGGAACGAGGGCACCGAGTTCCGCGGCGTGCGGGAAGAGAGCGCGGATCAGCGACCCGAATAGGGGGCGCTACTTCGCGAGGAACTCGACGACGAATTCCGGTGCGATTCCGGCGACGAGAGCTACTGCGGTGACGAGCTTATCGCCCCACATACCGCTCGATGATCGGGTCGGCCCGCGCCGCCGCGACGACCCAGTCCCTGAACGCCGCGATCTTGGCGGCCCGCCGTCGTTCGGCGGGCCATGCGAGCCAGTAGCCGCGGGTGAAGGC
>JAEYWU010000028.1 GCA_023428785.1 Pseudomonadota bacterium
ATCCTAGGATCGCGCCGATCTAGGACCACGGACAAACCGCTGCTAGACAAGGCGGCCAAGGCAGTCGGGAGAGCCTCTTTGCGCATCGGCCTCTATCCCGGGACGTTCGATCCCGTCACCAACGGCCACCTCGACATCATCCGTCGAGCCGTCAAGCTGGTCGACAAGCTGGTCATCGGCGTCGCCCGCAATGACGACAAGGGACCGCTGTTCACGACTGACGAGCGCGTTGGGATGGTCGGGAAAGCCGTCGCAGACCTGGGCGCCGGCACCATCATCGAGGTCCGGCCGTTCGAGAGCCTGCTGATGCATTTTGCAGAAGAGGTTGAGGCCGCCGTCATCATTCGTGGGCTGCGCGCCGTCGCGGACTTCGAATACGAATTCCAGATGACCGCGATGAACCAGAAGCTGAATAGCCAGATCGAGACCGTCTTCCTGATGGCCGATCCGCGCCACCAGGCCATCGCGTCCCGTCTGGTGAAGGAAATCGCCCGCCTAAAGGGCGACATCGACGGGTTCGTCCCACCGGAAATCGCGCGCGCCGTACGCGCCAAACTGAAAGTCTAGAGTTCCATGCGTTTGTTGTCGGCCCTTGCGACGGTCGCTGTCCTGCTGGCGGGTCCCGCCGCTGCCCAGACCAGCGAGTGGCGCACCGTATCGCCCGAGAATCTGCTGGTCATCGACACCACCAAGGGCCGCATCCTTGTGGAGATGGAGCCCGAGGCCGCGCCCCTGCAGGTCGAACGGATCCGCACCCTGACGCGTCAGGGCTTTTACGACGGTATCGCCTTTCACCGGGTGATGACGGGCTTCATGGCCCAGACCGGCGATCCTCTGGGCACCGGCGAGGGCGGCAGCGACCTGCCTGATCTGCCTGCGGAGTTCACCTTCCGGCGCGGGTCTGAGCCGGCCTTTGCGGCGATCACCGGTTCGGACCGCAACTTCTCGCGTCCGACCGGCGCCCAGCTTGGCCTCTTCGGCGCTCTTCCGGTGATGACTCAGCCCGATGGCCAGATGTTCGCCACGCGTGACGGGCGGGTGGACGCCACGGCCTGGTTCTGCCCGGGCGTAGTGGGCGCGGCGCGGACGGGCGGCAACGTCAACTCGGCCAACAGCCAGTTTTTCATCATGACTGCGGCCAACGACAGCCTGAATGGCCAGTACACGGTCTGGGGCCGGGTGGTCGGGTCCATGGATGCGGTCACGGCGCTTCAGCCGGGCGCCGCCGGCTCGGGTCTCGTGCCGGAGGCTGTTCGGGATCGCATGTTGCAGGTCCGGATCGCGGCCGACATTCCCGCGGCCGAACGACCGACGGCCCGCGTGCTCGATGTCCGCTCCGAGCGCTTCCGCCAGCTGGTCGAAGAGCGCCGCGCCGCGGAAGGGTCCGGCTTTTCGATCTGCGACATTTCCCTGCCGTCCGAGATCACCAACTGAGGTCATCCATGAAACTGCTGGCCCTGCTCACAGCCGTCTCGTCCTTTGCGCTATCGGGCGCCGCCCTGGCTCAGGATGTCGGGGGCGAGCAGCCCCAGGCGCTGGCGGCCGGTGATCCGGCGCCGGGGATTCCCGCCGAGGCCTGGCGGGAGGTGCCCGCCGAGAACCTGCTGGTGATCGATACGACGCGGGGACGGATCCTGGTCGAGATGTCGCCCCAGGTGGCGCCGGCCCACGTCGAGCGGATCCGCCGGCTGGCCGACGAGGGGTTCTACGACAACCAGCGCTTTCACCGCGTGATCGACTGGTTCATGGCCCAGACGGGAGACCCCTTGAGCCGCGGCGCCGATCGCGCATTGTGGGGCGAAGGGCAGAGCCCCTATCCCGACCTCACCGCCGAGTTCACCTTCCGGCGCGGACCTGAGGTCGGATTCACATCGGTGGCGCGACCCATGGGAGCCGAGATCGGTTTTGTCGGATCGCTTCCGGTCCAGACGCAGCCGGACGAGCTGATGACCCAGACCGGCGACGGCAAGGTTCACGCCTGGGGGCTCTATTGTCCGGGCGTGGCCGGGATGGCGCGCGGCGAGGCCAACGACAGCGCCAACAGCCAGTTTTTCATCATGCGGCAGGCCTATCCGTCGCTGGACAAGCGCTACACCGTCTGGGGCCGTGCGGTGGTGGGGCTGGACGTCGTGCGGACCCTCAACTTCGGGACCGACCCCTCCGGCGCGGTCCAGGATCCGGACGTGATGACCCGCGTGCGCGTCGCCTCAAGCCTGCCGGAGGCGGAGCGGCCTCGCGTGCGCGTGCTGGCGACCGACAGCGAGTACTTCCGGACCGTCGCCGAACAGGCTCGGATCACGCGGGGCGCTGACTTTTCGGTTTGTGACATCGACCTGCCGGCGGAGGTGCTGTGAGCGACCTGGATCCTGACATTCGCGATGAGCGGGAGGCGCGGCGCTACGCGCTGGATATCGACGGCCTGACGGCGGTCGTGACCTACAATCTGGTGGAGGGGGGCCTGATGGTCACCGAGACCCTGGTGCCCCAGTCACTGGAGGGCAGGGGGATCGCCAGTCGGCTGGCCAGGCATGTCCTGACGGATGTAAAGAACCGCGGTCTGGTGATCCTGCCGGTTTGCCCGTTCTTCGCGGCCTATCTGAAGAAGCATCCGGAATGGGCAGAGATCGTCCATCCCGCCTATCGGACCTCTCTCGGCATCTGAGATTGCGCCCCGGGCGCGAGGCCGGGGCGCAGCCGTCTCAGAAGGAGTAGCGGGCCAGCAGCGCCACGCGTTCGTCGGAGATGGGCGTCTCCACGTCGGTATCGTGGTAGCGCAGGTCCAGCGCGATGGCGTCGGTCACCGCCCAGGTCGCTCCGAGGTTCCACGTCGCATAGTCGACGTCGCCCAGCAGGTCGTCATTGAACGACTGGCTGCCGAGCGCGCCCGAGATCGACACCGTGTCGGTGATCGGCATGGCGGCGTTGATCTCGTAGTAGAGGGCCTCGTCCACGCCCGTGGCGTCAGCCGCATCCGGTGCATAGTAGATGCCCGCGCCGACCGTGGCCGGACCAAAGGCGGTGCTGGCGGCGGCCTTGAACTCCAGCACGTCGTAGTCGACGCCCGAGGGCGCTCCGACATAGGCGTAGTAGATCAGGCCCAGGTCCAGCGAGACAGCGCCGAAGGTGGGACGCCAGCCGGCGTAGAAGTCCACCTCGGCGTCGGAGCCGTCGCCGAAGTCCAGGCTCGAGGCCCAGACGCCGCCGTAGAAGTCGCCATAGGTGGCGTCCGCGCCGCCGAAGACCGCCGGGCCCTCATCGGTCTGGGAATAGCCGCGGAAGACATAGTCGCTGACGGCGCCGACGTTGAACGAGATGTCCTGTGCGCAGGCCTGGGCGGCAGGCAAGGCGGTGGCGGCAGCTGCGAGCAGGCCCGCAGCGAAGAGTTTCGCTTTCATGATGTTCGTCCGTAATGAGCGGCCGGAGCCGCGTGGGGAGGAAGGCTAAGGCTTAGTGCTTCAAGGCTTCGCCGTGCAGAGCGTCGTCCAGACCAGCTTCTTCCTGGTCCTTGGAAACCCGCACGCCGGTCGTGAATTGGCAGATCAGCAGGATCACGAAAGTGACGACGGCGCTCCATGCGATCGTCCAGCCGAGGCCGACGATTTGGAGCCAGATGTCCGCACCTTCAGACAGGCTGTTGACGGCGGTGCTGGCGAACAGGCCAGTCAGGATGGCCCCGACAATGCCGCCCGCGCCATGGATGCCGAAGGCGTCCAAGCTGTCGTCGTAACGGAACAGCTTCTTGAGCCAGACCGCTGCGATGTAGCAGACCGCGCCCGAGATCACGCCGATGGCCAGTGCGCCCCTGGGATCGACGAAGCCAGCCGCGGGCGTGATGCCCACGAGACCGCCGACCAGACCGCTGAGCACGCCCAGCAGAGAAGGCTTGCCGCGGAGGGCCCACTCCATGACCTTCCAGGCCAGAGCAGCGGCGCAGGCGGCGACCAGGGTGTTCAGCAGGGCCATGGAGGCGATGCCGTCAGCAGCCCAGGCGGAGCCGGCATTGAAGCCGATCCAGCCGACGAACAGCAGGCTGGCGCCGATCATGGTCAGGACCAAGTTGTGCGGTTCCATCGGCTCGGCGCCGTAGCCCGCGCGCTTGCCGAGGTAGAGGGCGCAGACCAGGCCCGCGACACCCGAGTTGACGTGAACCACCGCGCCGCCGGCGAAGTCGAGCACACCGGCCGAACCGAGGAAGCCGCCGCCCCAGACCCAATGGCAGATCGGCGCATAGACGAAGAGGCTCCACAGGGCCGAAAATAGGAGCAGGGCCGAGAACTTCATGCGCTCGGCGAAGGCCCCGGTGATCAGCGCCGGCGTGATGATGGCGAAGGTCAGCTGGTAGGCGACCCAGAGGGGTTCAGGCAGGCCCGGTGCGGGAGAATAGGCCGTGTCGATCCCAACGCCGTTCAGGAAGGCGGCGTCGAGGCTTCCGATGAAGCTCTGCCACGACGTCGGCGCGACGATGGATCCCATATTGATGAACTCCGCGTCCGATCCGACGCCGAAGGATAGCGAATAGCCGGCCACGAACCACGCCATGGTCACGACGGCCGTCACGGCCACGGACTGGGTGATGGTCGCGATGACGTTCTTCTTGCGAACCATGCCGCCATAGAAGAGCGCCAGGCCCGGAAGGGTCATCAGCAGGACCAAGGCGGTCGAGGTGAGGATCCAGGCCGAAGCGGCGGGATCGGCCTCAAGAGGAACCTGGTGTGCGGCGAGCGCCGGGCTGGCCAGGGCTGGATTCGAAAAGAGGGCCGCCGCGAATGCGGTCAGCCCTCTCAGGATCCATCGCCTTGCGGCCGGTGAAATTCTGTCAACTGTCATCTCTATCCCCCATCGCGAATGCTGCGATGCGAATAGTGACGCTCGGAAATTGCTGCGATGCAAGAACGTTAATGAACGCAAATCAGCGAGCGCCGCTACGCGTGTCAGATTCGCAACAACCCTATGTCGGCCAGTTGAAGCGTTCCTTTGGAGGCGCAAGAAAATGGCCCGCGATTGGGAAAATCGCGGGCCACCATCAGACGTTGAAGATGTTGCAGCGCCGAAGGCGCTGTCACATCAACACTTGTAGTACATGTCGAATTCGACCGGGTGCGGATGCAGTTGCAGGCGTGCCACTTCCTCTTCCTTGAGCTCGATGTAGGCGTCGATGAAGTCGTCATCCATGACGCCGCCCTTCTTGAGGAAGGCGCGGTCCGCATCGAGGGCGTCGAGCGCTTCGCGTAGCGAGCCGCAGACTTCCGGCACGTCCTTACGCTCCTGCGGCGGCAGGTCGTAGAGGTTCTTGTCGGCGGCCGGGCCCGGATCGATCCGGTTCTCGATGCCGTCGAGGCCGGCCATGAGCAGGGCGACGAACGTCAGGTAGGGGTTGCCCATCGGGTCGGGGAAGCGGGCTTCGATGCGCTTGGCCTTGGGCGAGGACACCCACGGAATACGGATCGAGGCCGAGCGGTTGCGCGCCGAATAGGCCAGTTTGACCGGCGCTTCGTAGCCTGGAACCAGGCGCTTGTAGGAGTTGGTGGTCGAGTTGGCGAAGGCGTTGATGGCCTTGGCGTGCTTGATGATGCCGCCGATGTACCAGAGACAGGTGTCCGACAGGCCGGCGTATTTGTCGCCGGCGAAGAGCGGCTTGCCGTCCTTCCAGATCGACTGGTGCACGTGCATGCCCGAGCCATTGTCGGCGAACATCGGCTTGGCCATGAAGGTCGCCGACTTGCCGTAGGCGGCGGCCACGTTGTGGATCACGTACTTATAGAGCTGAAGGCGGTCGGCCATGGTGAGCAGGTCCGAGAACTTCAGGCCGAGCTCGTGCTGCGCCGGAGCGACCTCGTGGTGGTGCTTTTCCGGGTCGAGGCCGAGCTCGCCCATGACCGCGAGCATCTCGCCGCGCAGGTCCTGGCCGGAATCGACCGGGTTCACTGGGAAGTAGCCGCCCTTGGGTCCCGGGCGATGGCCCATGTTGCCTTCCGGGTATTCCTTGCCGGTGTTGGACGGCAGTTCGATCGAGTCGAAGCTGTAGCCGGTGTTCTCGGGAGAGGTGGACCAGCGGACATCGTCGAAGACGAAGAATTCGGCTTCCGGGCCGAAGTAGACGGTGTCGCCGACGCCGGCGGCCTGGATGTAGCTGAGCGCCTTCTTGGCCATGGACCGCGGGTCGCGGTTGTAGGGCTCGCCCGTGTCGGGGTTCAGGACGTCGCAGAACAGGAAGAGCGTGGCCTGCTGGTAGAAGGGATCGATGTAGGCGGTGGTCAGGTCCGGCTTGAGCAGCATGTCGGACTCGTTGATGGCCTTCCAGCCGGCGATCGAGGAGCCGTCGAACATGGTGCCTTCCTCGAGGAATTCCTCGTCGACCATGCCGATGTCGAACGTGACATGCTGCAGCTTGCCACGCGTGTCGGTGAAGCGGAGATCGACGTATCGGATCTCCTCGTCCTTGATCTGCTTGAGGATGGCTGAGGCGCTCATTCTTTTTCCGTGGGGTTGGGGAGGCAAAGACAAAGGGGCCGCCGAAGCGACCCCTGGTGGAAAAGCTAGATCGCTTGCGGGCCGGTCTCACCGGTCCGGATGCGGATGACGTCCAGGACGTCGGAGACAAAAATCTTGCCGTCGCCGATCTTGCCGGTGCGGGCCGAGGCGATGATGGCGTCCGTCACGGCCTGGACCATGTCGTCCGGCACGACGACCTCGATCTTGAGCTTCGGCAGGAAGTCGATGACGTATTCAGCGCCGCGGTACAGTTCGGAGTGACCCTTCTGCCGGCCGTAGCCCTTGGCTTCCAGGACGGTCATGCCCTGAACGCCAATGTCCTGCAGAGCCTCCTTCACCTCGTCGAGCTTGAAGGGCTTAATGACGGCTTCGATCTTCTTCATCGTTGATTCCGGGGAGCGGCGGGCCCGGCTAACGAAAGGACATTGCATTGCAGCATAAGGCAAGGGGCAAATCGTCCGGCAACGGTCTTGGAGGCCGCTGCGAGCTTCAGCGTGTCGCGAGGGTCGCGGTTTGAAAATGCTCAACAACGGCCCGGACCAATGGCTTGAGCGCTTTCCCTGGCCAGGCCGGGAAGCCCACAAATACAGGCGCGGCAGCCTGGTCGTCGTGTCCGGCCCGATGAGCCGCACCGGGGCCGCCCGGCTGGCGGCGAGGGCGGGCCTGAGGATCGGCGCGGGCGTGGTGACGGTCCTCAGCCCTCCGGACGCCCTGCTGGTCAATGCGGTGAACCTGGAGGCCGTGATGGTCCGCAGCTTCGGGACGCCCGAGGCCCTGGAGGAGAGAGCGCGGGGCGCCGTCGCCGCCGTCATCGGCCCGGCGGCCGGGGTGGGGGATCAGACCCGGGAGAATCTCAGCGCGCTGAAGCGCGGCGGGTGCGCGCTGGTGGTGGACGCTGATGCGCTGACGAGCTTCCGGGACGAGCGGGCGCAGCTGTTCGGGCAGCTGGGGCCGAACGATGTCCTGACGCCGCACGAGGGTGAGTTCGAGCGGCTCTGGCCGGGGCTTCTGGCGTCGGGGCGCGAAGCGGCTGCGAGACGGGCGGCCGAGGAGTCCGGTGCGGTGGTGCTGTTGAAGGGGCCGGAGACGCTGGTGGCGGCGCCTGACGGGCGGCTGGCGCGAAATGGCAACGGCACGCCGTGGCTGGCGACGGCGGGCTCGGGCGACGTGTTGGCCGGCATGATCGGGGGCCTGATCGCGCAGGGCGCCGAGGCGTTCGACGCGGCCTGCATGGCCGTCTGGCTTCATGCCGAGGCCGGGGCGTCCGTGGGGCCGGGGCTGATTTCGGAGGACCTGCCGGAACGCCTGCCGGCCGCCTTGTCGAGCCTTTACGAAAAGAGCCGGGCGTCTCGCGACGCCCGGCCCTGATCTTGTAGAGCGACAGGCCTACTGGCCGGCGTTCTGTTCGACCGCGTCGGCCTCGGCGTCCGCGTTCTCTTCGACGGCGTCGGCTTGGGCGTCCAGAGCGTCTTCCTCGGCTTCGGTCGGGGCCATGTCAGCCTGGTTTTCCAGAGCGTCGGCCTGGGCCTCACCGGTGTCTTCGATGGCGTCGGCCTGATCTTCGGCGGCGGCGTCGGCCGGGCTCTCACAGGCGGCCAGCGAGCCGGCGAAGGCGAGGGCGGCGGTGGCGGCGAATGCCTTGCGAATGAACATGTGCGTTTCCTCTTGTCCCGCCCCAGCGGCGGTTAGAGGGGGTAACGCGCACGTGATCGCTCGGTTCACGTGAATGTGAGACTGCGGCTGTAGGCCGCGCCCGGCTTAGGCGGCGCCGTCAGCCTTGCGCTTTTCCGAATAGATCAGCAGCGGCTGGGCGGACCCTTCGATCACCTCGGCATTGACTACGACTTCCTCGACGCCCTCGAACGTCGGCAGTTCGAACATGGTCTCGAGCAAGATGCCTTCGAGGATCGAGCGCAGGCCGCGCGCGCCGGTCTTGCGGGTGATCGCCTTCTTGGCGACGGCGATGAGCGCGTCATCAGTGAAGGTGAGGGTGACGTTCTCCATCTCGAAGAGACGGCCGTACTGCTTGACCAGGGCGTTCTTGGGCTCGGTCAGGATCTTGACCAGGGCGGTCTCGTCCAGGTCCTCGAGCGTGGCCAGCACGGGCAGGCGACCAATGAACTCAGGGATCAGGCCGAAACGCATCAGGTCGTCGGGCTCGACATTGCGAAGAATTTCGCCGGTGCGGCGCTCGTCGATCTCCTTGACCTTGGCGCCGAAGCCGATCGAGGCGCCTACGCCGCGGGCCGAGATGACCTTTTCCAGGCCGGCGAAGGCGCCGCCGCAGATGAAGAGGATGTTGGTGGTGTCGACCTGCAGGAACTCCTGCTGCGGGTGCTTGCGGCCGCCTTGCGGGGGCACGGAGGCGACAGTGCCTTCCATGATCTTCAGCAGGGCCTGCTGCACGCCTTCACCCGAGACGTCGCGGGTGATCGACGGGTTGTCGGACTTGCGCGAAATCTTGTCGATTTCGTCGATGTAGACGATGCCGCGCTGGGCCCGCTCGACGTTGTAGTCGGCGGCCTGGAGCAGCTTGAGGACGATGTTCTCGACATCCTCACCGACGTAACCGGCTTCGGTCAGCGTCGTGGCGTCGGCCATCGTGAAGGGGACGTCGATGATGCGCGCGAGCGTCTGGGCCAGCAGCGTCTTGCCCGAGCCGGTCGGCCCGATGAGCATGATGTTGGACTTGTTGAGCTCGACGTCGTTGTTCTTCGTCGCGTGGTTCAGGCGCTTGTAGTGGTTGTGAACCGCGACCGCGAGGACCTTCTTGGCGTGGTCCTGGCCGATGACGTAGTCGTCGAGGACCTTGCGGATTTCCTTCGGTGAGGGGACGCCGTCCTTGCCGGTCTTCACGAAGCCGACCTTGTGCTCCTCACGGATGATATCCATGCAGAGCTCGACGCATTCGTCGCAGATGAAAACGGTGGGACCCGCAATGAGCTTGCGCACCTCGTGCTGGCTCTTGCCGCAGAAGCTGCAGTAGAGCGTGCTCTTGGATTCGCCGCCGGCGGCCTTCGTCATCTTATCGTCCTACACACACCGGGTTGTCGCGAACCGGGACGCCCCGCTCTTCCCGAGCCCATCCACGCAGGATACAGGCCGAGAGGTTCTCAAAACAATGACAACGCCTGACCGAAAGGTCCACCCCGGCGTTGTCGCTCACGCGGTCTCTTCACCGTTCATATTCAGGATAAAGCCTAAATGGAGACTGAACGCCCCGACCGCCAGTCCCGCCCGATCGTGGCGTTCGACTTCGATGGGACGCTCACGATTCGAGACAGTTACACGGCTTTTCTGAAGTGGCGGAAAGGGCCGGCGTCCTATGGCCTGGGGCTGTTTGGCCTGACCGGAGGCCTTCTTTCCTATCCTTTCAACCGGGACCGAGGCCGATTGAAGGCGGCGGCCACCCAAATCTTTCTGGCTGGCGAGTCGGCGAAGCATGTCGCGGATCAGGCGACGGCCTACCGTGACGCGATCTGGGACAGCTTCATGCGACCTGACGCATTGGAGACATGGAACCGTTGGGGCCGGGAAGGGGCCTTGCGGGTAATCGTCACGGCCTCGCCGAGCCTGACCGTCCGGCCGTTCGCCGAGCGGCTGGGCGCCGAGGCGCTGCTGGGCACGGAGCTTGAGGTCGACGCCGAGGGACGGCTGACCGGCGCCTTCGCCACACCCAACTGCCGGGCGGGGGAAAAGGTCGTCCGTCTTCGTGAAGCCTATGGGCCGGATGTGCGGCTCGCGGCGGCCTATGGGGATACCTCGGGGGATACGGAGATGCTGGCGATCGCGGATCACAAGGGTTGGCGGGAATTCACGGGCAGGCCGGAGTAGGGGGCTCTCTCTCCTGTTAGAGGACGATGGAGGGCGCGCCTCTTTGGCCCCCGGCTTTCGCTCGGAAGGTTGGGAGGGCAGGCGGAGCGCCGGACTTCGGGTCCGGTGACCGTGGGGGGTAGTGAGCGTTTCGACCTGAAGAAGGCGCTCCGCCGCGATCTGTTTTCCCGGAGCTCCTGCTGGGCG
>JAEYWU010000053.1 GCA_023428785.1 Pseudomonadota bacterium
CGGCCTTGCCGGGCGCAGCCGGGCCTCGACAGATCGTCTGGACCTTTGACCGGCTTGCGGACATCGGTGGCCTCTCCACCGCACCCGAAGGCGGCCCCACCCTGGTGGACAGCCCGTGGGGTCGGGCCGTCCACTTTGACGGTGTCGACGATGGACTTTTCATCGAACAGCACCCCCTGGCCGGCGCGGAGACCTGGTCCATCGAATGCCTGATCCGACCCGACGGCGGCGCCTTCGAACAGCGGTTCCTGCATCTGGCCGAGATCGGCGACCCGACCGCCGAGGATCCCTATTCCGGGACGCGCATCCTGTTCGAAATCCGCGTTGAGGGGCAGGAATGGTGGCTTGACGCCTTCGCCCGCGGCCCGGACTACAACCACACCCTCATTTTCCCCGAGCATCGCCACTCGATCGGTCGCTGGTTTCATGTGGCTCAGAGTTTCGATGGTGAGATGTACCGCGCCTATGTCGACGGCGTTCTGCAGGGCGAAGCGCCGCTGGCCTATACGCCCCAGGGCCCAGGCCGCACCTCGGCCGGCGTGCGCATCAACCGTATCAGCTGGTTCAACGGCGCGCTGCGTCAGGCGCGCTTTACCCACGCCGCTTTGACGCCGGATCAGTTCGCCCTGATCGCCTGACGGCTCAGGCTGGCTCACGCTGGGTCAAGGCGCCCGCGATCGCCCGCCGCATCGCAGCCGCGTCATAGGGCTTAGGCAGAAGCGGCCACGGCACGTCGGCTAGGGCCTGATCCACCGCTTCACCGGCGTAGCCCGAGGCCAGGAGCACGGCGATGTCCGGCTGTTTCGCCACGACCTTGCGCGCCAGCTCCACGCCATTCAGCCCGCCGGGCATGATGAGGTCGGTCAGCAGCAAATCGAACCGACGGCCGCGCAGACGGCGCAGCGCCTTTGCCCCGTCCAGGGCGTGCGAGACCTCGCACCCGAACTGCTGCAGGCAATCGCGAGCGATCTCCGACACTTCCGGATCATCCTCGACCAGCAGGACAGACAGGCCCTCGAACGGACGCTCGACCTGATCGACCACCTCTTCAGGAGCGGACGTGGGTTCAGGCTCGGCAGCCGCCTCCACCGCCGGGAGATAAAGGGTCACGATGGTGCCTTCGCCCGGCTGGCTTTCGATGCTCACTGCGCCTCCCGACTGGCGCACGAAGCCATAGACCTGGGACAGCCCGAGCCCTGTTCCCTTGCCCACCGCCTTGGTCGTGAAGAAGGGCTCGAAGACCCGCTCGCGGATTTCCTCGGACATGCCGGCGCCGCTGTCCGCGACCTGGATCGCCACGTAGTCCCCCGCCTGCACGTCCTCGACCGCGTCCTGGCCAAGCGTCACGGCGCGGCTCGTCACCGCGATCGCGCCGCCATCCGCGGTGGCGTCCCGGGCGTTGACGATCAGGTTCAGGAGCGCCGCCTCGAAATGCGACGGGTCGATGTTCACGCTCGCGGAACCGGCTCCCAGATCGAATGAGAGATCGACCGCCTCCCCGACCGCGCGCAGCAACAACGGCTGCCCCTCGCGGATCAGGGCGTTCAGATCCACGCGCTGCGGCCTCAGGGCCTGTTTGCGCGAGAAGGCGAGTAGCTGGTGGGTCAGGCGTTCGCCCTTGCGCGCCGCCGCCAGGGCCGCGTCCAGCAGACGCTCACGCCGCGCCGCGTCGTCCGGCGCGCGTGTGACCATGTCCAGCGCCCCGATCACCACGGTCAGCAGGTTGTTGAAGTCATGCGCCACACCACCGGTCAGGCGTCCAACCGCTTCCATCTTCTGGGCGTGCATGAGCGCGGCCTCGGCGCGATCTTTCTCAGCGAGAGCCTCGGTCACGCGCACTTCGAGCAACTCGTTGATGTGGAGCAGGTCACGCTCCACCTGCCGCGCCTCGGTGACGTCATAGGCCACGCCGACAAAGCCCAGCAGTTCCTGGCCATCCAGCCGCGGTCTGGAGTACGATCGGAGCCAACGCCAGGCGCCGTCGGATCGCCGGTAGCGGGCTTCCAGCATGAAGGGCATGCGTGTCGCCTCGCCGGCCACGGACTCGGCCAGAACGCGATCCACGTCCTCGGGATGAAGGGCCGCCCTCCAGTCGGCGTTCAGGGCTTCGTCGTAGTCCCCTCCGTGAAATTCCATATAGGCCTGATTGACGAACGCGCGCCTGCGATCGGCGCGCGTAACCCAGATCAGGACCGGCGCGGAATCCGCCACCGACCGGAAACGAGCCTCGCTTTCGCGCACCTCGGCCTCGGCCGTCGCCCGCTCGATCGCAGCCCACAGGCGGTCGGCGACCTCCTCGGCCAGTTCGATCTCGTCGGCGCCCCATTTCCGGGGCTCGTCAGAATGCAGGAAGAGGAAGGCAAGCAGTCGCCCCCCGCGCACGATCGGCACGCGAACAAAGGCCTTCACATCGATGCGCGAAAAGCCTTCGGCGCCGGCAGCCGTGCGCCTGTCGGCGTCCAGATCGTGCACGGCCACGGTCTTGCGCGCCTTCAGATCGCGACTGAGCTCCGGGCCAAAATCGTCCATCAGATAGACCCCGGTGGCGCTCTTCATGGCCCCACTGGTCCAGTCCGCCCCGATCGTCACCGTCGTTTCGTCTTTGTCGATCTCGCCATAGCCGGCGCGCGGCGCCTGCAGGTGGCGTCCGAGCGCCTCGGTGCCCGCCCGCATGATCTCCTGGGGCGTATCCAGTTCCCTCAGGACGTCCCCAAGCCGGAGCAGGAATGCGTGCCTCTGCTCGGCCGCCCATGTCTCGGTCGTATCGACGTTGACGCCGATCATACCCTCGAACTCGCCTGAAGCCGAAAAGCGCGGCTCGGCATGCGTATGGACGCGACGCCATTCGCCGTCGGCTCTCCTGAGGCGCATTGTGGCCTGGAAAGGCCTGGCCGACTGGGTCGCTTCGCCGCCGATGCGGGCCACTTCCGCCGCATCGTCGGGATGGATGGTCGAGGTCCAGTCAAAGGTGGCCAGATCACTCTCGGACACGCCCCAGAAATCGCGCAGCGCGCGGTTCAGGGTCATACACCCCCCCTGCTGGTCGCCCATCCAGAGCATGACCGGAGCGTTCTCGGCGATGTTGCGGAAGCGGGTCTCGCTCTCGGCGATGGTGGCAGCCCGGGCCTGTTCAGCGGTCCGGGCGGCCTCGACCCGGCCGATCGACATCCTGAGCGCTTGGGAAAGGACGATTATGCAGATGACGTTGAACGTGAACAGGCCCGCGCCGACCGCATGACGGTACCAGTCCACAACGGCCGAACCCGGAACAAACGAGGCCGCAATCGCCAGGCATTGGGAGATCACGGCAGCCGCGACACCCGCGCGCCAGCCACCCCAAAGTGTCGCCAGGAGCACCGCCGGCAGGAAGATCGTGGACCCGCCCGCGCCGCCCAGAACGGGAGCCATAAGGAGCCGCAGGGCCAGCAGCGGAAGGACACAGGCAAGCGCCCGTATGACCCAGGTCGCGGGGCCGCCGGGCGGTCTGGTGGCTAGACGTCGCAGATACCCGTCCAGAATTTCCCCCACGGACTCGAAACGGCCGAGGTCTGGGAACGCAGTAGCGCGATTTGCGTTCCGGCGCGGCCCCATTTCAGCAAGGCTGCTTGCAGTCAGCGACTAAAGCCCTAACTGCAAGCGCTACAGGAGGCGATAGTCATGACCATCAAGCTCAATACCGGCCTGACCGCTGAAGTCCGCGGCGAGGTCGCCGCCAGCCTGACCAAGGTGCTGGCCGACAGCTATGCGCTTTATCTCAAGACGCACGGCTACCATTGGAACGTACGTGGGACGAACTTCTCGGAACTGCATGCGCTTTTCATGGGCCAGTACACCGAGATGTGGACCGCCCTGGACGAAATCGCCGAACGCATCCGGGCCCTGGGTGAGTTCGCTCCGCAGGGCTATTCGTCGTTGGCCAACCTCACGGGCATCAAGGACGGCGATCCGGAAAAGGATTCCCCCGCCATGCTCAAGGAGCTTCTTGAGGATCACGAGACCCTGATCGGCTCCCTGCGCGACGGCATTTCGGTGGCCGAGGACGCCAGGGATCCGACCAGCGTCGACCTCCTGACCCAGCGGCTGGCCGCTCACGAGAAGCACGCCTGGATGCTGCGCGCGACCCTCGGCTCCAAATAGGGTCACGAAAGCGCCGGAAAACGCTGGCATGAGAAGCGGATGAAAGATTGGCTGGCCAGTCTGACCGGATCGGCCCGGCGTCGCCTCGGCGCCGGGCTTCCGCATCTCAGGCGCGTCCCCCACGCGTTGGTCGAAGCCGTACGCCTGGCGCCGGCGGCGGTGACGGCGCTGGTCGTGCTAAGCGTGGCGCTGAGCGCCAGCTCCATGGTCCGTCCGCTGACCGGTCCGGCCAATGTCGAAGGCATCCTGGCCGAGGTCGGGTCAGACCTCTCGCAGGACGCGCTGGACCGCTATTCCGCCCACATGGACCCCGCCAGCCGGGCTCTGGCGCGGCGTCACGATCCGGCCTTTACGCCCGCCGTCTGGGGCATGACGCCCGGCTGGGAGAACCT
>JAEYWU010000124.1 GCA_023428785.1 Pseudomonadota bacterium
CGAGCGGCTCGGGTTTCGGCTTCTTCCGCCGGGACCGGGAGCGCTTTGAGCTTGCGCACCCCGGCTCGCTTGACCCGGTTCAGCCCCTTACGAGCAACTCGGCCCGCGACGGGCTGGAGCGCCAGAAAGCCCCAGGATGACCGCGCCGGTGAAGGCTGTCCGGATCAGGCCTGTGATAGCCTGCAACGAACGACCTCTCCGCTTCGCGGCCGCGCATCCCGCTCGACCGATCCCCGCCGCCGCGTCGGAGCCTGGTACCGAGGCGCCTCTCCCGCGACGGAGACGAGCGAAGGATAGGGCTGGGGCCAGGCGCCGGGGACGAAGGCCCGCGAGATTCCTTTTCGCGCACGCCCCGTTTCCGTCATCCCGGCCGCAGCGAAGCGGAGAGCCGGGACCTAAACCCGGTTGATCCGCCTGCGCTTGGGCCCCGGCTCTTCGCCGCTACGCGGCTCGTCCGGGGTGACGAAGAATAGTGGTTCGTGCCCGCTTCCTTGCGGGACCTAGGCGGCCTTGGCGGAGACGATCTTGCCGGGCGCGCGGGGCGGCTCGCCCTTGGGGAGGGCGTCGATGAGGTCCATGCCGTCGGTGACTTCACCCCAGACGGTGTACTGGCGGTCCAGGAAGGTGGCGTCGTCGAAGCAGATGAAGAACTGGCTGTTGGCGCTGTCCGGGTTGGCGGTGCGGGCCATGGAGCAGACGCCGCGCACGTGCGGCTCGGCCGAGAATTCCTGCTTCAGGTTCGGCTTGGAGGAGCCCGAGGTGCCGGTGCCGGTCGGGTCGCCGCCCTGGGCCATGAAGCCCGGGATTACGCGGTGGAAGACCACGCCGTCATAGAAGCCTTCATTGGCCAGGGTCGCGATGCGCTCGACGTGGTTCGGCGCGAGGTCCGGACGCAGCCGGATGGTGACGTCGCCCTGACGGTCGCCGGTGTCGATGGAGAAGGTGAGGGTGCTGAACGCGGTCATGACGGCTCCTTTTCAGGGGCCGCTTCTAGCGAGGTCAGGCCGAAAGGCCAACCATTACAGGTTGGCCAGATGCTCGGCGGTGCGGGTTTCCAGCTCAGTGGCCAGCATCTTGCCGACCGGGTGCTCGTCGGTCTGGATCTTGTCGCGCACAACGGCGCGGATCGCGTCGATGTGGCCGTCCACGAGGAACAGCGGAGCCTGCATGCGGACCTTCTCGTCGATCAGCTTGCACAGGGAGCCCGCGATGCGGGTCACGATCGGATACTGGTAGGTGGCGCCCAGGCCCTTGAGGTCGTGAGCGCGCATGTAGAGCTGCTCCATCGTCTGGGGCATGACGCCCACGACGCGGATTTCGGTGCGGGCGGCCTCGAGCTTGGCGACCTCGTCATTCAGCCACTGGCCGAACTGGCTGGACAGATCCTTGAGCGCAGCCTCGGCGCGCGCGACCGCCGCGGCGTCGATACCGCCGAAACCGCCGCCGCCCACCTTCAGGCGCAGGGTGTTGGGGGGCTGAATGAACTGTGCAGGCTTGGTCACGTCGCTACGCTCCGGATGTCGGATAGCTGGAACCTGACAGAGACGGCTTAAGGAACTCCTTAATGGCCGTGCGATGACGGATCAGGAGGCGAACTGCTCCGCCAGGACCCGTTCCTCATAGGAGCGATCCTCGTCGAACAGCATGGTCAGGGACAGGTCGCGACGTTCGGAAATCTCGACGCGGGCGACCTGGCGGACCTCGTGGTCGTCGGCCACGGCGGAGACCGGTCGCTTGTCGGCCTCCAGCACCTCGAAGGTGACGGAGGCTGTGTGGGGCAGAAGAGCCCCCCGCCAGCGGCGAGGGCGGAAGGCGCTGATCGGCGTCAGCGCCAGAATGCCGGCGCCCAGGGGGATCACCGGCCCGTGGGCCGACAGATTGTAGGCGGTCGATCCGGCCGGGGTCGCCACCATGATGCCGTCGCAGATCAGTTCCGACAGTCGGACACGGCCGTCGACGGCGATGGTCAGCTTGGCGCTCTGGCGGGTCTGACGCAGGAGCGAGACCTCGTTGAAGGCCAGGCCCAGGGTCTCCTCACCGGAGACGCTAACAGCGCGCATCCCCAGTGGATGGATTACAGTAGGGGACGCAGCGGCGATGCGCTCTACCAGCCCCTCCTCGCTGAACTCGTTCATGAGAAAGCCGACCGAGCCCCGGTTCATGCCGAAAATCGGCTTCTGACCCTTGAGAGCGCGGTGCAGGGTCTCGAGCATGAAGCCGTCGCCGCCGAGGGCGACGATGACGTCGGCCTCTTCCGGCGAGATATCGCCGTAGCGGTCGACCAAAAGGCGGCGCGCCGCCCAGGCTTCCGGGCGGTCGGCGGCGACGAAGGCGAGGCGAAGGGTTTCAGCCATGGCGGCAGGCAAGCCCGCTCAGTCGGGGCTTGTCAAACGATGGCGGCGGGACGGAGCGTATCCAGCGCCTTGCGCAGGGTGCGCGCTGCGGTGTCCTGACCGAGGTCAAAGACCTTGAGCACCTTGAGGTCCAGGCCCGGCCCCAGAGGGCGGCCGCCGCAGCGGGCGCGGATCTCGGCCAGCATCGAAGGGAAGGCGGCGCGATCGATGCCGACAGAGGCGCAGGCCAGGGCCAGCGGCTCGGCCGTTTCGGCGCCGACCGCCAAGCGAACGTCTTCGACCGAATAGCCCCCGAGGACAGCCAGGGCGTTCTCGAACAGGCTGATGCGGCCTTCGCGAGCGGCACGGACAAGGTAGCCGGGGCGAAGCTGGCCGGCGCTGTCGAGCTTGGCGATCAGGCGGCGTTCCATTTCGTCGCGCTCGGGGTCGATGGCGGCGAGGAAGGGGACTGGATCGGTCTCTCCGCCGCTGGCGATCCGCACCGCGTCGTCGACGGCGGACTGGAGGGCCTCAGGGTCGATGCGGAACCGCTCGCCGATGGCCTGGCGCAAGGCTTGTCCAACCCACGAATAAAGCTGTTCAGCCAATTCGGTGGTCAGGCGGGGATGGCGCGCCAGCGGCGCGCGCAGGCCGGCGATGCGACGGGACGCCTCGACCAGACGGCGGATGCCGATCTCGGACACATTGGCGGTCGGGTTGCCGGCCAGGGCGGTCATTACCGCCGGGTCGCCCCGGTCCAGAATGACGTCAGCCACGGTGGCGCCGACATTGGGTCGACGGGCGACTTCGATCTGATGCTCGATCGTCGCCTCCAGCAGGACGCGGATCAGGTCCTGATCGCGCAGCAGCGGGCTCTTGGCGATAATCGGGCGGGCGATCTCGATCTCGTCGAGGGCCAGGACGTTCACCAGAGCCGGCGGCGCCCAGTCGGCCTCGGCCAGACGTTCGGACAGGGCCATCCGGATTTCGCGCTCAACGTCCCCGATGATGGTCAGAAAGATGTCGGAGGCCGTGTCGTCGGCGATACGACCCGAGGCCTCGACCAGATCGGCCAGACCCATCAACAGCCGCTGACGGTCACTGGGAGCGCGGCTGCGCGCTAGCGACATGAGGCTGTCCGCAGCGTGCGGATCGGCCTGAAACTGTTGGGCGATGTCGATGGCCGCCAAGGAAGCCTCCGTGGACTCGACCGATACTGTCGCTCCGAGGCCGTTACGGCAGGGTTAACGGGCTGGAAACCTTGACGCCGATCACCCACGGCGCGACGGTGCTGGAAAGGTCCGCAAAGGGCCACGGAGGACGCCATGGCGGACGGTGCGGTCACGGGCCTGAAGGCCCAGGTTTCAGAAGCGGAATGGAAGGCGCGCGTCGAGCTCGCCGCCCTCTACAGGCTGGTCGCCCTGCACGGCTGGGACGACATGATCTTCACCCATATCTCGGCGCGCGTGCCGGGGCCCGAGCATCACTTCCTGATCAACCCGTACGGCTGGTACTTCGAGGAGATGACGGCCTCGGCGCTGGTGAAGGTCGATCTGGACGGCAAGGTGGTCCAGGAGACCACCAGCTTCATCAATCCGGCGGGCTTCACGATCCACTCGGCCATCCACGCCGCGCGCGAGGACGCCCACTTCGTCATTCACCTGCATACGGAAAAGGGTGTGGGCGTCGCCGCTCAGGCCGAGGGCCTGCTGCCGATCAGCCAGAACGCCTGCCTGCTGCAGCACCAGGTGGCCTATCACGGCTATGAGGGCCTGGCCCTGAACCACGACGAGCGCGAACGTCTGGTGGCGGATCTCGGCGACAAGCCGCTGATGCTGCTGCGCAACCACGGCACGCTGGCGGTGGGCCGCACAGCGGCGGAGGCCTGGATCGGGATGTTCTTCCTGGAGCGGGCCTGCGCCCAGCAGGTGGCGGCCCTGTCGGGTGGCCGCGAAGGCGTGCTGATGGCGCCGGACGCCGCCCAGGCCGAGACCAAGGAGCAAGGCAAGGGTATCGGCTTCGTCGCCGGGCTGGCCTGGCCAGGCGCCCTGCGTCAGCTGGACCGCAAGCTCCCGGGTTACGACGCTTGAGGCTGGCGGCGGTCGCATTCGCTGCGGCCGCCTGGCCTTCGGCTGCATCCGCCGGCGCCTGGGCGCTGGATCGCGGTGACACTCAGGTCATCGTCAAGATGGAAGCCATGCGCGCGGTCGAGGGCTTCGACGCCGACGGCTCGCGACGTCCGCTACCGGTTGAACGTCGCGACGACACCTTGCAGCTCTTCGCTGAGAGCGGCCTGACGGATCGCCTGACGCTGCAGGTCAAGGCGGACTGGCAAAGCGGCAGCGACCTGTTCGCGGACTATGAGGGTAGAGGGCCGGTTGAGATCGGGGTCCGCTGGCAAGCCTGGCGCGCCGACAACGCGGCCATCAGCCTGTATGGCGGCTATGCCCTGGCCGGCGAGGGACGCAACGCCGGCTATGCGGCGCCGGGCGCCGGGGACGGTGACTGGGAGTTGCGCTTGCTTGCCGGGCGCAGCGGGCAGGTGGCGGGCCGCGACACCTTCGTCGAGGTTCAACTGGCGCGGGTGTTTCGGGACGGCTTGCCCGACGAGGACCGGCTGGATGTGACCAGCGGGGTGCGGCTGGGCGAGAACTGGATGCTGTTGACCCAGACCTATGCAGGACGGACTGCCGAGGACCGCGACTCCTGGTGGATCAACAACGAATCCTCGATCGTGCGCCACTTCGGGGAGTGGAGCCTTCAGGCCGGCTGGCGTCAGGCGGTGGCCGGGCAAGGCGACGTTCCGGCCCAAAGCGGCCCCATCGTCGCGGTCTGGCGACGGTTTTAGGCTCAAGCAGCGTTTGAAGAGGGCCGGACGGGGTCTATATGCCTCGCCATATCTTCTCCCCCGGAGCGTTCAGTGCAATTCGCCAAGCGTCATTTCTTCCTGGCCGCCGCTCTGGTCCTCATCGTGCTCATGGTGCTGGCGGTGGCGGTTCGCGCCCTGTCGAGCGGCGGCGGTGAGATGGCGGGCGGACCGGGCGGTCCAGGCGGCCGGGCCCAGACGGTTCAGGTCGTGGCCGTCGGCCAGCGCGACTTCGTCAACCAGATCCAGGCGCTGGGTGTGGCGCGCGGACGGCGGAGTCTCGACATCACCTCCGCGACGACCGAGCTGATCACGCGGGTGATGTTCGCCGACGGCCAGGTCGTGCGCGCGGGCGCGCCGCTGGTCGAGCTCCAAGCCCGCGAAGAGGACGCCGGCATCCTAACGGCCCGGGCCAATCTGGCCCAGGCGTAGCGTGACTATGACCGCTGGCGCGACCTGGCGGAGCGAGGCGTGGCCCCTCGGGTCCAGGCCGAGCTGGCCGAACAGGCGCTGGAGACCGCCCAGGCGGCGCTGGCCGCCGCCGAGGCGCGGCGCGGCGACCGGGTGATCCGGGCGCCGTTCTCTGGCGTCATCGGCCTGTCGACGGTGACACCGGGGACCCTGGTCAATCCGGGCGCGGTGATCGCGACGCTGGACGACATCTCGGTGATCCGCGTCGATTTCCCGGTTCCCGAGCGCTACCTGTCGGTGGTGCGGTCCGGCACGCCGATCATCGCCACGGCGGACGCCCTGCCGGGTGAGACATTCAATGGCCGGATCTCGCTGATCGACACGCGGGTCAACCAGACGACGCGGGCCGTCACGGCGCGGGCGGAGTTCACCAACTCGGGCGGCCGGTTGCGGCCGGGCATGTCGATCCGGGTGCGGGTCCAGGAGGGGCAGCGCCAGGCGCTGGCCGCGCCGGAGGCGGCGGTCCTGTTCGAGGCCGAACAGGCCTATGTCTATCGAGTAGCCGGGGAGGGCGACGAGGCCCAGGCCCAGCGCATTCTGGTCGAGACCGGCGCGGTCGAGGGCGGATTCATCGAAATCACCGCCGGCCTGTCGCCGGGCGACCAGATCGTCGCCGGGGGCCTGAACCGGTTGCAGCCGGGCGCGCCCGTCCGGATCGCCGGAGCCGGCGGCCGGAGGCCCGCGGCGTGACCCTGTCGGACATCGCGGTCCGCAGACCGGTCCTCGCCGCCGTCGCGGCCATCGTTCTGGTCGTCCTCGGGGCGGCCGCATTCTTCTTGCTTCCGGTGCGCGAGCTGCCGGACATCGACCCGCCGGTGGTCTCGGTCTCGACCAGCTACAGCGGCGCCTCGGCCGAGGTTGTCGAAAGCCGGATCACCGAGCCGATCGAACAGCAGGTGGCCGGTATCCAGGGCGTAGACCGGATCACCTCATCCAGCCGCGACGGCCAGTCGCGCGTGACTATCGAGTTCAGCCTGGACCGCGACATCGACGACGCGGCCAATGACGTGCGGGACCGCGTCAGCCGCGTGACCGGCCGCCTGCCGGACCAGGCCGACCCGCCGCAGGTCTCCAAGGCGGATTCGGATTCCTCGCCGATCATGATCGTCTTCTTCCGGTCCACGACGCTGAACCGGCTGGAGCTGACGGACTATGCCGACCGTTATCTGGTCGAGCGGTTCTCGACCGTGCCGGGCGTGGCCGCGGTGCAGATCTTTGGTGAGCAGCGCTATGCGATGCGCCTGTGGCTGGACCCGGCGGCCATGGCCGCGCGCGGACTGACGGTCACCGATGTCGAGACGGCCCTGACGTCGCAGAACGTAGAGCTGCCGGCGGGGTCGCTGGAATCCACCAGCCGCGACTACACGGTGCGGGTCGCGCGCAACTTCTCGACGCCCGAACAGTTCGCCGCCCTGCCGGTTTCGGGCACGGCCGAGGACGGCGCCTATGTCACCCGGCTGGGTGATGTGGCCCGCATCGAAGAGGCGCCGGCCGAGCACCGCCGCGTGTTCCGGGGCAATGGCCTGGACCAGATCGGCCTGGCCATCACCCGTCAGTCCCAGGCCAACGACCTGGAGATTTCCGCAGGCGTGCGAGAAGTCGTCGAGCAGGCGCAGGGGACGCTGCCCGAAGGCTCCGAACTGGTCGTGGGCTCGGACAACTCGGTCTTCACCAAGCACGCGATCGAGGAGGTCTGGATCACCATCGGCATCTCGCTAGTGCTGGTGGCGCTGGTGAACTTCATCTTCCTGGGCAGTCTGCGGGCGGCTTTCATTCCGTCGATCGTCGCGCCGATCTGTTTGCTGTCGACCTTCATGGTGCTGACGCCGCTCGGGTTCTCGCTGAACCTGCTGACCCTGCTGGCGCTGGTTCTGGCGATCGGGCTGGTGGTGGATGACGCCATCGTCGTGACCGAGAACATCCAGCGCCGCATCGATCACGGCGAGCCGCCTCTGGTGGCGGCGATGCGCGGCGCGCGTCAGGTCTTCTTTGCGGTCGTGGCGACGACGATCGTTCTGATCGCGGTGTTCGCGCCCCTGATGTTCCTCCCCGGCTATACGGGCAGGCTATTCGTCGAACTGGCGGTGGCGATCGCAGCGGCGGTGGCCTTCTCGGCGTTCCTGGCCCTGACCCTGTCGCCGATGCTGGCGTCCAAGATCCTGCGACCGGCCAAGACCGAAGGCTGGCTGGCCCGCAAGGTCGATTGGGCGATGGATGGCCTGCGCCAGTCCTATCACGACACGCTCGATGCCTTCCTGGGACGGCCGATCGCGGCGCTTGTCGCGGGCCTGGCGGTGTTTGCGGTGGCCGGCGGCGCGCTGGCGCTGTTCCTGGCCCTGCCGTCGGAACTGGTGCCGCCCGAGGACCGCGGCCGCGTTTCAGTTCGAGCCGAGGGCCCCGAGGGCGCCGGCTTCGACTACACGCGTGAAGTCATGATGCAGGTCGAGCCGATGCTCGAGACCTATCGGGCCAATGGCGAGGCCGACAGCTATCTGATCTCGGCGCCGGGCTTCGGCGGCGGCAGCTTCAACACTGGCAACGGCGTGTTGATCCTGTCGGACTGGAGCGAGCGTGACCGGTCGGCCGACGAGATCAGCCAGGAACTGAACCGCGAGTTCAGCCAGATCACCGGGGCGCGAGTGAACGCCTCGACGCCGGGCGCCTTCCAGCGGGGCGGCGGTGGCGGCGGCTCGAGCAGCGTCGAGATGATCGTCACCGGCTCTGAATATGAGTCGATGTACCAGTGGCTCCAGCCGATCCTGCAGGCCGCGCGCGAGAACCCCGGCATGAGCCGGCCGCGCCTGAACTATGAGCCGAACGCGCCGCGCCTGCTCGTCGATGTCGATCCGGAGCGTGCAGCAGCGCTGGGTGTCTCGGCCCAGGGCGTCGGGCGGACGCTCGAGACCATGTACGGCGGACGCCGCGCCACGACCTACATCCGGGGCGGTCAGGAATACGACGTCATCCTGCAGACCGACCGGGCGAACCGGCAGGGCGTGGATGACCTGAGCCTGCTCTATGTGCGCGGCGAGGCCGGGTCGCTGACGCCGCTGTCGTCGGTGATCGACACGCGGACCTCGGGCGACACGCCGGACCGGCGGCGTCTGGACCGGCTGCGGGCCATCACCCTGACCGTGGATTTGAACGAGGGCTATACCGTCGCTGACGGTGTCGACTTCCTGCAGGCCCAGGCCGACGCCCAGCCGCCCGGACCGATCGTGCGCTGGGGCGGGGCGGCGCGCGACCTTCAGGAAGCCGGCGGGGCGGTCGGCATCGCGTTTGGCCTGGCGTTGCTGCTGGTGTTCCTCGTGCTGGCGGCTCAGTTCGAGAGCTGGATATCGCCCGCCGTCATCATGCTGACGGTGCCGCTGGCGGCCGCCGGCGGGCTGTTCGGCCTCTACATGGCCGGGTCGAGCCTCAACATCTATTCGCAGATCGGTCTGATCATCCTGATCGGGGTGGCGGCCAAGAACGGCATCCTGATCGTGGAGTTCGCCAACCAACTGCGCGATCAGGGGCGGACGATCCGCGAGGCCGTGATCGAGGCGTCTTCGCTGCGTCTGCGCCCGATCATCATGACCTCGATCGCGACGGCGTTCGGAGCCCTGCCGCTGGTGCTGTGGCAGGGGGCGGGGGCAGGGAGCCGTCAGACCATCGGCGTGGTCATCTTCGCCGGGGCCATGTTCGCGACCCTGCTGACGCTCTTCATCTTGCCGGTTTTCTACAACCTCCTGGCCAAGTACACCCGCAGCCCTGAACACGTCGCCCACGAGATCGAGGCGTTCGAGGACGAAGAACGGGCGAAGGCCCAGCCTGCGGAGTAGGAAACATGGAAAAGCTGATCGACGGCTATCGCCGGTTCCGGGATGGCGGCTGGACCAGCCATCGCGGCCGGATGGAGGCCTTGGCCGCTGAGGGCCAGAAGCCCCACGCCCTGATCATCGCTTGTTCCGACAGCCGGGCTGATCCGGCGATGGTGTTCGACACCGCGCCGGGCGAGCTTTTCGTGGTGCGCAATGTCGCCAATCTGGTGCCGCCTTATGACCCAGATGGCGACTTCCACGGCACGTCGGCGGCGCTGGAGTTCGGCGTGCGAGTGCTTGAGGTGCCGAACATCGTGGTCATGGGCCACCAGAAGTGCGGCGGCATCAACGCCCTGGTTCACGGCTTTCCCGAGCAGGTTCAGGACTTTGTCAAACCCTGGATGAGCATGGCCCAGCCGGCGGTCGACGCGGCGCGCGCGGCCGGCACGCCCGAGGACCAGATCGACGACGTCTGCGAGCACGAGACCGTCAAGCTGAGCCTGAACAACCTCAGGACCTTCCCCTGGATCGCCGAGCGCGAGGCGGCGGGGCTGCTGAGGCTGCATGGCTTCCGCTTCGGCATCGGCGACGGGATGCTGGAGCAGCTTCACGCTGACGGGACCTTCCGCGCGCTCTGATCGGCTGCGACCGAACAACCGTGGACAAGGTGGACGCGGACATCATGGATATCGCGGGACATCCCGGACGGAGATTGTCCAGCCCGTCCGCCATGTTCCGGCCTCATTGGCCGACCAGTCTCACTGAGCGGACCGGGCCCCTCTGGCGATCGTCGTGATCGTGATGTCGGACCGCATCGAGCGTGCTCGGTGCGTGACGGGGCCCCCCATCCCCTCCCTGCTCCTCCCGTATCGGGCACGCTCCTCTCTTCAGAGGAGATCCCGTGCTGCACATCCACCTGTACCGAGCCCGCAAGCGCTATCGGGATCTGGTCTCGGCCATCGCCGATGAGACCGGGCGGCGGTTGCCGAACACTCAGAAGCTGGCTGATCTCAAGGCGCGCAGGGACGAGGCCCGCGAGCGGGCGGCGCGCATTGAACTGGCGATGCAGGAGCCCGAGGCGGCCCCGGCCTGAGCGGCTACTCCGGCTGGGCGTCGGCGCTCAGGCGCATGTCGAGGTAGCGGCTCACGCGGCCTTCGACGTCGGCCATGTTGTTTTCCCAGAAGTGAGAGGCGCCCTCGATCAGGTCGTAGTCGATGACGATGCCCTTCTGGGTGCGCAGCTTGGCGACGACGCGCTCGACCTCGGCCGGGGGCACGATCGTGTCGGCGGTTCCGTGCAGGAACAGGCCGGAGGCCGGGCAGGGCGCCAGGAACGAGAAGTCGTACATGTTGGCCGGGGCCGAGACCGAGATGAAGCCGTCGGTCTCAGGGCGGCGCATCAGCAGCTGCATGCCGATGTAGGCGCCGAACTGATAGCCGGCGACCCAGGTCTGGGAGGCCTGCGGGTTATGGGCCTGGAGCCAGTCGAGCGCGGTCGCGGCGTCCGCCAGCTCGCCGATCCCCGAATCGAACTCGCCCTGGGACTTGCCCACGCCGCGTGAGTTGTAGCGCAGGGTCGCGAAGCCGCGCTTCATGAACAGGTGATAGAGCTGGACCGCCACCGGGTTGTTCATGTGCCCGCCCGCCTTGGGGTGCGGGTGGAGGATCAGGGCGATCGGGGCGTCATCGGTCTTGCCGGGGGAATAGCGGCCCTCGATACGGCCGGCGGCTCCGGGAAGGATGACTTCAGGCATGGACGAACCCCAGACAATTTCGGGCGTCGGACCGGCCGGGAATAGTTGACCGCTCCGCTAGGTTTCTCTATCTCCCGGGCGCGCAGTCCAGGAAAGCGGCGGGTCTTAGCACAGGTCCCGCCAAAGGCGCGCATTTTGTTGAGGAACACGGCATGAGGCTGTCGACCAAGGGCCGCTATGCAGTCATGGCCATGGCTGATCTGGCGCGGCACAGCACCGATGGCGGGACCGAACGGTCCGTCTCGCTGGCCGAGATCGCCACGCGCCAGGAAATCTCGCTGTCCTATCTGGAGCAGCTGTTCTCGCGCCTGCGCCGGGCGGGGCTGGTCAAGAGCGTGCGGGGTCCGGGCGGCGGCTATCGGCTGGCGGCCAAGGCCGACCAGACCTGGGTCGCCGACATCGTCCTGGCCGTGGACGAGCCGATCCGCGCCACGCGCTGTTCCGTGAACGGCACGCCGCGCGGCTGCATGACCGACGGCGCGCGCTGCATCACCCATGATCTCTGGGAAGGCCTGGGCCAGGAAATCCATCGCTATCTGGCCAGCGTCTCGCTGGCCGATGTGATCGCGCCCAAGGCGTGCCCCAGCGTGCGGATGGGTGCGGCCCTGGCGGCGGCGACGGAAGGGGCGGCGGCATGACCCCGGTCTATCTCGATTACAACGCGTCTGGCCTCGTTCGCCCGGAAGCGGTGAAGGCCGCGACAGAGGCGCTCGCCGACAACGGCAATCCGTCGGCGGTCCATGCGGCCGGGCGGCGTCAGCGCGCGCGGATCGAATCGGCGCGGGCCGAGGTGGCGGCCCTGGTCGGCGCCGATCCGCAGAGCATCATCTTCTCGTCGGGCGGGACCGAGTCCAACAGCCAGGCGATGAACAGCGCCATCAAGTCGGGCTTTGACCGGCTGATTGTCGGCGCGACAGAGCATCCGTGCGTGGCCGAGGCCGCGACCATGAGCGGCTGTGAGGTCACGGTCCTTCCGGTCGACGGGCGGGGCGTGGTTTCGCTGGAGGCGCTCGAGGCGGCGCTTGCGGCCGGCGGCCGGGCGTTCGTCGCCATCCACCACGCCAACAACGAGTCCGGCGTGATCCAGCCGATCGCGGAGATCGCGAAGCGGGTCCATGCCCATGACGGCTGGCTGCATGTCGATGCGGTTCAGTCGGCGGGCAAGATTTCGGTCCGTATGGACGAGCTGGATTGCGACACCCTGACCCTGTCGGCGCACAAGCTGGGCGGGCCGCAGGGCGTGGGCTGTCTTGTCGCCGGGCCGCGGGCCACGGTGCACAAGACCCTGTTCGGGGCCGGGCAGGAGCGGGGGCTGCGCGCGGGAACCGAGAACGGGCCTGGCCTTGCCGGCTTTGGCGCGGCGGCGGCGGTGTCGCGCGCCGAGCTGGAGGCCGGCAAGGATCATTCGGCGTGGCGTGATGCGGCGGCTGAGCGGCTGAAGGCGCACGGCTGTGTCGTCGCCGGTGACGGGGCGGACCGTCTGCCCAACACTCTGTTCGTGGCGACGCCGGGCTGGCCATCGATGCAGCAGTTGATGGTGCTGGATCTGATGGGCGTCATGGTCTCGGGCGGCAGCGCCTGTTCCTCGGGCAAGGCCAAGCCGTCGACCGCGCTGGTCGCCATGGGGCTGGACGATCTAGCGACCTCGGCGATCCGCGTGTCGGGCGGCTGGGGCACGACCGAGGCCGACTGGGTCCGCTTCGCGGACGTGTGGGAGGACGCCTTCCTCAAGCACCGGGCCCGCCATCCCGCGATGGAGCCCGCCTGATGGCCGCTGTGAAGGAGACGGTCGACGCCGTCCGCGATCTGGAAGCCTACAAGCATGGCTTCATCACTGACGTCGAACAGGAGTTCGCGCCGGTCGGCCTGAGCGCCGATACGGTCCGCTTCATCTCGGCCAAGAAGGGCGAGCCGGAGTGGCTGCTGCAATGGCGGCTGGAGGCGCTGGAGCGCTGGCAGGCGATGGAGGAGCCGACCTGGGCCAAGGTCGATTACGTCCCGGCCGACTATCAGGCGCTCCACTACTATGCCGCGCCCAAGACCAAGGAAGGCCCCAAGTCCCTCGACGAGGTCGATCCGGAAATCCTGGAGACCTACAAGAAGTTGGGCATTCCGCTGCGCGAGCAGGAGGTGCTGGCGGGCGTCCAGGGCGCGCCGAAATATGCGGTCGACGCCGTATTCGACAGCGTCAGCGTGGTCACGACCTTCCGCGAGGAACTGGCCAAGTCGGGCGTGCTGTTCATGTCCTTTTCGGAGGCGGCGCGCGAACATCCGGAGCTGGTGCGGCAATACCTCGGCTCGGTCGTGCCGGTCAGCGACAACTATTTCGCGGCCCTGAACTCGGCGGTCTTTTCGGACGGCTCGTTCGTCTACATCCCGCCTGGCGTGCGCTGCCCGATGGAGCTGTCGACCTATTTCCGCATCAATGCGGAGAACACCGGCCAGTTCGAACGCACGCTGATCATCGCCGACAAGGGAAGCTACGTCTCGTATCTGGAAGGCTGCACGGCCCCGATGCGGGACGAGAACCAACTGCATGCGGCGGTGGTCGAACTGATCGCGCTGGACGACGCCGAGATCAAATATTCGACGGTCCAGAACTGGTATCCGGGCGATCCCGTCACTGGGAAGGGCGGTATCTACAACTTCGTCACCAAGCGCGCGGACTGCCGCGGCGATCGGTCGAAGGTGAGCTGGACCCAGGTCGAGACCGGCTCGGCGGTGACGTGGAAATATCCGTCGTGCCTGCTGAAGGGCGAGGGGTCGTCCGGCGAGTTCTATTCCATCGCCATCACCAACGGCCGCCAGCAGGCGGACACGGGCACCAAGATGGTGCACCTGGGCAAGAACACCCGCTCGAGGATCATCTCCAAGGGCGTGTCGGCGGGGCGGTCGTCCAACACCTATCGCGGCCTGGTCTCGGCTCATCCGAAGGCGACCGGCGCGCGCAACTTCACCCAGTGCGACAGCCTGCTCATCGGCAAGGACTGCGCGGCGCATACGGTGCCGTATGTCGAGGCCAGGAACGGCCAGGCCCAGTTCGAGCACGAGGCGACAACGACGCGCCTGTCGGAAGACCAGCTCTTCTACGCCATGCAGCGGGGGCTTTCGGAGGAGGAGGCGGTGCAACTGCTGGTCAACGGCTTCGTGCGCGAGGTGCTGCAGGAGCTCCCGATGGAGTTCGCCGTCGAGGCGCAGAAGCTGGTCGCGATCTCGCTGGAAGGGAGCGTGGGGTGAGCGTCGATAGCGCCCTCATCGTTCGCAAGGCGGGCTTGCCGGCGGCTGCAGAGCTGGTCGCCGCCATCGCCGAGACGGGTGTATCTTTGACCTTCCCGGCGGATTTCACGCTCGATCAGAATGTGGGCGGCTGGCTGCCGGTGACCGTGGATGGGGCCGAGAGCGGCTTTGACTACGGCGTCTTCCCGCTGTCGGATTGGCCAGAGGACGAACGGCCCGACGGCGCGTCGGAGCTTGGCGACACCGTCCTGTCGTTCGGCGCGCGTGGCACGCTGTCGGCCCAGACGGTCGATCTGATCCAGCAGGTCCTGGGGCGACGCTGGCGCGCGGCTCTGTGGATCGAGGATGAGGTCTTGCCGCCGGAGGACCACTTCGGGCCGGGAGCGTCGCTGGCGGAGCTTCATGTCTCTGCCGAAGCCCCGGCGATCGAAGGGGCCGAAGACATGGATCCTGACCTTCTCGCCGCAATGCGCGGCACGCCTGCCGAGCGCGCGGCGGCGCGTCAGCGGTACGTCGAGAAATTCTATCCGACGCCGCCCCGGGACCGACGCGCCGAGGTCATCGAATTCCTCAAGCCGCTCATCATCCCGATCCTAATCTTTGTCGCTTTGGGCGGCTTCTATCTCTGGTCCCAGCTCCGCTAATGCTCTCCATTTCCAACCTCTCCGTCACCGTGGCCGACAAGCCGATCCTCAAGGGCCTGACGCTCGACGTGCCTGCGGGCGAGGTGCACGCCATCATGGGGCCGAACGGGGCTGGCAAGTCGACGCTGGGCTATGCCCTGGCGGGTCGGCCGAACTATGAGGTCACGGGCGGGTCGGCGACCTGGCGCGGCGAGGATCTGCTGGGTCTCGAGCCCGCCGAGCGGGCGGCGAAGGGCCTGTACCTTTCATTCCAGTATCCGGTCGAAATCCCGGGCGTGCCGGCCCTGACCTTCGTGCGGGCGGCGATCAATGCGCAGAGGAAGGCGCGCGGCGAGGCCGAGATGTCGGCGCCGGAGTTCCTCAAGGCCGCCAAGGCGGCGGCGACCGCGCTGAAGATGGACTTCGACATGCTCAAGCGGCCGCTGAATGTCGGCTTCTCGGGAGGCGAGAAGAAGCGGATGGAGGTGCTCCAGATGGCGCTGCTCCAGCCGTCGATGCTGATCCTCGATGAGACGGATTCGGGCCTCGATATCGACGCCCTCAAGGTCGTGGCCGACGGGGTCAACGCCCTGCGTTCGCCCGAGCGGTCGATGCTGGTCATCACCCACTATCAGCGCCTGCTGGACTACATCCGCCCGGACCGGGTGCATGTGCTGGCGGGTGGCCGGATCGTGGCGTCGGGTGGCCCGGAACTGGCGCTTGAGCTCGAGGCCGAGGGCTACGACAAGTATCTGGCCGCCGCCTGATGGACCTCGCCTCCCGCATTGATCTCAACGACGCCGAGAGCTTCCCGTCCCGCCGCAACGAGGACTGGAAATACACCGACGTGCGCCGCTTCCTGCGCGCGGCGCCCGAGCCGTCGCCAGAGGGCGTGGCCACTGGTGAGGGGCTTTTCGCGGGCCTCGGCAGAAATGAACTGCTCTTCGTCAACGGCCGTTGCGACGGCTCCCCCGAGCTGATCGCGGAGGGCCCTGGCGAGCATCTGGCGTTGCTGCGCTTCGCATCGACGAGCGAGGGCACGGGACATCAGGCTCAGGTCGCCATCGAGGTGAAGGCCGGATCGGCCCTGACCCTGCTGGAGAGCTACGAGGGTGAGGCCGAGGGTTATGTGGCCAACGCCGGACTGGCGATCACGCTCGGCGACGGCGCGCGGCTGGAGCGGATCGTGCTGGCGAATGACGCGGGGGACGCCCTGAGCTTCTCGCGCGCCGAGGTGACGATGGGGGCGGGCGCCGCCTTCTCCCAGACCCTGCTGACAACTGGCGCGAAGCTCCAGCGCATCGAGACCCGCCTCAAGCATCCCGGCGAGGGTGCGGCCGTCCGGATCGACGGGGCCTACCTGCTGGCGGGCAAGCGCCATGCGGACCTGACAACCGAGGTCGATCACACGGGCGCGAGCGGCCTGACGGACCAGCTGACCAAGGGCGTCGTGCGCGACGAGGCGCGGGGCGTGTTTCAGGGCCGGATCATCGTGCGCGAGGGCGCGGACGGCACCGACGCCCGCATGGGGCACCACGCCCTGATCACGTCCGATCGCGGCGAAGTGGACGCCAAGCCGGAGCTCGAAATCTACGCCGACGACGTGTCGTGCGCCCACGGCAACACGGTCGGCGCCCTGGACGAGAGCGCGCTGTTCTACATGGAGCAGCGCGGCCTGCCGACGGATGTCGCGCGCCAGCTCTTGACCGAGGCGTTCCTGATGGAGGTCGTCGACCGCATCGGCCACGAGGGCGCGCGCGAGAGGGTGAGGGCATGGCTGACGGAGCGGCTGTGATGACCTTCGATCCGCTGGCCGCCCGCGCACAGTTCCCGATCCTGTCGCGGCAGGTGAACGGCAAGCCGTTGGTCTATCTGGACAACGCCGCCTCGGCCCAGAAGCCGCGGTCGGTGATCGACGCCATGGCCGGCGCGATGGAAGGCTCCTACGCCAACGTGCACCGGGGTCTGCACACGCTCGCGAACGAGACGACCGAGGCCTATGAGGGCGCACGCCGCTCGGTCGCGCGGTTCCTGAACGCGGGCGAGGACGAGATCGTCTTCACCAAGGGCGGCACCGAGGCGATCAATCTGGTCGCGTCGTCGATGGGCCTGTCCATCGAGGCGGGCGACGAGATCGTCGTCAGCCAGATGGAGCATCACTCCAACATCGTGCCGTGGCATCTGCTGCGCGAGCGGCGCGGTGTGGTGTTGAAGTTCGCGCGCGTTCGGGACGACGGGTCGCTCGACATGGGGCATCTGGCCTCGCTGATCGGGCCGAAGACGCGGGTTGTGTCGGTCACCCACATGTCGAACGTGCTGGGGACCATCAATCCGGTCGCCGAGATCACCCGGTTAGCCCACGCCGCAGGGGCGCTGATGGTCGTCGACGGCTGTCAGGGGGCGGTCCATTGCGCGCCGGATGTGAAGGCGCTGGGCTGCGATTTCTACGTCTGCACCGGCCACAAGCTGTACGGCCCGACGGGCATCGGCGTCCTCTACGGCAAGGCTTCGGCCTTGGCCGCCCTGCCGCCCTATCAGGGTGGCGGCGAGATGATCGAGAGCGTGTCGGAAGCGGCCGTCCGCTATGCCGAGCCGCCGCGGCGGTTCGAGGCGGGCACGCCGCCGATCCTGGAGGCCATTGGCCTGGGCTCAGCCGTCGAGTGGCTGTCGGGCTTCGATCGGGCCGCTGTCGATGCCCACGAGCGGGCGCTGCATGACCGGACCTATGAGGCGCTGCGAGGGTTCAACTGGTTCCAGCCTCTGGGGACGGCCGAGGGCAAGGGCGCGATCCTGTCCTTCACCGTCGAGGGCGTGCACGCTCACGACATCGCCCAAATCCTCGACAAGTACGGCGTCGCTGTCCGCGCCGGCCAGCACTGCGCCGAGCCGCTGATGAGCCGGTTCGGCCTGACGTCGAGCATCCGCGCCAGCTTCGCCCTATATAATACGCCTGAGGACGTGGACGCCTTCGTCGACGCCCTGATCAAGGCCCGGACCTTCTTTCAGTGACGGACATGGACGACGGAAAGATCAGCCAGAGCGAAGAGTTCGCCAAGGCGTGGGACGCTCCCCAGCAGGGGGCGTTGACCGAGCTCGAGATCGCCAACCTGACGGACGCGATCGTGGAGGCGCTCAAGACCGTGTTCGACCCGGAAATCCCGGTGGACATCTATGAACTGGGCCTCATCTACAAGGTCGACATCAACGATGAGCGCGACGTGCTGATCGAGATGACCCTGACGGCGCCGGGCTGTCCGGTGGCCGGCGAAATGCCGGGCTGGGTCGAGGATGCGGTGCGCAAGGTCGAGGGCATCCGCTCAGCGACGGCGCGGCTGGTGTTCGATCCCCCGTGGGATGCGTCGCGCATGTCGGACGAGGCCAAGCTGGCCTTGAACATGTTCTGATGGAAACCCAGACCGTCCGCCGCCGCCCGAGGCCCCAGGTCGTCCGTCTGACGGACGCCGCCGCCCAGCGGGTGCGTGAGATCATGGCCCGGGCCGACAAACCCGCGGCGGCCCTGCGCGTCGGGGTCAAGAACGGCGGCTGTGCGGGACAGGAGTATGTCGTCTCCTACGCCGAGACGATCGACCCGCTGGACGAGGTGGTCGAGGACAAGGGCGCCAAGGTGGTCATCGAGCCCAAGGCCGTGCTGTTCCTGCTGGGCTCGGAGATCGACTACGAGACGACCCGGCTGGCCTCGAAGTTCGTCTTCCGCAATCCGAATGAGACGGACGCCTGCGGCTGCGGCGAGAGCGTGACCATCGTTCCGGCGCCCGAGGCCTGATGGCCTACGATCCCGAGTTCGGCGACTGGGTGAGGGATCATCTGGCCGGTCTCGGGCCCATTGAGATCAAGCGCATGTTCGGCGGCGCGGGCGTCAAGCAGCATGGCGCGATGTTCGCGATCCTGGACGACGGTATGATCTGGCTGAAGGCCGACGCTGATCTGGCAGAGGCGCTGGAGGCCGAGGGCGCGCGTCAGTTCACCTATCCGACCAAGGACGGGCAGACGATGGCCATGGCCTATTGGTCAATGCCGGAGACCGCCGTGGATGATCCAGACGAGGCGGTCGCCTGGGCGCGGCGGTCGGTTGAGGTGGCGCTCAGGCCGAAGCCGGGGAAGCGGAAGAAGCCGCCTTCCTGATCTCATCCGGGGCCAGGACTCGCACGGCGGGCGTGACCGGCTGGCCCGTCGCTTCGGCGATCAGTTCGGCGGTGCGGGCTTCGATGGCGGCTTCGAGCCGTTCCATGAACTCGGCCTTGGGCAGGCCGGTGGGAATGGGCTCCAGGAACTCGATCGTCGCCCGGCCGGGATTTTTGCCGAAGTCTTCTTGCGGCCAGAACAGGCCCAGGTTCGTGGCCAGCGGTACGACCGGCATGTTGAAGTCGCGGTACATGTGCCAGACGCCGGTGCGGTAGCGGAATTTCTCGCCGACCTTGGCCAGGTTGCCTTCGGGGTAGATGAGGATCTTGCGGCCCTCCTGATGGGCGACGGCCGCAGACTGGGCCAGCGTCTTGCGCGCTTCGTGACCGCCGCAGTTGTCCACGACGATCGCGCCCAGCTTCTGCAGCACCGTGCCGAGTAGCGGGAACTTCTCGAGGTGGTTGCCGGTGACGAAGGCGAGGTCGTCGAACTGGTCGTAGACTAAAAAGCCGTCGCCCCAGCTCTGGTGCTTGGCGGCGATGATGAAGGCCCCCTGGGGTAGGCGGTCCTTGCCCCGCGCCTCGATGGTGATCCCCGCCAGAACGCGCATGGCCTGGACCATGCGCTTCACATAGCGGCGGATGATCCACTGGGTGGTCTTGCGGCCGGGTGTGAGGGCCGAAAAGGCCGCCAGCAGGCAGTAGACGATCGACAGGGCCCAGTAGGCGAGATTGAAGGCGAAGCTTCTCATCGCTGCACTCTAGCGGGCGCCGCAGCGCCGTCGAGAGGGCTCAGGCCGCGGCTGCGCGCGGGTTCGAGACGGTCAGCTTGTTGCGGCCGTTGCGCTTGGATTCGTACAGGGCCGCGTCAGCGCGCTCGATCAGGCAGGCCGGGCTTTCGCCCTCCAGCCAGTGGGCCAGGCCGATGGAGATGGTCACGGCGCCGAGGTCCTCGTTGGTCGAGCGGCGCTTGAGCGTGCGCGAGGCGATTTCCTTGCGCATGGCCTCGAGAGCCTGCTGGATCGCCTGGGTGTGTTCGGCCGGGAAGAGAAGGGCGAATTCCTCGCCGCCGTAGCGGGCGGCCATGCGCGGGGCCAAGCTATTGCGGCCGATGACGCTGGCGACATAGCGGATGACCTGGTCGCCGGTCTGGTGGCCCCAGGTGTCGTTGAATCGCTTGAAGTGGTCGATGTCCATGACGGCGAGAGCCAGCGAGCTGCCGCGGGCTTCGGCGGCGGCGCACTGGCGTTCCAGTTCGTCATCGAAGGCCTTGCGGTTGGCCAGCTTGGTCAGGGCGTCGGTCATGGCCTCGCGGCGGACCTGCTCTAGATGCTCGCGGAGTTTGACGACCTCGCGGGTGGAATCGGCGAGGCGCTGTTCCAGCTTGTTGTTTTCTGCCGAGACCTGCTGGGTCGCCTGGGCCAGGGTATGGATGGTCTGACGAATGTCGCCGCCGGTGGTCAGGTCCTGGCCGACCTCGGCCAGGGTCTCGCCGTAGGCCGCCTGATTGCGCTGGGCCTCGGCGATGGCGCCGGCCACGCTGGTCAGTTCGCGGGACAGCTGGGCGCCGGCGTCGCGGATCTCGTCGGACAGGCGGGCGCGGGGCAGGAACTCCGCGGCCAGGCGTTCCGACTCGTCTTCGGTCAAGGCGCCGTTGGACAGGACGCGCTTGAGCTCGCGGGCCAGGCCACCCTCGGGATTGCCGAGGTAGTGCAGCCACAGCTCGAAGTTCAGCGGGGTCGGCCAGACGCCCGACGCCTCCATCTCGGAGAGCGCGGTTTTGGCCAGCTCATAGGCGGCTGGGCCACGAAGCGTCGTGTCGACGTCTGAACTCATACGGCGTCCCTTGGAGCCGAGCTCCCCCCGGCTGAGACGCAAGTTAGACGACCAACAGTAACGGCGGGATTAAGCCGGCTCTTTTTTCAGCGCAGAGCGGAGCAGGAAGGCCGGAGTGGAGTCGCCGAAGCCAGCGACGCGCGGTTCGTTGCGGTCCTCGCGGTCCCGGTCACGACCCCGCTCACGGCGCGGTTCGCGCTCGGGACGCGGCTCACGTTCGGCGCGGGGCTCCGGCGCGGAGACTTCCTCGGTCGCCACCGCTTCGGCCACGGGCGCCGCATCCGAACGGCGGCCACGGCCGCCGCGCGAACGACGCGAGCGCCCCTCACGCTCCACCGGAGCGTCGGCCTCGACGGCCGCGACCAGCGGCGGCTGTTCCGAAACCGTTTCCTCCGAAGTCTCGACCGCCTTGATCGGCTCCATCGAGGCCGTCTGGCCGTGGTCGGCGATCGGGCGGGGGCGGCGGTCGCGATCACGGCGGCTGCGCTCGCGATCCCGGTCGCGGCCGGCCTTTTCGCGCGGCGTGGACTTCAGCTCGGACACATCGAGTTCGAGGTCGATGGTCTCGGGCGTCTTCTTGATGAGCTTGAGCACCTTGTCGAGCGAACGGTCGTCGGACGGGGTGACGATCATGAAGGCTTCGCCGGTCCGGCCGGCGCGGCCGGTGCGGCCGATGCGGTGGACGTAGTCGTCGGCGGCGTGCGGAACGTCGTAGTTGAAGACGTGGCTGACGTCCGGAATGTCGAGACCGCGAGCGGCCACGTCGGAGGCCACCAGGATCTTCAGTTCGCCAGAACGGAAGTCCGACAGGGTCTTCATGCGCAGCGACTGGTCCAGGTCGCCGTGGATCGGGGCGGCGTCAAAGCCATGCACCTTCAGCGACTTGGCGACGATATCGACTTCAGACTTGCGGTTGCAGAAGACGATCCCGTTCTTGACGTCGGCGCGTTCGATCAGCATGCGCAGAGCAGTGCGCTTGGCCTTGGGATCAGCCGAGCCGATCGGAACCATGAACTGGCTAATGGTTTCGGCCGTCATCGCCGGCCGCGAGGCTTCGATCCGCGTCGGATCCTTGAGGAAGGCCGTCGTCAGTCGGGTGATCTCCGGCGGCATGGTGGCCGAGAAGAAGAGGGTCTGACGGCGCGGCGGGGTCAGTTTGAAGATGCGCTCGATGTCGGGGATGAAGCCCATGTCGAGCATGCGGTCCGCTTCATCGACGACCATGATCTGGACGCCCGTCAGCAGCATCTTGCCGCGATCGAACAGGTCCAGCAGGCGGCCCGGGGTGGCGATCAGGACGTCCACGCCTTTGTCCAGCGCCGAGACTTGGTCACCCATGGACACGCCGCCGATGAGCAGGGCCCAGGAAAGCTTGGTGCCCTTGGCGTACTTCTGGAAGCTTTCGGCGACCTGGTCGGCCAGTTCCCGGGTGGGGGCCAGGACCAAGGCGCGCGGCATGCGGGCCTTGGCGCGGCCGCTGGCCAGACGATCCACCATCGGCAGGGTGAAGGCGGCGGTCTTGCCGGTGCCGGTCTGGGCGATACCCAGCACGTCACGGCCAGCCAGGGCCACAGGAATGGCCTGGGCCTGGATAGGAGTGGCTTCCGTGTAGCCGGTGTCGGCGACGGCAGCGAGGGTCGAGGCCGAGAGGCCCAGTTGTGCAAATTCGGTCATGAAATCCTGACGGAACGGGGAGGAAACGTCGGCGTCCCGCGCATCGGGCCACCATACGGTTGAGGCTTCGCGGAACCGCCCAGTCGGGGCGAACGGGCGGCGCGTATTCGCCTTCCTGTTCCGGGATGGGCGGGTAGATAAGGATTTCCGCCGAAAAGTCAATGTTCGGCGGCGGCCTGGTCCGATTGAGGCGGTCGATCGGCGGCCTGAAAAACACAGTCCCAAGCGCCCTAAGCATCCGGATCGTCCGGTTGACGCCATGGATGGGAAAGACCAGTGGCCATCATGGACCGGCCCAGCCCGGCGGGGGAAACGGCGCCTTGGCGGACCGCTGCGGGTCCAGTATGGCGCAGCCTGTGAGCCAGCCCGCCGCCCAGACTTGGTCGATTCGCAGGACGTTCGCCTTCCTGGCGGCCGTGCTGGCGATCGGGCTTGGGACGTTCGTGCCTGTGGCCGTGGCCGCGAGCGCCGAGACCGGCACACCGCTGGTGCTGTGCGCCGGCGGCCAGATGCAGGTCATCTATGTCGGGGACGACGGCCAGCCGATCGACCACGACGAACAGGCCAGCCTGAAGTGCGCCATGGCCCTGCTGTCCGGCCTGGCCGCCACCCCGGCCGAGGATCCGGCGCTGGGCGTCGCGCCGGTCGTCTTCGAGAGCCCCGCCGATGTTTTCGTTGGCGCGGCCCACCGCCCGATCCCGCCCGCGCGGGCGGCGCCGGGCCCGCCTTCGACGGCGCCGCCGATCACCTGAACACCCAAGGACCGTTCCCGCCCGCGCCCCGAAGGCGCGTGCGGCCTACTTATCTGTTCAGGAAATTAGTCATGCTATTGAATACCACCGCTGTGGCCAAGGCCACGCGCTCGAAGCCCCGTGCCGCCGTTTTCGCCGGACCCGCGCTGATCCTCACAGCCATCGTGCTGTCCGCCTGCCAGGGGACTGACGAGACGGGCCAGGCCGCTCCCCCTGTGGTCGAGATCGCGGATCTGACCTGCCGCCCGACACCGAACGGGCGCGACATGACCGCCTGTTTCGCCACCCTGACCGCCGCGACCGACGACCGCCTGGTCTCGGCCGGCAGCCCGAACGCCGATGACGTGCAAATCCATGAGGTCCACACCGACAACGGCCTGATGGTGATGCGCGAGATGGAGAACGGCCTGGTCCTGCCGGCCGGGGAGGCGGTTCAGCTGCGTCCCGGCGGCGACCATATGATGGTCATGGGCGTTCACACGCAGCTGGCTGAGGGCGATGTGCTGTCGCTGGTCCTGACCTTCGAACAGGCGGGCGAGGTCGGGGTGCGCGCCGCCGTCGGCCAGCCTCCGCTGGAAGACGAGGGCGGCGGCCACCACTAGGCGGCCACCGCCAGGCAGCCGATCAGACGTCGAGATCCTCGGCCGCGAAGGCCGCGTGCTCCTGGATGAAGCGGAAGCGGAGTTCGGGCTTGCGTCCCATCAGGGTCTCGACGCGATCGTCGATCTGACTCTCGTGGCCCGGCTCGACCAGGACGCGGGCGAGGGTGCGCCGCTTTGGGTCCATGGTCGTTTCCTTGAGCTGGGACGGGTTCATCTCGCCCAGACCCTTGAAGCGGCCGATCTCTGGCTTCTTGCCCTTGAATACAGTGGCCAACAGCTCGTCCTTGTGAGCGTCGTCGCGGGCGTATTCGGTCTTGCCCGAATGGCTGATCCGGTAGAGCGGCGGCAGGGCCAGGAACAGGCGGCCCGCCTTCACCATCTCGGGCATGGCCCGGTAGAAGAAGGTGATAAGCAGGCTCGCGATATGGGCGCCGTCGACGTCGGCGTCGGTCATGATGACGATGCGCTCATAGCGAAGGTCCTCGAGCCGGAAGCGGCTGCCGGCCTGGACGCCCAGCGCCAGCATCAGGTCCGACAGCTCCTGGTTCTGACGCATCTTGTCATCGGTCGCCGAGGCGATGTTCAGGATCTTGCCGCGCAGCGGCAGGATGGCCTGGGTCGCGCGGTCGCGCGCCTGTTTGGCCGAGCCGCCGGCCGAGTCGCCCTCGACGATGAAGAGCTCGGCGCCTTGGGCCGCGTTCTGGGTGCAGTCGGCCAGCTTGCCGGGCAGGCGCAGCTTCTTGGTGGCCGAGGCGCGGGCGACTTCCTTGTCCTTGCGGCGCTTGAGGCGCTCTTCGGCGCGGTCGAGCACGAAGGAGAGGAGCGCATTGGCGCGGGCGGGGCTTTCGGTCAGCCAGTGATCGAAGGGATCGCGCAGGGCGTTCTCGACGAGCCGCTGGGCCTCCGAGGACGACAGGCGGTCCTTGGTCTGACCCTGGAACTCCGGGTTCTTGATGAAGACCGAGACGAGGGCGCCGGCGGCCGAGACGGTGTCTTCCGCCGTCAGGATGCCCGCGCGCTTCTCGCCGATCAGCTCGGCATAGGCCTTGAGCCCCTTGGACAGGGCCGCGCGGAAGCCCGCCTCGTGCGTGCCGCCGTCCGGCGTCGGCACGGTGTTGCAGTAGGACTGGACGAAGCTGTCGTGGTCGCCGAAGCCCGTCGGGCTCCAGGTGACGGCCCATTCAACGGCGCCGGCCTCGCCGGTGCGCTCGATGCGGCCGAAGAAGGCGGGGGTGACGGTTTCCTGGCTGCCGATGCGCTCGGCCAGATAGTCGGCCAGGCCATTGGGGAAGTGGAAGGTCGCCTTCTCAGGCGTGTCGCCCGCGACCTCGGCGGCGCAGCGCCACTCGATGGTGACGCCCCGGAACAGATAGGCCTTGGAGCGGGCCATGCGGTAAAGGCGCGCCGCCTTGAAGGCTGCGCCGGCGCCGAAAATCTCTTCGTCCGGCTTGAAGCGGATGCGGGTGCCACGACGGCGCGAGGCGCCCAGCTGTTCCAGCTTGCCCAGCGGGATGCCGCGCGAGAAGCGCTGCTGGTGCTCGAAGCCGTGGCTCCAGACCGTGGCTTCCAGATGCTCTGACAGGGCGTTGACGACCGAGACGCCGACGCCGTGCAGACCGCCCGAGGTCTCATAGGCCTTGCCCGAGAACTTCCCGCCGGAGTGCAGGACGGTCATGACGACCTCAAGGGCCGACTTGTCGGGATAGCGCGGGTGCGGGTCGACCGGGATGCCGCGTCCATCGTCGGTGACGGCCAGGAAGCCGTCGTGGCCCAGCTCGACCGTGATCGACTTGGCGTGGCGGGCCACCGCTTCGTCCATGGCGTTGTCGAGGACTTCGGCGAACAGGTGGTGCAGCGCCCGCTCGTCGGTGCCGCCGATGTACATGCCCGGGCGCTTGCGGACGGGCTCCAGCCCTTCGAGCACCTCGATGGAATCGGCGCCGTAGCCGGCCGTCGACGCGGCGGGAGCGGCGGCAGGTGCGGCGGGACGCGACAGGGCCTGAGGCTTCTCGGCCGGCGCGGTCGCGGGCTCGGGCGCCTTCTTTGGCTCTTCAGGGGCGGGGGCGAAATCGAAAAGGTCGGCCATTCCGCTCAGTCTAGCAG